>JBJMGR010000241.1:0-32377 GCA_045807805.1 Pyrinomonadaceae bacterium | reverse complement strand
GTTCGCCTAAGTCATCGTCAGCTCGCGCTCGCGCAGGTACTTGATGCGGTCGCGGATTTCGGCGGCGCGCTCGAATTCGAGGTTCTTGGCGGCGGCGCGCATCTCGTGTTCGAGGCGTGCGATGGTGGCCTCGATGTTGGCCGCGGTGTAGTCCTCCAAGGCGTCGAGTTCGAGCGGCACCTTGAAGTAGTCCGCCTCGTAGGCCGTGACGAGCGTGGACTCGATGGACTTGATGATGGTCTTGGGAGTGATGCCGTGCTCGCGGTTGTACTCCTCCTGAATGGTGCGTCGGCGGTCGGTCTCGCCGATGGCGCGGCGCATCGAGTCGGTCACTTTGTCCGCGTAGAGAATCGCCATCCCGGAAGCGTTGCGCGCCGCGCGGCCCATGGTCTGTATGAGCGAAGACTCGGAGCGGAGGAAGCCCTCTTTGTCCGCGTCGAGTATCGCGACGAGCGAGACTTCCGGCAGGTCTAAGCCTTCGCGCAGGAGGTTGATGCCGACGAGCACGTCGAACTCGCCGCGGCGCAGGTCTCGCAGTATACGTATGCGCTCAAGCGTCTCGATGTCGGAGTGTAGATAACGCACGCGCACGTCAACTTCGGAGAAGTATTCGGTCAAGTCCTCGGCCATCTTCTTCGTGAGCGTCGTGACGAGCACGCGCTCGTTGCGTTCGGCGCGCGCGCGGCACTCGCCCAGGAGGTCGTCAATCTGCCCTTTGACGGGGCGCACCTCGACGCGCGGGTCCATCAATCCAGTCGGGCGGATTATCTGTTCGACCACCTCGCCGCTCGTGCGCGTCAACTCGTACGGGCCGGGCGTCGCGGAGACGTAGATGGTCTGGCCGATGCGGTTCTGGAACTCCTCGAAGTTCAAGGGGCGGTTGTCCATCGCCGACGGCAGGCGGAAGCCGTACTCGACGAGCGTGCGCTTGCGCGACTGGTCGCCGTTGAACATGCCGCGTATCTGCGGGACGGTCTGGTGCGACTCGTCTATGACGACCAGAGAGTTGGCGGGCAGGTAGTCGAGGAGCGTCGGCGGCGGCGAGCCCGGAGGCTTGGCCGTCAGGTGGCGCGAATAGTTCTCGATGCCGCGGCAGAAGCCCATCTCCTTAATCATCTCAAGGTCGTACATCGTTCGCTGATGAAGACGCTGCGCCTCTACGAGCTTGCCCTCGGCGACGAGCTTCGGCTCCCACCAATCCAACTCTTCGCGTATGGTCTTGATGGCGCGCTTGACCGTCGCCTTCGGCATCACGTAGTGCGTCTTCGGGTAGATGGGCAGGCGCGAAGTGTGCTTCTCAAGGACTTCGCCGAGCAAGGCATCGATAGTCGAGACGGAGTCAACCTCGTCGCCCCAAAGCTCTATGCGGTAAGCCTGATCCTGATAGGACGGGTAGACCTCGACGGTGTCGCCGCGCACGCGGAAAGAGCCGCGCGCGAACTCTACGTCGGAGCGCTCATACTGAAGCTCGACGAGCCTCTGCAGGAGCTGCTCGCGCGTGAGCTTCATGCCCGGCTCGATAAAGAGAATCATGTCGTAGTAGGCGTCGGGGTCGCCGAGGCCGTAGATGCAGGAGACGCTGGCGACGACTATAACGTCGCGCCGCTCGAAGAGCGCTCGCGTGGCGGAAAGACGCAGGCGGTCTATCTCTTCGTTGATGGTCGCCTCCTTCTCGATGTACGTGTCGGAGGCCGGCACGTATGCCTCGGGCTGATAGTAGTCGTAGTAGGAGACGAAGTACTCGACGGAGTTCTCGGGGAAGAAGCCCTTGAACTCCTGATAAAGCTGCGCGGCGAGCGTCTTGTTGTGGGCGATGACGAGCGTCGTGCGCTGCGTGTGCTCGATGACGGAGGCGACCGTGAAGGTCTTGCCCGAGCCCGTGATGCCGAGCAGAACCTGGTCTCTCGCGCCGTCGCCGAGACCGCGCACGAGCGTCTCGATTGCGGCGGGCTGGTCGCCCTGCGGCGTGAATTCGGAGCGTAGTTTGAAAGGCATAAAAGCAGATGTCGGATGATAGATGTTTGTTGGATGTCAGTGTCAGAAAGTTGATTCTAACACCGACCCCCGTCATCCGGCATCCGACATCCGCCTTACACTGTGGTGGGCTGGCTGCTGCTTATCTGGTAGATGGCCTCCATGACGGCCGAGCGGACTTCCGTGGGGAGCGAGCCGCGCACGGCTAGGCGTCGGAAGGCGGGCAGAATCTCCTTCTGGCCCGAGAGCGCAAGCAGCTTGACGACCGCCAATCGCACCTCGTTGTTCGGGTGGCCCTCGATTGCGCGAACGAGCGGCTGGACTTCGCCCGCCTTCGCCATCAGGAAGAGGAGCGAGAAGGCTTCATACGTCTTGTCGCGGCTCTCGCCCGTCAGTTGCGAGATGGCTTCGCCCGCGAGGCCCGACGAAGAGATGGCCGATCCGACGTTGCGTCGCCGGTCGGGGTTCGCCTCGCGCAGGGCTCTCGTGAACGACTCGGCGCGGTCGGCGCGAAGCTCGTATAGTGAGCGCGCGGCCGCGCTGCGAACCTCCTTCGCCTCGTCGTCGAAGGCGGAGCATATCTGCTGGAATGCCTCGTCCGAGTCCACGTGCGAAAGCTCTGTGATCGCCGCCGCGCGGACGGAGGCGTCGCGACTCGTGAGCCGCTGCTGTATCACGGCGGGCACGGTCGAACGCTCGTTGAAGGGCATGACGCCCTTCTCATGTATGTCCGGCAGCGGCGCGGTCACGGCCTCGGCCCCGGTCGCGTGCGAAGGCTCGACCGACGACTCTGAAACCCCCGCGCGCTCGAACTCGACCGCCGAAACTTCCGTCGGCTCTTCGACCTTACGCCCCTCGGAGAAAAGTGTCTCGGCCGCGCTCGACTCGAACAAGGCTTCGGCTTCGCGAGTCTCGAATGACGTTTCGATTGTCGGCGTCTCGGCGGCCGTCTCGAACGGGAGAGACTCGACGGCGGGAGTCCGCGCTTCCGTCTCCGCGACGCTTTCGGCCCGCATCGTCTCGCCCGAAGAGAACTCGAAGAGCGACTCCGCCGTGGGCGCGGTCGCGCGCTCGGGCTCGGGCGCGCGCTCGGGTGCGCGGATGTCGCTCATGTCGAACTCGAACCACTCGTCCGCGTTCGCGGACTCTTCGCGCTCGCCCGAAGCGACAAGAGGCGCAAGCGACTTATCCTCCGACTCGACGGCGGACTCTACGCCCGACACTTCGGACGGCGCGTGCAACTCCTCCTCGGCCCGCGGCTCCGCCACGTCCGACTCGGAGACCTGTGGCGCGTAGAAGAAAGGCTCGACCGCGTTCGACTCCGTGAAGGGCGTCTCGGCCTCCGCCGAGTCGAGGTCTAACTCAAAGGCCGTCGCCTCAAGCGTAGGAACCTCGTCGGCGTGCGTCGGCCCTTCAAGCGACAGAACCTCTTCGACGGGCGCGGCCGTCGCCATTGCCGCTTCATGCGGCGCGACATCTTCGGTTCGCGCTACGTCTTCGGCCCCCGGCGCAACCTCTTCGGCCTGAGGCGCGGTCTCTTCAACTTCGACTCGGGGCGCGAATGCTTCGACCTGTGCGGCATCTTCGACCCGCGCGTCTTCGACCGCGTGCGGCGCTTCGGCGACTTCGTGCGTGAGCGTGAGCGCTTCGGGCTCGGAGAGTTGTGCTTCGACTACTCCGGTTTCGACGGCCTCCGTCTCGACCGTCTCAGCCTCGGGCGTCTCGACGGCCGCAGGGGCTTCGGCGGCGAGCGACTCTTCGGCGGCGGCGAGGCGGCAGGTCTCTACCGCGTGCTGGATGATTCGGTTGGGGATTCTGTTGCGCTGAATCCTCTCGCGTTGCAGGAGCGCTTCGAGCGGCTCGATGGCCGTGGGCTCGCGCAGAGCGCCGAGCGCCTCGACCGCCGCGCGGCGAACCTCCATCGAGTCGTCTTCGAGCGCGCTGATGAGATGCGGCGCGGCGGCGCGTTCGCCGACGATTGCGAGCGAGCGTGCGGCGGCGGCGCGCTCCGCTGGCGCGGCGGCATCGCGCACGTCGCGTGCCTTCTCATCGAAGTATCCGTGCTCGACGAACGCGGCGCGTGCGCGCTCGCGTCTTTCGGCGTTGCGGCCGGAGAGTGCCGAGAGAAGCTCCGCGCCAATCAACTGCCGCGCCATAGAGTCTTCCGAGCCTATGACCGAGCGGTCGTACGACTCGCCTTCGAGCAGACTACGCGTCTGCGCCTGAACCGCTTCGGCGTCGGGCGCGTCCGCGGGCGCGATGCTCCTGACCGGCACTGTGACTGACTCGACAACGGGCTCAGCCTCGGGCTTGACGACCGACTCGACAACTGACTCGTTGACCGGCTCCGCAGTGGGCTCGACAACAGACTCGACAGACGGCTTTGCGGCTGACGGCTCGACGGCGACGACCGCCGGTTCGATTGAAACCTCGCGCGGCGCTTCTGCCTCCGCCGCTTCGACGGCCGCGGGCGTCTCGAAGCTCACAGCCTCCGTCGCGGCGGCCTCGATTGTCGGCATCTCTAACTCTTCGACGGCCGTATCTTCGACGGATGCATCGGCGACTTCCGCCGGAGCCTCTTCGACGGACGGAGCGGAGACTTCCGCTTGAGCCTCTTCGACGGGTGCCGCCGCGACTATCTCAGCAGGAGTCTCGGCGACGGAAGGCTCGGCGAAAGAAGGCTCAGTGACAGAAGATTCAGCGACAGAAGACTCAATGACAGAAGGTTCGGCGACGGGAAGCTCGACGACAGAAGGCTCGGCGGTCTTCTCCGCCTCCGCGAGCGAGAGTTCTTCCACGCGCCCGCCTCTCGTCTTCGCCTTTCGATCCTTCTTCTTCTTCTTCTTGCCGGTCGCGACCGTCGCGGCAGTGACGAGCGGTGCGACCGCAACGGGCAGCGCGGCTTCGACAAGCGGTTTGCTTTCGACGGGCGGCGCGGCTTCGACGGGCGGCGTACTCTTCGCCGCGATGGAATCGGCGGCGGGCGTCGCCTCCTTCAGAAGAGCCGCGCGCGGCTCCTCAACCTTCTTCTTCGTAGTCGCCGTAGTCGTCGCGACTTCGGCCGCTTCGATTTCCGGGGGGGCGTGGCCTGTCGAGCGGCGCGCGAAGAATACGAGGCCGAGTCCGACGAGGACGAGCGTGACGAAGAGAGGGATGGGCCAATTGTTAACCAGCATCGTGCCGAACGAAGAGCCCGCCTGCGCGCCCGCGACCGAAGAGTTCGGGTTCGTGATGGGCGCGATGGGCGCGGGCGGCTGGTTCCGCGCGACCTGCGGCTCGGCAGTCGGCGCGGTTGATGCCGTCTGCTCGCCCGCGGGCGATGGCACTGCCTGCGTCTGCGCGTTGGCGGGCTGAGTCGCGGCCTCGCCAGCCTGTGCGGCCGTGCTCGAAGTGTTGGGCGCGCCGGGCTGCTGCGTGTTCGGCGCGACCTCCGCAGGACGCCTCTCGTTCGGAGTCTCCGCCGTAGTGGAAGATTTCGGCTGCGTCGCCGCCTGCTGTTGCTGTTGTTGCTGCTGCTGCGCGGACGCGTTCGGGTTTCTGTTCTCGCTCGCGGGCTGCTGCCGTGCCGCGGCCGAAGAGTCCTGTCCAGAAGCGGCGGGCTGAGCGCCCTCCTTCACGTCGAAGACCACGTCGAGGCGGTTGAACTTCTGCTCGACGCGCGGCTTCGCGCCGGGCTGAACCTTGTAGGAGACGACGACCGAGTCGCCCCGCTGCTGCACCTGCACGTCCGTGTAGCCCTTGCCGCTCCCCTTCGAGATTGCGCCCGCCGCGGACTTCGGCAGCACGACGTAGAAGCGGTCGCCGCTGCGGTATGCCGAATAGTCGTTGAGCGGGTCATCGCTCTTGATGGTGACGCGCGAGCCGGAGGATGTGTCGCTGCCGCGTCCGACGAAGACGCGCCTCGACGACGACGACGAGCCGCCCTTCTGCGAGGCGTTGTCGTTCTTGCCGCGCTGCGCGCTCGCGGCCGTGCCGAAGAGCGCGGCGGCCGACAAAAGGGTGAGCGCGGCGAGCAGGGCGACGTACGCCTTCATGCGCGTGTTACTTGGCTTGCTAGTGGAATACTTCAGGGGCATGGCGAGTGATCTCTGGACTTGAGTTCCGAAGGCGTTGACGGCGGCCATTATGCAATAGGGGCGCGGCACTTGTCACCAAAACAATTTCCCGCCGACGAAACGACCGACGCTCCGACTCTTACGTCTGTCAACTGCCGACTCCGGCGCGTGCGGCGCGAGAACTTTCGACCCGCGCCGCGCGCACCGAAGTCCGGTCTCTATTCAACCCCGACGGGCTGAACCTGCGAGGAATGGGCCGCGACCGACGCGGGCTGTCCGGCGTTCTCGACCGTCTCGACAATCGCGCGGCGCACGCGCTCGGGCACGCCGCCGTTGCTCGCGATTCGCGTCAACTGCTCGCCCAACTCGGGCTGGAACGAGAGCCCGAGCAGGCGTATGCAGGTCATCCGCACCTCTATGTCGCGGTGGCACTCGACCGTGTCGAGTATCAGGTGAACCTCGCCCGCGCGAGCGCAGAGCGTCAGGAGCGAGAAGGCTTCGTAAGCCTGCCTTCGGTCTTCGCTGCCGAGACGGCTTATCGCCTGCGCGGCGAGCCCCGCCTTGACGCATGCCTGCGCCACGTCGCGGAGCGCGGCCGTGTCGGCCGTCTGGATGACGCGGACGTACGCGTCCGCGCGGTCGAAGCTCAGGCGAGATATAGCGCGCGCGGCCGCGGCGCGAACTTCGCGCGCCTCGTCCGCAAGTGCGGCGATGACGTGGACGAATACCGACTCGTGGTTGATGAGCCCGAGGCTCGTCACGGCGGCCGAGCGGACGGCCGACTCCGAGTCGTTGCGTGCGAGCGCGGCCAGAGCCTCGACCGCGCGCCGCACCTGGAACTGCGCGAGATTGTGCGCCGCGACCACGCGCGACTCGGCGTACTCGCTTCCGACGCATTCGAGCGCGGAGCGGAGCGTCTCGTCTTCGATGTAGTCGGGAAGCTCTTCGTAAGACTCCGCCGACATGATTGCCACCGTCTCGGGCGAGAAGTCGTCCGCGTCCTGCCCTTCAGCGAACGTGCGGCTGTCGAAGGGCGAGTCCCACGTCAACTCAAGCGACTCGACCGAGCAGGCGGTGAGCGCGGGGCCGAGCACGTTCGCGGAGAGGTCTGGGTGACGACGCGCAACGTCGAGCAGCGCGCCGATGGCCGAAGGCATTCCGAGCGTGCCGAGGCTCTGCACGCACTCGTTGCGGACGACCGAGTCGTGGTCGTAGAGCGCTTCGGTCAAGAACGGCAGCGCCTGCGACGAGCGCATCTCGCCGAGAGCGCGTGCTGACGAAGCGCGCTCGAAGCTCTCCGAGCCTAGAAGCAGCGACGCGCATGAGCGCGCGACGAAGCCGTAGTCTTCGAGCGCCGTGCGCGCGCGGCGCCGCCCGTCCTCATTAACGTCGTGCGAGCGCAGAGCCTTCAAGAGCGAAGTCTCGACCGCGCGCCTGTCGTCGGCCGCGCGAGAGGCTATGACTTCGAGGCTGTGCGGCCTGCCCTCGACGAGGTTCGCGACCTCCTGATCAATGCGGTACGCGCCGAACTCTATGACGGGCGTGGGCGGCTGATGCGTGGGCTTGAGTTCGAGGGCGCGCTCGCCGCCTTCGGCGTTATTCGCGTTCGGGTCTATCTGTCGGCGCAGAGCCTCGTCTTCGGCCCCGTGGCCCGACTTGCGACGCTCGAACGGGACGGAGAGGCTCGACTTGCGGCGGTCGCCCCTGGAATGCTTGAAGGGCTTCGCGGACTCTTCTTCAAGCGACTCGGCCGACGCGCGCAACCTCTTCGAGGACTCCTCCGTCGTCTCGCCCTCGAACTCCGAACTCCTGCGGCGGCGCATCCACACCAGCAGCGCGCCCAGAAGCCCTGCCCCGAGCAGGCACAGCAGCGCGGGCATCGAGATTATGAACGACAGAATCCCCGAGCCTGAGCCGGGGGCCGCCTCAAGCTGTGCGCTGGTGACAGCGGGCACGCCGGGACTCGTGGGCGCGGGTTCGGCGGGGACGGGGACGTGCACCTGCCCCGCGGGCGGAGTGAGCCCCACGGACTGCACTGGCTCGGCGGGTATCGGGTTGCGCGTAGGGGCGGTCGCCGCGTCCTCTTTCTGCGTCTGAGCGCCGGACTGCGGCGCAGGCTTCGCGTAGGACTGCGGCTCGAACGTCTGAGCGCCCGACTGCTCCTCCGACTGATTGCGTCGGCGCTGCGTCGGCTGCGCTACGTAAGACTCTTCCTCTCGCGGCGCGGACTCGCGCTCGCGCGGCTCCGACGTTCGCGTGCGCGCCTTCGCTTCGTCGCGCTGCTCGACGGGGAAGTTCTCGACGTTGAGCGCGCCCGCCTGACCCCCGCTCACGACGAGGTCTAAGCGGTTGCCGCGCGGCTCGACCATCACGCTCGCGCCGCGGCGTACGGGCACGACAAGCTCAAGAGAGTTTCCGACGCGACGCGCCTTCACGCCGCCGCCCGACGCGCCCGCCGCCGCCTGCCCGTTGACGAGCACGACGTGGAAGCCCTCGGGGTCTTGCCACGTCTGCGCGCGCCCGAGCGAGCCGTCGGCCGAGATGGAGACGACGTTGCCGCTCGTCGTCACACTCGTGACCCTGACGGAAGGCTCCGTGTAACGCTGCTGCGCTCGCGGCATGTGGTCGGGCATTAGCAGCGCGAGCGACGCGCCGAGCGAGCCCACGAGCCCGAGGCGCACGCAGCGCGACGCCGTCCACGCAGAGATGCGCGCGTCCTTCGTCGCTTCCTTCCGCACGGCGATGTCGTGTCGAGTCAGTTCGTTCTTCATAATATTTTTCTTCGAGGGCAGGCGCGCCCGTCTCAAGGTGTGAGTCTAACGGGAACCTTCAAAGGATGTGCGGGCTTTTGTAGAGCGAGGCGGTGTGCTCTGTGGCCCGCTTAACGGGAAGGCCCGGAGCGGGCCCTTTTAAGGAGTGACCTTCAGCGCTGTTCGTCGCTGAACTTGTAACCGATTCCCCAGACGGTCAGAACCATCTGCGGGTTCTCGGGGTTGTCCTCGATCTTGGCTCGCAGGCGATTGATGTGCGAGTCAATCGTACGGTCATAGCCTTCGTAGGAGTAGTCCCAAATCTTCTCCAGAAGGTACTTGCGAGGGAAGACGCGGCCGGGGTTCGAGGCGAAGAGTCGGAGAAGCTCGAACTCCTTCGGCGTGAGTTCGACCTGACGGTCGCCGACCGTCACCTCTCGCTTGGCCGGGTCAATGCGTAGACGGCCGCGAAGAATCGGCGCGTCCTCGCTCGTCTCGGTGCGCGTGGCAACCCGCATGCGCCGCATCACGCTCTTGAGGCGGGCCTCAAGCTCGCGCAGCACGAAGGGCTTGGTGATGTAGTCGTCCGCGCCCATCTCAAGCCCGAGCACTTTGTCAACAACGTCGTCCTTGGCCGTCAGCATGAGGATCGGGATGTAAGGGGCCTTCTCGCGCACCTCGCGGCAGACCGCCAGCCCGTCCATCTTGGGAAGCATCAGGTCAAGAATGATCGCGTCGGGGCGGTCGTTCAAGGCCGCCTGAACGCCGGCCAACCCGTCCTGCGCCGTCATCACCATGTAGCCCGTGCGCGAAAAATGCTCGGCGATAAGTTCGAGAATAGTCTCGTCGTCTTCGACGACAAGGAGATTGAGCTTGCGCTCAGTTATCTCGGATTTATCGTCACCCGCTTCTTTAGCGCGTGGGATGTTGGCGGCGGATTTAATGGTCATCGCGGGACAGTTCAGTAGAATCGGCGAGGCCGTCTGACTCGCCGCGAGGCACCGCCCAATGCGGACGAGCGCCCCCGTGGACATCTGGAACTATAACGAACCGGGCGACTAAACTCAAGTAATATGTTCTCTTCGACCGTATTGGTTTCGTCCGGTAGAGTACAACGGTCCCGCCAGAGTTACTTCCCCGCCCCCTCACGCCGTGTCTCAAAACTCCGACTCTTCCAAAGTGGCGCGCGCTTATGATATTTACAGTGCGGCGCGTGCGCTACGCGTCGCCCACCTTTCGCGAGCCAAAAGTGTTACGGCCCACGGCGGCCGATTCAAAAGGAGTCTTATGACGACGGAAGAAAGGCACGCGCTCATCGCGCAGTACAAGGCCGGATATGACGAGGTCGTGCGAAGCCTCGAAGGCTTCACCGACGCGGAGATGACGGAGCACCCCCTGCCGGGCAAGTGGAGCGCGAGAGAGATAGTGCAGCACCTCGCCGACAGCGAGATGAACAGCGCCATACGCCTGCGCAAGCTATTGACGGAAGAGAGCCCGCAGATACAGGGCTACGATCAGGAAACTTACGCGGCCTCGCTTCGCTACAACGAGCGCGACATCGCCCCCGCGCTCGACGCGCTACGCGGGGCGCGCGCCACGACCGGACAACTGCTCGACTCGATGACCGAAGAGGACTGGGCGCGCGAGGGCACGCACTCCGAGTCGGGCCGCTACACCGCGAGCGACTGGCTCTCCATCTACGCCGCGCACGCGCACAACCACGCCGCGCAGATTCGCCGCCTCCGCGACGCGATGGATAAGACATAAGTTCCAAGTTCCAAGTTCAAAGTTCAAAGTTAAAAGCCGGAAGCCGTGTTCTTAACTTTGAACTTTCAACTTTGAACTTGGAACTATTCCTTGACAACATCTGAGGGCGCGAGCACAATCGCGCCTCGCCGCTTCGGCAGTTCGGCTTTCATTCTCCCGAAGACGCCCGACACACTTCGCCAAACGACATGACAGGCACACGTACAGTCGCCGAGACGATGCTTCCCGGTCTAAAGCTCCTGCGCCGGGGCAAGGTCCGGGACGTTTACGAGGCCGACGACGAGCACCTGCTCATCGTCGCCACAGACCGCATCTCTGCCTTCGACTGCATACTGCCCACGCAGATAGAACGCAAAGGCGAAGTGCTCACCGCGCTCTCGCGCTTCTGGTTCGAGCGGCTCTCGGAGATCACGCCGCACCACCTCGTCGCGACAGACGTTGCGCGCATGCCGCAACACCTGAGCGCGCACGCGGACGTGTTGCGCGGGCGCTCGATGTTCGTGCGCCGCACGGAAGTCTTCCCCGTCGAATGTGTCGTGCGCGGATATCTCGCGGGCTCCGGCTGGAAAGATTATCAAGCGACGGGCGAAGTCTGCGGCCATAAGCTGCCCAAGGGCTTGCGCGAGTCCGAAGAGCTTCCCGCGCCCATCTTCACGCCCGCGACCAAAGCCGAAGAAGGACACGACGAGAACATCAGCGAAGCGCGCATGAGTGAAATCGTAGGCAGTGAGACTACGGCGCAACTTCGCGACACCTCGCTCTCGCTCTACCGCGAGGCCGCGCGTTACGCGCGCGCGCGCGGCATCATCATCGCCGACACGAAGTTCGAGTTCGGGCGCGACCGCGAAGGCCGGGTCATACTCATTGACGAGGCTCTGACGCCCGACTCCTCGCGCTTCTGGCCCGCGGACATCTACGAGCCGGGACACGCACAGCCCTCCTTCGACAAGCAGTTCGTGCGTGACTACCTCGAAACGCTTCCGTGGGACAAGCGGCCGCCCGCTCCGCCGCTCCCCGAAGAGGTCGCCGCCGCCACGACCGACCGCTACCTCGAAGCGTACCGCCTGCTCACGGGGGAAGAGCTTTAAGCTGTCAGCACTCAGCTTTCAGCTTAAATCCCTTTGCGCTCTTTGCGTCTACTTCGCGTGCTTTGCGTTCAAGCAGTGAGGGTTTAACCGCAAAGCACGCGAAGTAGACGCAAAGAGGGTCGGCTGAATGCTGAGTGCTGAGTGCTGACAGCTAAACTACGATGACCGTTTTCGACCTCTTCGTGCTTGCGATTGTTGGGGCGTCCGTGGCCGCGGGCGCTCTGCGCGGGTTCGTGCGCGCGCTGATTGCGAGCTTCGGGTTGTTGGTCGGCGTCGTTCTGGCGGCGCGCGCCTACTCGCCCGCGGGTGAGTTGCTGCGCGGTTTCGGCTTCGTGCGAACTACAGAGGCCGCGCACGCCGCGGGCTTCCTACTCGTCGTAGGCTTTGTCCTCGCGGCCGGATTTCTTGTCGGACACTACGTGCGCGCGGGGCTCAAGCGCGCGAAGCTCGGCTGGCTCGACCGGGCGCTCGGCGCGGCCTTCGGACTCGCGCGCGGCGTGGCAGTCTGCTCGGTAGTCTACCTCGCGCTCACGGCCTTCCCCGTACACCTCGAATCGGTCGCCGAAGCGCGCACGGGGCCCGCGCTCGCCGAAGGTGCGCGCCTCATCTCCTTCTGCACCTCGGAAAACATGCGCTCGCACTTCCTCGCAGAGTATCGCAGACTCTTCGCGTCGAGCGCGAAGCTGGACGGGAAATAAGTCCCGTTTGAGTCTTTATCAAAAGTCACGGAGGCGGCCCCCATGCCGATGCGCGAACGCCTAGAGGCGCTGATTGACGAGATGCTCGACGGGCAGATAATGCTCGACGAGGCCCTCACAGAGTTCGAGAAGCTCTACATACAGAAGGCGCTCGCGCGCCACAAAGAGCACCTCTCGCGCACGGCCTCCACCCTCGGCATACACCGCAACACGCTCTCGAAACGCGTCGCCACATACCGCACGCAGGAGCGCGCCGCCGCCTCAAATAACCACCGCCCGCGCAAATCGCCCGCGCGCCGCAAGCGCTGAACGCCGCCCACGAAACATCAATCCACGCACGCCTTACCTCCCGCGACTTCGGAGGGGTTGACAAGCATCGGCCGGGTGCTATATTTTTAGCAGTCCTGTACAAGGAGTGCTAAAAACGGGAATTTTCCAGAGCAAATCCGGGCGAATTATGTCCGAAGTCGTAGCACTCCCGGCGAGAGAGCGCCAAGGCATAGGCGTTGAAGCAATCAAAACCCAAACTCATCCAGACTGAAAGAGGAGAGGAGCTTTATGGCTACCAACATCAAACCACTGCACGACCGTGTGATCGTCAAGCGCATCGAGGAAGGCGAGCAGATTCGCGGCGGGATTATCATCCCCGACTCGGCGAAGGAGAAGCCGCAGGAGGGCGAGGTCATCGCCGTCGGCGAAGGCAAGCGCAAGGACGACGGCGCGCGAATCCCGCTCGACGTACAGGCTGGCGACCGCGTGCTCTTCGGCAAGTATACCGGCTCGGAGATAAAGGTTGACGGCGACGAGTACCTCATCATGCGCGAGGACGAAATCCTCGGCGTCATCGAGCGCGCCGGCGCGGCGAGCGGCAAGAAGGGCGGCAAGTAGTCTCCGACTAACTGCCGCTTTTTCACTTTCGCGAAGCACACACGGAACAAGTTTATCGAAGGAGAAGAGACTGTTATGGCAAAGCAAGTGATACACGGTGAGGAGTCGCGCGCGGCAATTCTGCGCGGCGTCAACCAGCTCGCCGACGCTGTCAAGATCACGCTCGGGCCGAAGGGCCGCAACGTCGTCCTCGACAAGAAATTCGGTAGCCCGACGATCACGAAAGACGGCGTGACAGTGGCGAAAGAGATCGAACTCAAAGATTCGATGGAGAACATGGGCGCGCAGATGGTTCGCGAGGTTGCGTCGAAGACCTCGGACGTAGCGGGCGACGGCACGACGACTGCGACCGTGCTCGCGCAGGCCATCTTCCGCGAGGGCGTGAAGACGGTCGCGGCGGGCGCGAACCCGATGGCCCTCAAGCGCGGGATAGACAAGGCTGTGGAGCGCGCGACGGCGGAGATTAAGAAGATGGCGAAGCCTGTCAAGGGCGACATGATCGCGCAGGTCGGGACTATCTCGGCGAACGGCGACGCGACCATCGGCATGCTCATCGCAGAGGCGATGGACAAGGTAGGCAAGGACGGCGTCATCACCGTCGAAGAGTCGAAGACGATGATGACCGAGCTTGACGTGGTCGAGGGCATGCAGTTCGACCGCGGCTACCTCTCGCCCTACTTCGTGACAGACCCCGAGCGCATGGAGGCTGTTCTCGACAACCCGCTGATTCTCATCCACGAGAAGAAGATCAGCTCGATGAAAGACCTGCTTCCCCTCCTCGAACAGATTGCGAAGATGGGCAAGCCGCTCATCATCATCGCGGAGGACGTTGAGGGCGAGGCTCTCGCGACTCTGGTCGTCAACAAGCTGCGCGGCACCTTGAACGTCGCGGGCGTGAAGGCCCCCGGCTTCGGCGACCGCCGCAAGGCGATGCTCGAAGACATCGCCATCTTGACGGGCGGTAAGGTCATCTCGGAAGACCTCGGCATCAAGCTTGAGAACGTCAAGCTCGAAGACCTCGGCCGCGCGAAGAAGATTACGATTGACAAGGACAACACGACCATCGTCGAGGGCGCGGGCAAGGACGCGGACATCGCGGCGCGCGTCAAGACCCTCAAGGCGCAGATCGAAGATACCTCTTCGGACTACGACCGCGAGAAGATGCAGGAGCGTCTTGCGAAGCTCGTCGGCGGCGTCGCGGTGATTCGCGTCGGCGCGGCGACAGAGACCGAGTTGAAGGAGAAGAAGGCTCGCGTCGAAGATGCGATGCACGCGACGCGCGCGGCCGTCGAAGAGGGCATCGTGCCGGGCGGCGGCGTGGCGCTCGTGCGCGCGGCGAAGGCGCTCGACAAGTTCCGTGCGAACGAGGAGGGCGAGGGCGACGCGGACGAGCAGATAGGCGTCACCATCGTCCGCCGCGCGCTCGAAGAGCCGCTCCGCCAGATCGTCTCGAACGCGGGCAAAGAGGGCGCGGTCATCGTCGAGAAGGTGCGCGATGCGAAGAAGGAGTCCTACGGCTACAACGCGGCCACGGAGACCTTTGAAGACCTCGTCGAGGCGGGCGTCATCGACCCCGCGAAGGTCACGCGCTCGGCGCTCCAGAACGCGGCCTCCATCGCTGGCCTGATGCTGACGACCGAGGCGCTCATCTCGGAGCTTCCCGAAGACGACAAGACGCCCGCGATGCCGGGCGGCATGGGCGGCGGCATGGGCATGTAAGAAGGAATTTAATCTCCTTCCGAGTTCAAAGGCGGCTCCGTTCCTTCAAGAACGGAGCCGCCTTTCTAATTTCTATCGGCGGCGTGCCACATTCGACTTGCGCGGTGCAAACTTCGGCGTGTGCGGCGCAAAACTCATGCGTGCGGCGTTAAATCTGATCAGTGCGGCGTCACTTCTCTCAAGTGCGGCGTCAATTCTTCCTGGTGCGGCGTCAAAACTTGCCGGTGCGTGGTCAATATCGGCGAGTGCGCGGTCAATATCGGCGAGTGCGGTGTGAGAATCGGCGAGTGCGAGTATATTTTCATCCGCGACTTACTTTTTTTCGTACCCGCGTCGTTACAGCAATTAGCGAATGGATGCGAGCAGCGCCGCGGGCGGCCAAACAGAACCGCGAGCGGTAGCGAGCGGGTAGCGAGCGGGTAGCGAGTGAGTAGCGAGTTGCCGAGAGCCTGCCTGTCGAAACCTATACCCGCTCGCTACCGCTCGCGGTTCTGTTGTGGTCGTCGCATCCAACTGCATATCGCTATAAAGCTCACGTGTGCGCTGCTAAATCTCGCGTGTGCGCTGCTGAATCACACGCGTGCGAACCTGGATTCAAAGACCCCGCCACGATTTTCCCCGTGGCGGAGCGTTAACTCCGGGTAGGGCGCGTGTTCTGCTTCGGCGTCTTCGAGGTTGAGGAGTTTTTCGGCTTCGAGGATTGCGGGCTCTTCGCCTTCGATTTCGAGGAAGAGGCCGAAGGGCAGCTCGTCCATGACGACTTCCGCATCGTTCAGTCTCCAAGTCGCGCGGCGCTTCTCGTAGACGAGCGCGGCGCGGTAGCCGAGCGCTTCGAGTATCGAGGCGAGCGCCGAGGCGTCTGAAACTTCGGTCTCCTCCTCGCGCTGTCGCTTGACGGCCGAGGGCGACGACGAATCGCGCTCCTTGAAGGTGAAGAGTGCGCCGCGCGGCGTGCGTCGCAGGCGTAGCACGCGGCTGCGCGGGTCGAGCCCCGGCCCCGTGTAGATTACGTTCTCCTCCAACTCCTCTTCGCGCACGACCTCCGCGCCAATCTCTTTCAACCGTAGACGCAAAGGCTCTAACATCTCGCGCGTCAATCTGTACTTCTTCTCTGTCTCAATCGCCATGACTTCGTTACGGCCGACGCACCCACTTGAGCATTTCGGGGATGGTCGCGCGCTTGCCGTACATGAGCATTCCTACGCGGTAGACCCGGCCCGCGAGCCAAATGAGGAGCGCGACCGTCGCGAAGCCGACGGCGAGCGAGAGCGCAATCTGCCAGCCGGGCGGCGTCTGCGTCATGATGCGCACGAGCATCGTGATGGGCGCGAAGAAAGGCACCATCGAGACCCAGAAGGCGAAGGGCGAATCGGGCGCGCGCATGACGGGGGTGACGAGAAAGAAACCGACGACGAGAATCAGGATTATCGGCATCGCCAACTGACCGCCCTCCTGCGCCGTCGTCACCATCGAGCCGACGAGCGCGTAGAGCGACGCGTAGAGAAAATATCCGAGCGCGAAGAAGAGCAGGAGGTACGCGAAGGCGCTCAAGGGGATGTGAAGGTTGAACTCTATCGGCACGCCGCGCGACGCGAGCGCGGCGACGCCGTAGAGCGAGAAGAGCGCGAAGGCCAACCCCCATATCGCGAACTGCGTCAGCGCCACGAGCGAGACACCGATGAGCTTTCCCAACATCAGCGGGAACGGCCGTATCGAAGAGAATAGAATCTCCGCGATGCGCGTCTCCTTCTCCTCGACCACAGCGCCGAGCACGACCTGCCCGTAGAGCAGAATCGAAAGATATATGACGAAGCCCGTGCCGAAGACGAGTGCGAAGCCTTCGCCCTTGTCTTCGGCCTCGCCCGCGCCGCCGCCCGCCTTCGCCGACCTCATCTTCACCGGCTGATTGACGGCGCGCATGACCTCGGGGCGTATGCCGCGCTCTTCAAGGCGGGCGTCGCGCACGGCGCGCGTCAGAGCGTCCTGCACGTGGCCGCGCGTGAACTGGTCGGCGACGTTGCGAGAGTAGTAACCGGTCTCGCCGCCTTCGAGCACGTCCTTCGGGAGCAGCACGTAGGCGTCCAACTCGCTCGCCTTCACACGCGCGTCGAGTCGGCTAATCAACTCTTCGCGCGTAAGCCCTCCCTGCTCTACGCGCTCGACCGCGTAAGCCTGTTCGGACGCGCGCGCGGCCTGCTTCATGCGCTCCGGGCCGTTCTGGTTCAACGCCGCCGGGGGTTGACGCGCGCGCGCTGCTGCTTCTTCTTCGTCGTCGTCGCCGTCGGTGCGCGTGAGCGCGTCGCTCAGTCGCTCGTACATGCGGCCCGTCTCGTCGAGCACCGCGACGCGCAGCGGGCCGCCCGAGCGTATCCCCGCGATGAGTATGGGCACGACCGTGAAGAGCGCGACCATCAAGGGCGCGCCGATGGTGAGAAGGAGGAACATCTTGCTGCGCACGCGCTGCACGTACTCGCGCTTGACGACGGCGAGGAATTTATTCATTCAGCACCCCCGACCATCTCTATGAAGATGTCGTGCAAGGAAGGCTCTACCAGCTCGAACTTCGTCACGCGCGCGCCCGCCGCGAGCAGACGGCGCAAGACCTCCTGCGGCTCAGCGCCCGGCGCGAGCAGAGCCTCGGTCTCGTCCGCGTGGCGCTTGACGCCCGCGACGAGCGCCGTGTCTTCGAGCACGCCGTCGCCCTCGACGCCCTCGAAGCGGAGCGCGAGGGAGTTTCGGCCGAAGCCGCGCTTGACCTCGCGTATGCTGCCGTCGAGGATTTTGCGCGAGCGATTGACGAGGCAGATGTCGTCGCAGATGCGTTCCGCCACCTCCATCTGGTGCGTCGAGAAGATGATGGTCTTCCCCTCGGCCTTAAGCTCAAGCACGAGGGCTTCCAGAAGTTCGACGTTGACGGGGTCGAGTCCCGAGAAAGGCTCGTCGAGTATGAGCAGGTCAGGGTCGTGCATCACGGCCGCGATGAACTGAATCTTCTGTTGCATGCCCTTTGAAAGCTCGGAAGCCTTCTTGCGCTTCCACTCCGAGAGCTTCACCTTCGCGAGCCAGCGGTCAATCGCCTCGTCGGCCGCGCGGCCCGAGAAGTTCTTCAATTCGGCGAAGAAGCGCAGTTGATCCGCGACCTTCATGCGCCTGTATAGGCCGCGCTCTTCGGGCAGGTAGCCGATGCGGTCTTGCGACTCGGAGTTGACCGCGCGGCCGAAGAGTTCGACCGTTCCCTCGTCGGGCGCTGTGATGCCGACGATCATGCGGATGGTCGTGGTCTTGCCCGCGCCGTTCGGCCCGAGCAGCCCGTAGACACGGCCCGCGCGCACGGTTAGGCTCAGCTCGTCAACGGCCGTGAAGTCGCCGAAGCGTTTCGTGACGCGTTCGAGTTTCAGCGTGGGTCTCTGTTCGCTCAACGTGTAGTGCCTCTCGCGTCCCCGGCGCGCCGCCCGGCAAACCGCGCGGGCGCGGGGGCGCATCTGAGGTTCAAAAGTTCGTATAAAGCGTGCGGGATTGTATACGTCCATACGAAATGAAAGTTTTATTCCACTCGTTTTACAAAGGGTTTACATCCGGCGCGGTTTTGTCTCACGCGCGCGCTCGCGTGCGTGGTAAGATTTTGGCCGCTCCCCGTTGAAGCCCGAAGGGTCTTACGCGATGCTTCCCTCCCACACAAAGGTCGCCGCGCGCGCCGCACTCGCCTCGCTCCTCGCGTCGCTGTGCCTGCTCGCGCCCGCGCGCGCGCAGCAGCAGAGTCAGCCCGCGCAGAAACAGGATGACGAAGAGGTCGTACGCATCAGCACGCAGTTGGTGCAGACCGACGTGATGGTCTTCGACAAGTCGGGCAAGTTCGTCGAGGGCTTGAAGCCCGAGCAGTTTGAGCTAAAAGTTGACGGAGGCGAGAGGCCCATCGTCTTCTTCGACCGCGTGCAGGCGGGGACGGTCAACGAGGACGCGCAGCTCGCCGCCGCGCGCGGCATCAAGAGCGCCGTGGGCGGCTCCGTGCTCCCGCTCGACCGCGGCCGCACGGTCATCTTCTTCGTGGACGACCTGCACCTCTCGGCGGGCAGCAGCATGCGATTGCGGAAGACTCTGCTGCGCTTCATTGACGAGGAGATTGGGCAGAACGACGAGGCGGCCGTCATCTCCGCGAGCGGGCAGGTCGGCTTTCTCCAACAGTTCACAGACGACAAGGTAGTCCTTCGCGCCGCCGCCTCGCGCATCAACCCGCGCCCCTTCTACGTGCGCGACTCCGACCGTCCCCCGATGAGCGAGGCGCATGCGCTCGCCATCGAGCGCCGCGACATCTCCGTGCTCGGCTACTTCGTGGACGTGCTCCTGCGCGAGAACCCCGGCATGAAGGCCGAGATAGCCGAGTCGCTCGTCACGCAACGCGCGAACACGATACTCACACAGTCGCGCAGCATCGCCGTCAACACGCTCGCGTCGCTACAGTCGACCGTGCGCGGCTCGGCCCCTCTGCCCGGACGCAAAATCCTCTTCTTCATCTCGGACGGCTTCATGGTCGAAGACCGCGACGGCGTGCTGCGCGACTGGATGCGGCGCGTCACGGACGCGGCCGGTCGCTCGGGCGTCGTCATCTACTCGCTCGACGCGGAGGGCCTGCGTACGAGCATGCCCGACGCTTCGACCGCATACGGCTTCGACACCTCGGGCCGCCTCTCCTTGACCGACGCCTCCGAAGGCTCGCTCCTTCAGTCGCCGCTCTACACGCTCGCGGGCGACACGGGCGGGCGGGCCATCGTCAACACGAACGCGCTCGGCCACGCCGTCGCGGGCGCGCTCAAAGAGACTTCGCTGTACTACCTGCTCGCGTGGAAGCCCGAGGCACCGGCCGAGGGCGGCGAGCCGAAGTACAGGCACGTGGAGGTGACGGTGCGCGGACGGCCCGAGCTGCGCGTCATCGTCAGGCGCGGCTTCTTCGATACGCCGCCGCCCGAAGCCGCGCCGCACGACGGCGACAAGAAGAAGAAGAAGAGCGATAAGCCTCCCGCGGCGGTCGCGGACGCCACCGCGCAGAAGGTCTCGACGCCCGAGCGTGAGCTTCAGACGGCCCTGCGCGCGGCGCTCCCGACCGCGGGGCTCCCGACGACGCTCGCGCTCGGCTACGTCAACGGGCAGAACGGGCTCGGGCTCCTGACCGCGTCGATTGAAGTCGAGCACACGGCTCTAACCTACGAGCAGGGCGAGCAGCCTCGCGCTACGTTCGACGCCGTGGGCATAGTGCTCGACGACCACGGCAAGGCCATCAACGGCTTCCGACAGCAACTCGACGTGCGGCCCGTCCCCGGCGCGGACACGTCGGGCGACCATGTCGTCTTCAGCTCGCAGATGCGCGTCCCTCCCGGTCTTTATCAAGTGCGCGTTGCCACGCGCGACACGCGTAGCGGCCGCATCGGGAGCGCGATGCGATGGGTTGAGATTCCCGAGTTCAAGCAGGGCAAGCTCTCTCTGAGCAGCATCTTCCTCGGCGAGCGGCAGTCGAGCGTGCGCCCCGAAGACTTGAAGCCCGACGAGTTGGGGCGCGGCGTCCTGCTGAGCGTCGGGCGCAGGTTCGCGCGCACCTCTTGGGTTCGGCTCACGACCTTCATATACAATGCCACGCCCGCGGCCGACTCGAAGCCCGACGTGGCCCTACAGGTTCAGCTCTTCCGCGACGACCAGCCGGTATTCACCGCGCCGCTCATAAAGCTCTCGACCGAGGGCGTCACAGACCTGACGCGCATACCTTACGCTGCCGAGTTGGCCCTTGCTTCTTTCCCCGCCGGGCGTTATGTTCTGCAAGTCACGGCCATCGACCGTTCGGCAAAGACGACCACATCGCAGCGAACGAGTTTCGTCGTCGAGTAGAGGGACGCGGACGTACGCGTGAGTTCCTTCGGCCGGGCACTGGAAGTTTTACGCCACACGCCGAGGTTCATCCCGTACCATGCTCAGAAGACTCAGCGCACGCACGCAGGCGCTTCTACTCGCGCCGATGCTCGCCCTCAACGCATCTCTCGCAATCTCACAAACGCCGCCCAGACAGCCGACGCAAGACGAAGAGGTCGTACGCATAAGCTCCGACCTCGTCCAGACCGACGTGATGGTCTTCGACAAGTCGGGCAAGTTCGTCGAGGGCTTGAAGCCCGAGCAGTTCGAGCTAAAAGTTGACGGGCGCGCACAGACCCTCTCGTTCTTCGAGGCCGTGAAGGCGGGCACGTTCGACGAGGAGGCGCAACTCGCGGCCGCGCGTGGCCGCGCGCGCGCCGACCGCACGGGCTTGAGCGTGCCGCTCGACCGTGGCCGACTCTTCATACTCTTCTTAGACGACCTACACGTCGCGCCCGCAGACCTACAGCGCACGCGCGACGCGATGCTCCGCTTCGTCGAAGAGGAGATGGGGCAGAACGACGAGGCGGCCGTCTTCACCGCGAGCGGGCAGCTAGGATTTCTTCAGCAGATGACCGGCGACCGTGAAGTGCTCCGCCTCGCGGTCAAGCGAATCGCCCCGCGCTTCCTCGACAACGGCGAGGCGGGCGAGCAGAACCCCATCAGCGAGTATCAGGCATACGCCATCGAGCGCGGCGACCGCACCCTGCTCGAATACTTTATAGACCGCGTCAGCAAAGAGCGGCCGGGCGCGGCGCAGCGTAACGAGGCGCAGGCGCGCGTGCGTAGCAGTAGCGGCGCGCCTATCAAGCGCGAGGTCGGACGCACGCCCGCGGGCACGCTCACCAACACGGGCACGACGGCCACCACGCCCGTCGTCAACTACGAAGCAGTCGTCCGCGCGCGCGCTCTTGGCGTCGTACAGCAGGCCGCTGCGGGGGTGAAGGCCACCACGTCTTCGCTCGAAAACGTCGTGAGGCTGGCGGCGGCGCTGCCCGAGCGCAAAGTTCTCTTCTTCATCTCCGGCGGGTTCTTCCTCGACGCGCAAAGCTCGACCGTGATGGACGACCTGCGGCGCGTGGGCGAGGCCGCCGCGCGCTCCGGCACGGTCATCTACGGGCTCGACGCCCGAGGGCTCGCCACGGGCACGACCATCACGGACGCGAGCACGAAGGCCGCCTTCGACGAGGGGAGCCAACTCGCCGCAGTAAACTCCGCGGCGCTGACGGCATATCAGGAGCCGCTCCACACTCTCGCCGTCGAGACCGGCGGTCGCGCCCTGCTCGATGCGAACGACCTGCGCGGCGGCGTCGCGCAGGTCATGCGCGAAACCTCCAAGTACTACCTTCTCGCGTGGAAGCCCGAAGGCGACTCGGGACGCGGCAAGTACCGACAACTCGAAGTGCGCGTTAAAGACCGCCCCGATTTTACCGTCCGCTTCAGGCGCGGCTTCTCGGACGAGATGCCGAAGGACGAGGCCGAGAAGGATAAGGAGAAAGATAAGAAGAAGGAGAAGAGGAGTCCCGCCCAGACAGAGCTTATGGCGGCGCTCCGTTCGCTCTACCCGCGCCGCGCGCTCCCGACTTCGGTCTCGGCGGGCTACACGGACTCGCCCGCGGGCGACCCGCAGCTAACGGTCTCGATAGAGGTTGACGCGGAGGCGCTCGGCTTCAAGGCCGACGGGACGGGCGAGCCCGCGGCGCTCGACGTTGTCGGCGCTATCGTCAACGACGAGGGCAAGGGCGTCTCTGAGTTCGACCAGAGCCTCACGGTCTCGCCCGTGCAGACCGCGCGCGGACGCCGACGCGTAATCTACAATCAACAGCTTCAACTAAAGCCCGGCCTCTATCAGGTGCGCGTCGCCGCGCTCGACCGCCGTACGGGGCGCGCCGGAAGCTCCGCGCAGTGGCTCGAAGTGCCTGACGTGAAGAAGGGCGGGCTGACGCTCAGCAGCCTCTTCGTAGGTGAGACCGGCGACGGCTCGGCGCAACTCGCGGTCTGCGCAGACCGACGCTTCGCGCGCGACTCTCGCCTCGGCTTCTTCCTCTACGTCTACAACGCCGCGCGCCAGAGCGCGCCGCCCGACGTTGCGCTGCAAGTGCAAATCTTCCGCGACGACCAGCCCGTCGTCACCAAACCGCTCGTCAAGATTGCGACCGACGGCATGCCCGACCTCGCGCGCCTTCCCTACGGCGAAGACCTCTCGCTCGGCGAGCTGCCCACGGGCCGCTACGTCCTACAGGTCACGGCCATAGACCGCGCCGCCAAGTCCAGCGCCACGCGCCGCGCGAGCTTCATCGTTAGATAAACAGAACCGCGAGCGGTAGCGGGTCGCAAGCTTCGAGACAGATGGTTATCTCGAAGCTGCGACCCGCTCGCTACCGCTCGCGGTTCTGTTTTTACAGTACTATCTGCCGCGCGTAGATGATCGGCTCAAGCGCGCGAAGCTCTCCGAGCGTCGCGTCGTCGAGCGGGGCGTCGGTTTCGATGACGGCCATCGCCTCGCCGCCGCGCTCGCGTCTTCCGAGGTGGAAGCGGCTGATGTTGACGCCGCGGTCGCCGAGGATTGTGCCGACGCGGCCGACGACGCCGGGCACGTCGCTGTTGCGTGTGAGAATCATGTTGCCCGCGGGCACGGCCTCTATACGGAACCCGTCAATCTCCGTGACGCGCCCGTCCGAGTCGCGGCCGAAGAGCGCGCCCGCGACCGTGTGTCCGCCCGCGACGCTCAGCACGCGCGTGCGCAGAGGCTCGCGCGGCTCGCCCGAACCGCCGTGCCTCTGCGAGACCTTGACCGAGATGCCTCGCTCTTCCGCGATGAGCATCGAGTTGACGACGTTCACGCGCGCGCTCATGTTCCGCAGAAGCCCCGCGAGGAAGGCGCGCGTGATGGGTGCCGCTTCGAGCCCCGCCGCCTCGCCCGCGTACTCGATCTCCACGCCGCGCACGGCATCGTCGACGAGCTGCGCCTGAAATCGCCCCAACCTCTCCGCAAGATTGATGTATGGCTCCAACGCCTTCAACTCCTGCGCGCCGACCGCGGGCGTGTTGACCGCGCCGCGCACCGCGCCCGTCAGGAAGAAGTCGCGCATCTGCTCGGCGACGATGACCGCGACGCCCTCCTGCGCCTCCTTCGTCGAGGCACCGAGGTGCGGCGTCGCCACGACCTCTTCGAGACTTAGGAGCGGGTGGCCCACGGGCGGCGGCTCCTCCTCGAACACGTCGAGCGCCGCGCCCGCGACCCTTCCATCTTTGATTGCTTCGTAGAGCGCGCGCTCGTCCACCAGACCGCCGCGCGCGCAGTTGATAACGCGCACGCCCGGCCTCATGCGTGCGAACTCGCGCGCGCCGATGATGCCGCGCGTCTCGGGCGTGAGCGGCGTGTGGACTGTGATGAAGTCCGCGCGCGCGCAGACCTCTTCGAGCGTGCCCAGTTCTATTCCCTGCTCGCGCAACTGTTCGGGCACGACGAAGGGGTCGAAGGCGACGACGCGCATTTCGAAGCCGAGCGCGCGGCTCGCGACGACGCGCCCTATGCGCCCGAGCCCTATGACGCCGAGCGTCTTCCCGCGCAGCTCCACGCCGACGAACTTCTTGCGCTCCCAACGACCGGCCTTCAAACTCGCGTCGCCCTGCGGGACGCGGCGCGCGAGCGCGAGCAGGAGCGCGAGCGCGTGCTCGGCCGTCGTCATAGTGTTTCCGTCGGGCGCGTTCATCACGACGACCCCGCGCTGCGTCGCGGCCGAAACGTCTATGTTGTCTACGCCGACGCCCGCCCGACCTATCACGCGCAGGCGGCCCGCCGCGTCGAGCAGTTGCGAAGTCACCCTCGTCTCGCTGCGCACGACGAGCCCATCGGCCGACGCGACGGCTTCGGCCAACTCGTCGCCCTTTAAGCCCGTGCGCTTCTCGACCTCGAAGCCCGCCTCGCGCAGAGGCGCGAGCCCGCCCTCGTTAACGTCGTCGGCGACGAAGATTTTTATCACGGGCGAGTTCACATCGGGCCGCCGGACTCGCTGCCGTCGGCGCGGCCTTCGCCGCCCGCGTCTGGCTCGGGCGAAGAGGTTTCGAGCTGGCTCCCGCCGTCGGAGACAATCGAGCCGCCGCCGCCGGTCACCTTCTCGTTCGCCTCAATGTCGCTCAAGGTCTCGCTGCTCGTGGCCGCCGCGTCGCGCGTGCCCGCGCCTTCGTCTTGCGCGTCGTGCGCGTTAGGGTCTTTCGTCTCCTCCATGTCGGCCTCCGTTAGAATGGTAATGTGTGAATCGAAATCAGCAGAGACATCAGCGCGGCCGCGTAGAAGCCCGCGAGCATGTCGTCGGCCATGATGCCGAGTCCGCCGCCCAAGCCTTCGAGGCGGCGGACGGGGAACGGCTTCCAGATGTCGAAGAGTCGGAAGGCTACGAAGCCCGCGACGACCGCCCAGGTGCCCGCGCGCCAAGGCACGAAGAGGAACGCGATCAACTGCCCCGCGACTTCGTCCACGACGACCGCGCCGGGGTCTTTCCTGCCCAGAAGCTTCTCCGCGCGAGTCGCCGCCCAGATTCCGACGAGCGCGACGACGAGTATCGCGGCGAGCAGCGCCGTCGTTAAGAATATGGGGAACGTCTGCGGCGAGAGGTCGAGCCCGCGCGTCACTTCGTAGTCGAAGACTCTTTCGGCCGCGCGACCGAGCGCGAGATAGAGCAGCACGCCTACACCAGAGCCCCAAGTGCCCGGCGCTACGGGTATGAGCCCGACGCCGCACGTCGCAATCGCGAGCGCCGCGTAGTCCGCGCCCGTACGCTTTCGCGCTGGCACGACGACGTGCGCGGGCTCTACTACCGGATGGATGAGCGAGTCGCTTGTCTCTTTCGGCTTGGTCATCGAAGAGCGGTCAGCATTCAGCCTTCAGCGTTCAGCTTTGAGTCATAGAGATACCAGCTTGCCGTTCGACGTTCAAGCGTGCGCGAAGAGATTAAAGGCCGCGCGTTGAAGTCGCGCGGCCTCGATTCGTCTTAAGCTGAAAGCTGAAGGCTGACCGCCGACAGCTTAAACGATTTCGCCCACGAGGTCGTACTGCTGCGCTTCCGTGATTCGGACGTTGACGAAGTCGCCCGGCGAGGGCGCGCAGCCTTCGGGCGCGTCGTTGATGAGGACGCAGCCGTCAATCTCGGGCGCTTGCGTCCCCATGCGTCCCTGCCAGAGAAGGTCTGTCTCGTGGGACGCGCCTTCAAAGAGCACGCGCACAATCTCTCCGACGCGCGCGCGGTTGCGTCGAAGCGAGATGCGCGACTGCTCGCGCATCAGCCGGTCTCGACGCTTGCGCGCGACCTTCGCGTCAACCTTATCCGGCAACCCGAAGGCGGGCGTGCCATCCTCGTCCGAGTACGTGAAGACGCCGACGCGGTCGAACTCGACGTTACGGATGAAGGCGAGCAGTTCGTCGAAGTCCTCTTCGGTCTCGCCGGGGAAGCCAGCGATGAAGGTCGTGCGGACGGCGATGCCGGGCACGCGCTCGCGCACGCGCGCGATGAGACGTTCGAGGCTCGCGCGACTTCCCCCGCGCTTCATCAACTTGAGGACGTTCTGCGACGCGTGCTGCAAAGGCATGTCGAGATATTTGACGGCCTTCGGCTCCGTGGCTAATACGTCGAGGAAGGCGTCGCCGATGTGCGTCGGGTAGGTGTACATGACGCGCACCCACTCGACCCCTTCCAGATGGCAGAGTTCACGCATGAGGTGCGCGAGTGCGTCCTGCTCGCCGAGGTCTTCGCCGTAACGAGAAGAGTCCTGCGCGACGAGTATCAACTCCTTGACGCCAGCTTCGTCCAGACGCTTCGCCTCGGCCACGACCGAGCCGAAGCGGCGGCTTCGGAAGTGGCCGCGCATCTGCGGAATGAAGCAGAAGGCGCACGGGCGGTCGCAGCCTTCCGCAATCTTGACGTATGCGAAGTGCGAGGGCGTGGCGAGCACGCGCGGCGTCGAGTCGTCGTAGAGATACGTCGCGGTCTGGTTGCCGAGCGGCAGCACCGGAAGCTGCCGCGTGTTGACGCGCTCGTCGGCGACCTTAGTTATGTCGCCGATCTGGCTCGTGCCGATGAAGGCGTCAACTTCGGGCATCTCGGCGCGCAGCTCGTCGCGGTATCGTTCGACCAGGCAGCCCGCGACGACGAGCCGCGTGCACTTCCCTTCCGATTTCAGCCGCGCCGCTTCGAGTATCGCGTCAATCGACTCCTTCTTCGCCGCGTCGATGAAGCCGCACGTGTTCACGACGAGCGTGTCCGCTTCCGACGCGTCGCGCGTTATCTCGTAGCCCTCGCGCGCCAACTCCCCCATCATCACCTCGCTGTCAACGAGATTCTTCGGGCACCCTAGACTTATAAATCCGACTTTCTTCATCTTAAAACCATAACGAGTTACGAGTTACGAGTTCAAAGTTGCAAGTTCAAAGTTAGAAGGCGCGTGCCCTTAACTTTGAACTTGTAACTTTGAACTTGCAACTCTATCACTCATCATTTCCCTTCACTTCCATTCTGTGCAGACACCGCTCGACCTCGGCGGCCTCAGCGTTGGAGAGCCCGCGCGCGCCGAAGCGAACGCGGTTGTATGCTCTGGTAATCGAGATGACTTCGGGCGTGCCGACCACCTCGGCGAATTCGAGCGGCGTCTGGTCGGCGCTGCGGCGCAGGCCGCGCGTGTCGAGCGCCGCCGTCATGCGGCGGTAGAACTCCACGACGGCACGTTCCTGCGCGCGAGCGCCCGCGCGACGCCGCCTCAAACTCAGAAAGCCTTTGCGGCGAATGAAGACCGCCGCCCCGAAGACGAGGACGAGCGCCAACGGCCCCGCGACGAGCGGCGACGTAACGAAGCCGAGCGCGCCGCCGCGCATGAGCGCAGAGAGTTGTGAGCCAAGGCCGTCCGCCGAGCGCGAGGCGGCCGAGGCATATGAAATTATCTGCCCCTGCATGGCGCGCGCGAGCGCACGCTGCCCCTGCCGGTCGTACGCAACGACGTGCTGAATCCAGAAAAGCTCAACCGCGTCGGCGTAGCGACTGATAGTTCCCACCAAGCCTTCGCCGCTCGTGCCCGCGGGACGCCCGTCGGCGGGCGTCGGGTCGAACGTCACCCACGAGTCGGTCTCCGCGAAGTAGACTTCGACCCACGAATGCGCGTCGGCCTGTCGCACGACGTAGGCGTCGGCCGCATCGTTGTACTCGCCCGTCTGGAAGCCGTTGACGACGCGCGCGGGGATGCGGAGCGTGCGAAGCATGACGGTCATCGCCGTCGCGAAATATTCGCAGTGGCCCGCGCGCACGTTGAAGAGGAAGTCCGAGAGCGGGTCTTCGCCGCCCGCACGCATGTCGAGAGAGTAGCTGTAGCGACCGCCGTACGCGTTCTCGCCGAGGTGCGCCTCGACGGCACGCGCCATGTCGTAGCCGTTCTTCGCGCCCGCCTGCTTCACGACCGTGTAGGCGAGACTCGCGACGCGCGGGTCGAGGCTTGCGGGCAGTTGCTCGTAGCTCTCTACGGGGCGGTGCAGGTTCGCGGTCGCTCCCGAGTTATAGACCATCGGGTCGGCGCGCAGACGCTCTGGCGCTGGCTCGTATGTGTCGGAGTAGACCGTGTAGGTGATGCGCTCCAACGGGTGCGCGCGCGTCGCGAGGCCGTCGTCGCGGTCGCGGCGGACATAGGGGAAGCCGCCCTGTAGGGCGAGTGCGCGCGGCGCGGCGAAGACGACGGGCGTGTCAATCGGCTCGACGAAGAAGGTCTGCGTCGTTAGACGCGAGAGGTCTTCGGTCGTGCCGATGCGGAAGAGATTCCCGTCGAGCGGCTGGTAAGGGCTGTTCGCCTCGGACGACTGAGTCCAGCGCCGCCCGTCGAAGCGGTCGAGCGCGACGCCGCGCCAGCGCAAGGGCCTCCCGCCCGGCGCGGTCGGCCGCTCGACGCGCACGCGCATGACGAGTTGGTTGCTCTTGTTGAGCCGGCCTATGTCGCCGAGCGTAACGTGGTCGGAGAAGCCGACGAAGCCCGAGGAGGCCGCGCCGCCCGGCATCGAAAGCATGTTCTCAGCCGCGCGCGGCGTGATTAGAAAGACCGGAAGCGCGAGCCCGAATATGAGCGCGAACAGGCAGACGGCGGCGAGCGGCAGACGGCGGAGCGTGCGCGCGGCCGCGTCGCCCTTGTGTCGGCTGCCGCGCCGAAGGAGCTTCGGGTCGTTTGCGACGAGCAGGCGGCTCACGCTCTCCGGGACTGCGCGGCGCGCCTTCCTCATCTCGAAGCAGACGACGGCGAGCAGCGCGCAGAAGACGTAGAGGCAGAGCGACGCGAGAAACGTCGGACTCACGCTCAGGCCCGCGGAGAGCAGCACCTCGAAGAAGGAGATGAGATAGAGGAAGAGCCAGTCGCGGTCTGACTTGACCTGCAAAAGTTTTATCGAGGAGAGCAGCAGTGTGAAGTGTACGAGCGCGCTCACGCCCGCGTAGACCTGACCCGCCGCGTCCGAGGCCGACGCCCTCTGGAAACTCCAGTCGAGGTAGAAGGCCGGAAGCGCGAGCAGCACAACGAACATCCCCGCGCGCTCCGACAACTGCCAGCGCGTCCCCGCGACCTTCCAGGAGACGACGAGCACTGCCGCGAACGCGAGCGCGAGCGCCGCGCCCACGCCGCCCGAAACGGCCAGCGCCAGCACGCCACACGCAATCGTCGCGTAGGAGCACGCGCGGAAGTAGCTCTCGAAAGACATCACACCGGAAATAAAAAAGCGGAATATTAGACGCCGGAGCTTAGATGCCCGGCGACGCTACTTCTGCTTGAGCTTTATCTCGAAAAGTTTCGGCCAGAGCTTGCCGGTAACGAAGAGGCGGTCGCCCTGCTCGTCGTAAGCGATGCCGTTGAGCACGGCCTCTTCGTCGGTAACATCGCCGGGCTTGAGAAGTCCGGAGAGGTCTATCCAGCCCGTGATATGCCCGTCGCGCGAGTCTATGCGCGCGACACGGTTATCGTGCCAAACGTTCGCGTAAATCTCGCCGTGGACGTATTCAAGCTCGTTTATCTCTTCGACGGGGCGGCCCGCATCCGTGACGTTTATCGTGCGCTTCACCTGATTGGTGTTCGGGTCTATGAAGCGAATCTGATCCGACCCGTCGCTGAGGATGAGCGAATCGGCGTCGTGCGTAAGGCCCCAGCCCTCGCCCGTGTACTTGAACTCGCCCGTCTTCTCGAACGTCTTCGGGTCGTAGACGAACCCCTTCTCGCCCTTCCACGTGAGCTGGTAGATTTTCCCGTTGAAGAGCGTCATCCCCTCCGCGAAGTAGTAGCCCGGCACGTCAACCTTCTGGATGACTTTGCCCGTCTGCAACTCCACGCGCCGGAGCGTCGAACGGCGTTCGAGCCCAGTGCTCTCGACGAGCACGCCGTCCTGAAAAATTAACCCTTGCGTGAAAGCCTGCGCGTCGTGCGGGAACGTGTTGACGACTTCGTACCCGTAGACGGGCACGGAGGCTATGGGCGCTGCGTTCGCGTTCGCGTTCGCGCTGTTATTCGTCGCGGTTGTTTGAGTGCCCGCTCCGCCGTCGCAGGCCGCGCCGACGAAGAAGGCCGTGAGTAGAGCTATGCCGATTAGTTGTCGCATGCGTGGACGTTTTCCACCCTCCCTTTTCGAGTCCGAGGCCGAAAGCTTCTGGAGGCATTGTCGCAAGAGAAGGTGAAAAAACAAAAGCCCGCTCAAGGTCTTTGAAGACCGAGCGGGCTTAAGTTTAAGAATTAATCCGGCGGCGACCTACTCTCCCACGCAGCTACCCGCGCAGTACCATCGGCTCTGAGAGGCTTAACTTCCGTGTTCGGGATGGGAACGGGTGTGACCCTCTCGACAAAACCACCGGAAAACTTGAAAGAGCGTGAAAGCCTAAAGGGCTTTGACAATCGAATAGTGAAATTTTAAGGCTAACCGTGCAAGCACTTGTTGCTCGTCAGTAAATTTTACGGTCAAGCCTTGGGACTTATTAGTACTGGTCAGCTAAACGTGTTACCACGCTTTCACACCCAGCCTATCAACGTGGTGGTCTACCACGAGTCTCACGGGCAGGTCTCATCTTGGGTCTGGCTTCACGCTTAGATGCATTCAGCGTTTATCCATGCTCCACGTAGCTACCGAGCGCTACCCCTGGCGGGATAACTCGTACACTAGAGGTGGATCCATCCCGGTCCTCTCGTACTAAGGACAGATTCCCTCAAACCTGCTGCGCCCACACCAGATAGGGACCGAACTGTCTCGCGACGTTCTAAACCCAGCTCACGTACCGCTTTAATTGGCGAACAGCCAAACCCTTGGGACCTTCTTCAGCCCCAGGATGCGATGAGCCGACATCGAGGTGCCAAACCCTGCCGTCGATGTGAACTCTTGGGCAGGATCAGCCTGTTATCCCCGGCGTACCTTTTATCCGTTGAGCGACGGCCCTTCCATACAGAACCGCCGGATCACTAACTCCTACTTTCGTACCTGTTCGATTTGTCTATCTCACAGTCAAGCTGGCTTTTGCGTTTACACTCTACGGCTGATTTCCAAACAGCCTGAGCCAACCTTCGAGCGCCTCCGTTACTCTTTAGGAGGCGACCGCCCCAGTCAAACTACCCGCCTGATAGTGTCCCTGCCCCGGATGACGGGGCTAGGTTAGAACGCAGACGCACACAGGGTGGTATCTCACCGTTGGCTCCCCCGCCCCCAAAAGGGCGAGTTCAAAGCCTCCCACCTATCCTGCGCAGCGTGCGCCCGCATTCACTATCAAGTTGTAGTAAAGGTGCACGGGGTCTTTCCGTCTAGATGCGGGAAACCGGCATCTTCACCGGTACTACAAGTTCGCTGTGCCACTCGTTAAGACAGCTCCCAGATCGTTACGCCATTCGTGCAGGTCGGAACTTACCCGACAAGGAATTTCGCTACCTTAGGACCGTTATAGTTACGGCCGCCATTCACTGGGGCTTCGATTCGTAGCTTCGCCTTGCGGCTAACCACTCCTCTTAACCTTCCAGCATTGGGCAGGCGTCAGCCCCCATACGTCGTCTTCACGACTTTGCGGAGACCTGTGTTTTTAGTAAACAGTCGCCTGGGACATTTCACTGCGACCGTCCCGGAGGACGGCACCCCTTCTCCCGAAGTTACGGGGTCATTTTGCCGAGTTCCTGAACGAGTGTTCTCACAAGCGCCTTAGGATTCTCACCCCACCTACCTGTGTCGGTTTGCGGTACGGTCACTTACTAGTGTATCGCTGAACGAGAATTTTCTTGGCAACTGGGGTCAGCGACTTTTTTCCGCCCCGAGGGGCGTACTTTCGTCCCAACCTTTACCCTGATGTGGCCCGGATTTGCCTAAGCCACGGGATATAGTTGTTCAACCGGACATCCATCACCGGTCTCACCTACCCTATTGCGTCCTCCCACAGCACACTGAAGTGGTTCCGGAATTTTAACCGGATTTCCATCGACTACGCCTTTCGGCCTCGCCTTAGGTGCCGACTTACCCTGAGCAGATTAACTTTACTCAGGAAACCTTAGGTTTACGGCGCGCG
>JBJMGR010000240.1:0-10089 GCA_045807805.1 Pyrinomonadaceae bacterium | reverse complement strand
CGTCTCGCGGGGCGAACCCTGCCGTTCAGGCTTGTGGTCAACGATTACACTTCGGCCGACGATGCGGATAGGCTGAACACGGCCCTGCGCTCGGGTCAGGACGAACTGCTCAGTACGCTCTCGAAGCTCGACGCGGGCCGCGTCTCCATCGGCAACAACGTGGGCGTGACGGCCAACGCCGTCTTCGCGACGCCGAGCGCAGAGGGCGGCACGAAGCTGATCGTGCTCTTTCAGCGCAACGTGAACTTCTTCGAGCTGCGCGCGGGCACGCGCTCGGCCGACTATCGCTTCGGCTACGCGGAGATTTATCTGGACGGGCGTGGCAGAGGCGAGGGGACTTTCATCCCCGCGGCGAAGGTCAGGCTCGAAGGAAACAACTGGGTCGTCGAAGACTTCGGCGCGTTCCCCGCGCGTCTCATAGGCATGCGCTCGTCCGGGACGGTCTCGAACGCGCGCTGAACTGAGCGGAGATTAACCAACGCAGAGACAGAGGCACGGCTAGTTGAATTCTAGCCGTGCCTCTGTCTCCGCGTTGGTTAATCGAAACCGCCTCTAGCCTCTTACACACGCCTTCAAACCTTCTCGACTTCGCGCTCCTCCAACTCCTCCTCAATCGCCTCGACCGCGTCGCCGCCGATGCCGCGCTTCGAGCAGAGCTGCTCGAACTCTTTCGAGAGTCGCTGTAGCTCCTCGTCGGGGAGGTTTTCGAGATTCGCCATGCTGACGCGCGCGCCTTCGACCGCGCGCAGCAACTCGTCGAGCTTGAGATGTATCGCGCGCGCGTCGCGGTTCTGCGTGTTCTGGATGAGGAAGACCATCAGAAACGTGATGATGGTCGTGCCCGTGTTGATGACTAGCTGCCACGTGTCCGAGTAGTCGAAGGCCGGGCCGGACGCGGCCCAGATGATGATTATCAGAACGGCCCCGATGAAAGACCAGGACGAGCCGACTATCTCCGAAGTTACGGACGAAAACTTACGAAAGAATTCGTTCAAGGTTCTGCTCCATTCGGGAGAGTTGGTTTCACTCTGTGGTAGGAGCGGAGGCAGACGCACTCACCGTCTGAAAAGTTAGACTCAAAAGAGAGGGGCGTGCCCGCACGCATTCGCGAGCAGACGCGCCCCCTCTCGGTCTATGTTGAGACTGAGCGCGTCACTCAGAAAATCTTATGCCACGTGCGCTTGAACCAGTTGCCGGTCTTGCGCGCGGCCGTCGCCGTCTCGCCCTTCGCGTCCTCGGCCTTGTCCGCTACCACCGCACCGGCCTTCTTCGTACCCTTCGCGGCTACCTTCGCGCCCTTCGCGGTCTGGTCGCCAACGTCCTCGGCCTTGTCGCCGACCTCGTTGCCGACGGTCTTCGCGCCCTTGACGGTCGCCTTACCAACGTCGCCCGCCTTGTCGCCTACGTCCTCTGTTTTGTCGCCGACTACGTTGGCGGCCTTCTTCGTGCCGCGCCCGACGGCCTTCGCGCCGTCAACGGTCGCGTCCTTCGCGTCGCCCGCCTTATCGCCGACATCTTCCGCCTTGTCCGCGACTACCTCGCCAGCCTTCTTCGCGCCCTTCCCAGTCTTCTTAGCGCCCTTGACGGTCGCATCCTTCGCGTCGCCCGCCTTGTCGGCGACGGTAGAGGCCGCATCCTTCGTCGCGTCCTTAGTCTTGTCTACGACGCCGTTATTCTGGCTCTCCTGCGCCGCCGCCCCCGCGGCGAGGGCCATTGAAAATAGTAAAGCTGCCACGATTCTACGCATCGCCCCGTGCCTCCCTGTAGTGAATTGAGTCGCTTCCATCCCTTTAAAGTAGACTCGGGCAAGCACCATGCCAGCCGCGCGCCGTCGGTCATACTGCACGCGGCTGACAGCGCGGAGCGCGGCCTGTTATCCTCCCGAGTATCGCTACGATTCGCGCCCGGAACGAATGAGAACGCACCGCCCCACACCACACACACGCGAGCGGAAGCACGCGCGCGAGCCGCAGCAGCGCACGCGCGCGGCAGACCGCACGGCGGACGACGGGACGGGGCGCGCCTACACGCTCATGCTCGCCACCTCGCTCTCGTTCGCGTTGATGGGCGTCTTCAGTCACGCCGCGGGCGAGCGCTGCGACTGGCAGCTCGTAGCCGTCGCGCGAAGCTCGCTCGCGTTCCTCCTGATGCTGACGCTCTCGCTCTCGGCGGGCGTGCGGCTCGTACTCTTCAAGCCCTCGATACTATGGATGCGAAGCCTCGCGGGGAGCGTCGGGGTGCTCTTCGCCTTCTACGCGCTCACGCACCTTCCGATCTCGACCGCGCTCACGCTCTCGAACACCGTGCCCGTGTGGGTGACTCTGCTCGCGTGGCCCGTATTGGGCCAGAGGCCGCGCGCGTCCGTCTGGGGGGCGATAGCGGTCGGGCTCGTGGGAGTCCTGTTGATACAGAGGCCGGAGTCGGCGGGCGACCGTCTAGCGTGCGCGCTCGCGCTCGGCAACGCGCTCTCGACCTCTGTCTCGATGATCGGGCTCAACCGTCTCGGGGGCGTCGACGCTCGCGCCGTCGTCACACACTTCTCGGGCGTCGCGACCGTCTGCACGCTCGCCTTCATGCTCCTCTCCGGCGGGCGCGTGGATTACAGCGCGCTCTGGAACACGACGACGCTCGCGCTGCTCTTCGGCGTCGGTGTAGCGGCGACCGCGGGCCAGTTGACGATGACTAAGGCGTTCGCGTCGGCGGGCAGTCCCTCGAAGGTCTCGGTCGTCGGATTGATGCAGATAGTCTTCGCGCTCCTCTTCGACCTGCTTCTCTGGCACAGGCGTTTCGACGCGCTCGTCGTGCTCGGCATCGCGCTCGTCGTCGGCCCTTCGGCGTGGCTCATGCTCCGCAACCCTCTCCGACGCCAGGCCGCACTTCACACGACGGGCGAAGCTTAACGTTCGTCGCGCGCCGCGTTTGACATCACGCGCATGCGGAAACTAATTTCGATTCTGTTCAGAGTTGCTCTCATCATTCAAACGGAGTTGTTCGTACAAGGAGGAGAACAAGTGGGTCTATTCGGCGGGAAACTTCCGGAGCTTTCGATTCAACTCGAACGCGCCGACGGCGTCTACTATCCCGGCGAGACCGTGCGTGCGAGCGTCACGGTCTCGGCCGAGGACGGAGCGAAGTTCAAGGAGATACGCGCGGGGCTTCTCTTCGAGGAGAGGTACCAGATCATCGACCGCCAACGCGACAGCGACGGCGACGTTACCTACAACCACGTCTGGCGCACGAACGAGCAGTGGGCCAGCCGCGAGCAGTTGGCATCCAACGGATTCCCGAAAGGTTTTCGACAGACGTACAACTACGAGTGGCGTCTGCCCGACAACCCGCAACCCTTCTGTCAGGGCAAGATTCTCGTCGCGCGCTGGCTCGTCAAAGCGACCGTTGACCGCACGCTCGCGCGCGACATAAACGCGGAAGCTCCGCTCTACGTCGTCGTGCCCGCGCCCGCCGGAGTCCCACGGGGCGTTGAGTCGTCTGACGAGAACACCGCGCCCGACGCGGTCTCGATGCGGTTCCAGCTTCCGCGCCTCGAATACTTGCAGGGCGAGACCATCACGGGGCGCGTGATTATCGAGCCGCGGCAGGACTTGAACCCGCGCGCCGTGAACGTATCGCTGCTGCGCCACGAGGTCGTGGCCGGCGGCGACCGCACGAACATAGAGAACATCCTCGAAGCGCAGCAGCAGCACAACGTGCAACTGCGCGCGGGCCAACCCGCCGCGCTCGCCTTCGCCTTCGCCGTCCCGCCGAAGTGGTGCCCGACCTACGCCTCCGGCAACGCGAGCGTCGCATGGCGCGTCAACGCCACGCTCGACCTCCCGTGGAAGCGCGACATACACGCATGGCAGACCGTACGCGTCTTCAACGGCGCGCCGCGCGCGGGCCAACCGCAAACACTCGCACACGAAACGCAGCCGCTCGCGTCCGAAGCCTCGCAGCCCTCTTCCGACGCGCCCGCGAACTCGACGGACGAAGCCCCGACGCCGAAGTTCTGCCGAAGCTGCGGCAGCCCGCTCGCCGCGGGCGCACTCTTCTGCGGCAACTGCGGGACGCAGGCCGTGAGAAGTTAGAGCCTTTAACAGAACCGCGAGCGGTAGCGAGCGGGTCGCAAGCTCCGGGATGAGTCTGTATCTCGGAGCTTGCGACCCGCTCGCTACCACTCGCTGCTCTGTTCTTGCGCCTATCGCACGACGACGTTGACGAGGCGGCCGGGGACGACGACCGTCTTGACTATCTGCTTGCCCTCAATCCAGGAGCGCACGCGTTCGTCCGCGAGCGCGGCGTCGCGCGTCTCGTCTTCGGTGGCGGAGGCGGCGACCGACACGCGGCCACGCAGCTTGCCGTTGACCTGCACCGCTATCTCGACCTCGTCCTTGCGCGCCAGCGCGTCATCGAACGCGGGCCAGCGCGCGCCGCTCGACAGCATGCCGCCCGTGTGGCCGAGCGCCTCCCACATCTCCTCCGCGAAGTGCGGCGCGAACGGCGCGAGCATCAACACCAGCGACTCCAGAGCCTCACGCGCCGCGAACAGATCAGAAGGCGACGCCGCATCGGGCGAAGCCTTGAAGTCGCCGAACGCGTTCGACAACTCCATCAGTGCCGCGACCGAAGTGTTATAGCGCAGCCCCTCGAAGTCGTTCGTCACGCGCTCAATCGTGCGGTGCGTCTCGTGGCGCAAGCGGCGCGCCTCCGTCGAGAACTCGCCCGCGCTCGCGGCGTTCTTCGGAGCGTCAGCCAGCGACGCGCGCCAGCGGTGGACGAACGTATAGACGCGACGCAGGAACCCTTGTGTGCCGTTGATACCGGCCTCCTGCCAGCGCAGGTCGTTCTCGATGGGCGCGGCGAAGAGTACGAACATGCGAGTCGCGTCCGCGCCGTATGCCTCGATCATCTCGTTCGGGTCTACGCCGTTGTTCGCGGACTTCGACATCTTCTCGAACGGGCCGACGTTGACCGACAGCCCGTCGCTAATCAAACTCGCGCTCGCGACGCGCCCCTTGTCGTCGCGCACCACGTCCACGTCCGCCGGGTTGAAGTAGTTCTTCTGTCCCTGCTCCTCGCCGTCGCGGTAGAAGGTCTCCGCGACGACCATGCCCTGCGTGAACAACTTTTTGACCGGCTCGTTGAACGTGACCAGCCCTAGGTCGCGCATAACCTTCGTCCAGAAGCGCGTGTAGAGCAGGTGCATCACGGCGTGCTCGACGCCGCCGATGTACTGGTCAACGGGAGTCCAGTAGGCGACCACATCCTTGTCGAACGGGGCCGACGTGTTCTTCGGGTCGCAGTAGCGGAAGAAGTACCACGAAGAGTCTACGAAGGTGTCCATCGTATCGGTCTCGCGCCGCGCCGCGCCTTTGCACTTCGGGCAAGTCGTGTTGACGAACTCCTCGACGCCCGCCAGTGGCGACTGGCCCGCGCCCGTGAACTCCGCGCGCTCGGGCAGCAGCACCGGCAGGTCGCTCTCGGGCACGGGCACTGCGCCGCACTCCGCGCAGTAGACGATTGGAATGGGCGCGCCCCAGAAGCGCTGGCGCGAGATGCCCCAGTCGCGCAGGCGGTACGTGACGGCGCGCTCGCCGAAGCCTCTGCTTTCGGCGAACTCGGCCATCTCGCGCAGGGCGTCTTCGGAGAGCTTGCCGCTCCAATCGTCGGAGTTAACCAGTATGCCGTACTCCGTGAACGCGTCCTTCATCGCGACAGACTGATCCTCGACCGAAGGGTCGCGGTCGGCGGGCGGCTGTTCGTGCGTTATGCGCTCGATGACGCGGCGCACGGGCAGGGAGTACTTCTGCGCGAACTCGAAGTCGCGCTCGTCGTGCGCGGGCACGCTCATCACAGCGCCCGTGCCGTACTCCGCGAGGACGTAGTTCGCGGCCCACACTGGCATCTGCTCGCCGCTGAAAGGATTCAGTGCGAAGAGGCCGGTGTTGATGCCCTCCTTCTCCTCGACCGCTCCGGGCTCGCGCGCCTGCATAGAGGCCGCGCGCACACGCTCGGCGAAGCGTCGCACGTCATCCTTCAGAGGCGAACGCTCAATCAACGCGTGGTCGGGCGCGACGACGACGGCGTTCGCGCCGTAGATGGTGTCGATGCGCGTCGTGAAGACTCGCACGCGCTCGTCCGTCTCCTTGATCTGAAAGTCTATGTACGCGCCTTCGCTCCGGCCAATCCAGTTGCGCTGCATCGTCAGCACGCGCTCGGGCCAGCCCCGTTCTATCTCGCGCATGTCTTCGAGCAACTGCTCCGCGTACTCTGTTGTGCGCAGGAACCATTGCTCGATGTCGCGCTTCTCGACCGATGCGCCGCAGCGCCAGCAGACGCCGCCCGAAGACTGCTCGTTGGAGAGAACCGTCTCCTCTCGCGGGCACCAGTTGACGGGCGAGACCTTCTTATAGGCCAGACCCCGCTCCAGCATCTTCAGGAAGAACCACTGATCCCACTTGTAGTACTCGGGCGTGTGCGCGGCTATCTCGCGCCGCCAGTCGAAGCTCAGACCCAGACGCTTGAACTGGCCGCGCATGTGCTCGATGTTCGCCTCAGTCCACTCGCGCGGCATCACGCCCCGCTTGATGGCTGCCTGCTCGGCGGGCTGGCCGAAGCTGTCCCATCCTATCGGGTGCAGGACGTTGAAGCCTTGCAGACGCTTGAACCAGGAGAGCGCGTCGCCGATTGAGTAGTTGCGCACGTGCCCCATGTGCAGGAAGCCGGAAGGGTATGGCAGCATCTCCAAGCAGTAGAAATGCCTCTCGCGCGCCGAGTCCCTCTCGGCCTCGAATGCGCCCGTCTCCTCCCAACGCCTCTGCCACTTCTCCTCGATCTTCTCGGGGAAATACTTTTCGTCCATGATAGTCCGGTGCCTTTCCTTTACCCCTTACGGTAAACGACAGCCGAGTGCTTTCTCAAGCACGCACGGGCTCAAACTTCATCTTCGGTTGATTGTCGTCAGGAGTGTGGCCGCAGACGCCAGGTCGCGCGAACTTCAATCGCGACGCACGCGTTGCGGCACCGTAAGGAGGAGTTTAACTGGATGGCCGAATCGCTTCATTTCTAACTCCGATACCACCTCGAAAGGTGCGGCCATATTAGCGCAGGGGCGCGTCGGTTGTCGAACGTTTTGAAAGGGGAGAGCGAGTTTAGACATATATGTCTCAGACCGCGAAAACGTTTCGCGCGGAGACGGCCGAGTTATCTCGGCGGCGGCGGGAGGCGGGAGGCGTCCGGCGTTGACGGCCGGGCGCTACTTGACTGTATACGTGACCTTCTCTTTGCCGAGGAAGTCGCGCGCGGTGGTCTTCGTGACGAGGCCCGCGTGTTCCAGCTCGAAGTATGCGCGCTGGACTTCGCCGCGGTCGATGGAGAGCTTATTGGCGAGCGAGGCGAGCGAGGGCAGCACGTCGCCCGCGTTGAGTTGACGGTCGCTTATGAGCGACTCGATCTGGCGCCGAATCTGTAGGTAGTAGGGGCCTTCCGTGCGGTCTTTGAGCTGGATGTCCATCAGGCTGTTTCCTTAACTTCCGGGGCGTCCGCGACGAATGAGCGGAGCGCTGCGAGGTTGCACGCGTCGTCGCAGGTCTCGTCGGACGGCGTCTCAAGTAGGAAGGCCGCGTGCGCGAGTCGCGGAGCGCGGGCGACGCGGCGCAGAGCCTCCAATCCGATGTGGCCCTGGCCTATGTGCCAGTGGCGGTCTACGCGCGAGTTGTACTCGGCGCGCGAGTCGTTGAAGTGAACGGCGAGCACGTTCCGTAGGCCGACGTTCGCGTCTAAAGAGTCGAGCGTGGCTTCGAGCCCTTCACGCTCGCGTATGTCGTACCCGGCGGTGAAGGCGTGCGCCGTGTCGAGGCAGACGCCCAAGTGCAACTCTTCGCACTGCGCGGCTATCTCGCGCAGGTGCTCGAAGCGGTGGCCTATGCACTCGCCCTGCCCGGCCGTGTTCTCGATGAGTATCCGAAAGCCCCCGAGCGCGAGCCCTTCGCACGCCGTCTTTATGCTCTCGGCGCAGGTGCGTATGCCGTTCTCCTCGCAAGCGCCGCGCGCGCTGCCGGGATGTACGACGAGGAAGTCAGCGCCGAGCGCAATGCCGCGCTCGACCTCTTCGCGGAACGAGGCGACGGACTTCTCGCGTATGCCGGGGTCGGCGGCGGCGAGGTTGATGAGGTAGTTCGCGTGGATGGCTATGGGCGCTACGCCCGTCTCGGCGCGCACGCGCTTGAACTGCTCGACCTCTTCCGCTTCGAGCGGGCGAGCCTTCCAGCCGCGCGGGTTGCGCGAGAAGATTTGCACCGTCTCCGCGCCGAGCGTCTGCGCCTTCAGAAGCGCGTTGTGGAGCCCGCCCGCTATCCCCGTATGCAGCCCGACGCGCGGGCGCACAGAGACTTCACGCGGGGAGACCGATTTCATTTCAGCACTCATCATCTCTGGTCACGGAACGACCTTCCACCGTCAGGGAACGCCGTTCCACCCCCTCGGAACGACGTTCCATCCTCTCGGAATAACGTTCCACCCTCTCGGAACGTCGTTCCCGCCCGACGGAACGACGTTCCCACGTCCCGGAATAATGCTTCCACGTCTCGGAACGCCGTTCCCGTCGGTCGGAACGCCGTAACCACGCACCGGAACGCCGTTCTCATGAGTGCGCAGGGCGTTCCCGTCCGACGTAACTAACGTCCGTCCGCGCGCTCGACCTCTTCCATCACGCGAAGGATGTTGCCGCCGAGAATCTTCGTCACGTCCTCTTCGGTGTAGCCGCGCCGCAGGAGTTCGGCCGTCAGGTTCGGCAAGTCTGCGACCGAGGAGAGTCCGGCGGGCGTCGCCTGTATGCCGTCGAAGTCGGAGCCGACGCCGACGTGCTCGACGCCGACGAGTTGGGCGATGTGGTCTATGTGGTCGACGACGCGCTCGACGCCCGGCATCGACAGCCGCCGCGCGTACTCGCGCTCGCGCACGCGGTCGCGCGCTATTCGCTCTGCCGAGCCGCGTCCTTCGGCGCTGCGTCCGGCCTCGCGCAACTGCGTCTCTATCTCGCGGTCGAGCAGGTTCTTCCGCTCGATCCAGCCCGGCTCGACGAAGCCCGGATAGAAGACGACCGAGACGACGCCGCCCGTCTTCGCTATCGCGCGAATCTGTTCGTCCGTCAGGTTGCGCGGGACGTTCGTTATCGCGCGGCAGTTCGAGTGCGTCGCGACGACCGGCTTCGTCGAGGTCGCGACGATGTCCCAGAAGGTCTTGTCCGAGACGTGCGACACGTCAACCATCATCCCGAGACGGTTCATCTCGCGTATGACCCGACGGCCGAAGTCGTTGAGGCCCGTGGTCTGCCCATCCACGTCGCCGGAAGAGCCCGCCCAACTGATGCTGAAAGTCCATGTCGGCGACATGTAGCGCACGCCCATGCGGAAGTAGCGCTCGACCGACTCGATTCTTTCGTCGATGGCGTATCCCCCTTCGAGCCCCATCAGGGCGGCGAGCTTGCCCTCGCGCGCCGCGCGCCGAACGTCGTCGGCGGTCGTCGCGAGCACCCACGTCTCGGGATGATTCTCCGCGAGCGAGCGCACGGCCGCTATCTGCTCGTCGGCGCGCGCGACGGCGCGCTCGCCCTTGAGGCCGTACGGATGCGGCTCGACCCAGATGGAGAAGAACTGCGCGTCCAGCCCGCCCTCGCGCATGCGTACGGCGTCGAGGTGCGTCGTCCCGAGGCGTGTGTTGATGTCCGCGCCCTCGTCAACCATGAACTGCACTGTGTCGGCGTGCATGTCGATGGCGACGGCGCGTCGGTGAACGGCGTCCGCGTCGTGCGTGCCCGCGTCCGCGTCGTGCGCGGCCCTTTCCGATTCGGGCGCGTGCTCGGTCTTAGTCTCGTCCCTCTTCAAGTTGCCTCCGGGCGCGTGGCAGCACGCGAGCGAGAGCGCCGCCACGTAGATGATGAGCAGCGCGCGCCGCCGGACGGCGCGCGCACATTCGCGCGGCTTCTCTGTGCGTGCCGTAACGTTCAAGGTCTAGGTGTCTCGGATGGTACGTTGTGGGGCCGCGCGGCGGCAAGCCGAGGGGCGCTCATCCTTGCCAACCGAGACGTGTTTAAGG
>JBJMGR010000239.1:0-20297 GCA_045807805.1 Pyrinomonadaceae bacterium | reverse complement strand
CTGCGCAATAGGCCCTTAGATGACGGCTGCTGTTAGTCGAAGTCCGGTGGTTCATTAACTCTCCTTGGTGACTTGCTTGAAACCGCGACGGGCGCGGGTGAGACTCCTGAGCGAAACTGTTAGGCGAGGCTTTGCGTCGGCGCGGGGCGGCACGCTCACGTTAGAAAAGGGGCGGGGCGGCCTCTCGCGTCTCGGCCGCCCCGCCCTTAAAATCTCTGCCTCACGGCCTCGCCGGGAATACCCCCTGAAGGGCGATGCAGAAGTTAACGGTCAAGTAGGGTTGCATGTTGTTGTGCGGCAGACTGCCGCCCGTCGGGGCTAGCTCCTGCGGCGCCATCGTAACGAGGTTCTGATTGGTGGTCGCCTGGTAGATGGTGCCGCCCGAAGATCTCGCGAGCGCGCGGTCTGCCCCCGGCGCGTTGAGATTGGCGATGCCCGCCGACGCCATGATGTTGTGCGTGTGCGTCGGTATCTCGGAGACGAGGAGCGTGATGGACTCCGAACCGCTCATCTCTCCGAGGAAGCGTTGGCTAAGCCCCTGCCCCTGACCGGTCTGCATCGGCGCGGCGCCCTGCAAGTCCGGGAGCGCGAAGGTGGACTTGCCGTCGCCGCCGTAGGTGGTGCCGAGCAGGGAGAAGAGCGCCGTGTTCTGCGAGAGCGGCAGCAACTGGCCATCGCAAAAGGCCCAGCCCTTCGGGGGGAAGTTGAAGGGGAACATTCTGATTTCAGCTACGAATGGGTCTGACATGTTCTTCTCCTTAGGTCTGGCTGGGGAATCTCCCGAAGAGCGAGATGATAAAGTTGATGACGAGAAACGGCTGGCAGTTCTCGTGCGGTTGGCTTCCCCCCTGCGGCCCGACCGAGCCGGGGGCCATAGCCAGAGTGGGATTCGCCGCGGCGTAAGCCTTGATGGTGTTCGACTGCGCGAGAATGTTGCTGAGCGGCGTGGTCGCACCGCCGATGTCGGCCGTCGCGACCATCGCGTGGTTGTGTATAGGTATCTGCTGCGTAGTCAGCGTCTCCGACTCGGTTCCGGCCGCCTCGGCTATCTGGTAGGTCGTGCCGTCGGGGCCGTTGCCCATGTGGATTGGGACGCGGCTGGCGAGGTTCGGCAGGTTGAACGTCTCCTCCCCGTCGCCGCCGTACATGGTGCCGATGAGCTGGAAGAGCACGTCATTCTCCGAGATGGGGAGCGTCTGCCCCTCACAAAACATCCAGCCGACGGGGGCGAAGTTGCCCGCGAACATTCTTATCTCTCCGACGTAGGGTTCTGGCATCGTTTCCTCCTCTAGCTCTGCGACGGGAAGATGCCCTGGAGCGCGATAATAAAGTTCAGCACCAGGTACGGCATCATGTTGTTGTGCGCTTGGCTGCCGCCCACGTTAGAGACCGCCGCGGGCAGCAGCGTCGTCAGGTTGGCGACGCCAGAGTACATATTGTTTCCCGGCGAGAGGAGGTTGTTTGCGGCGGTCGGCACCTGCGCCGTCTCGTTCGTCGTCGCATTCAGGAAGTGTATGTGCGTGGGCATCTGCGAGATATTGACCGTGACGGCCGTGGAGCCGGCCTTCTCGCCGAGCGTGTGGCCGTTGCCCATGTGGATGGGAGTACAACCCTGCATGTTCGGGAGCGCGAAGGTGGTCTGACCGTTACCACCGTAGGTGGTGCCGAGCAGGGAAAAAAGCGCCTGGTTCTGGTTGATGGGCAAGAATTGGCCGCTGCAAAAGGCCCAACCCTTAGGGGGGAAGTTGAAGCTGACGATCTTTATCTCACTCAGGAACGGTTCGGACATATCTCTCTCCTTGGCGGATGTGCTTCGAGAGCGTGTCTTAAGGCTTGACGAGGTCGCACGTGTGGTCACGCGCGTTTGCGTGTCCTCGTGTCGAATTCGTAGAACGGGAATGAACAGAGCTGGGTGCGCCCTTGGGTTCCTTCTAGGCAGAAAAGACTATTGGAAAGCTTGCTCGCGTGAATCTTTCGCCTATCTGTAAAGCGAAGCGGGTAGGATTTTAAACCGAACGTCGAATGTTTGGCAAGAAAGAGATTTGAAAGATTTTGTTTTAAGAGGTTGTCAGCCGCACGTCCCATGTCATACACTGCCTCGGCCTTGACGCGGGGACGAAGGGAATTGTCTCCGCGCCCACCCCTTAGCCTAGGAGCAGCAAACAGAATGAAAGCGACCCGTCGCAGTTTCCTGAGATCGGGCGCGATAACCGTCTTAATGGCGGGCGTCGCCCTCGACATGATCCCCTCGGTCTTCGCGCAGAGTAATCAGCAGCCCGACCCGACGAAGGATTTCACCGTTCCGTTCGAGGCGCAGCAGAGTCCGATCTTCTACTTTAAGCGCGAGACGTTCCAGCCCTACGTCGGCGGCATCTTCAAGGTGCGCGCGGGCGTGAAGTCCGTCGAGATGACGCTTGAGAACGTCCGCGGGTGCGACCCGACCGCGCAGGCGGTCAAGGTCACGAAGAAGTCTCGGCTGTCCGATTGCTTCGCTCTCGTCTTCAGCTCGCCCGAGGCGCTGACCGACCTGACGACCATCTACGACGTGGAGCACGCCGCGCTCGGCAAATTCGCGCTCTTCATGACGAGACGCGAAGGCCCCGGCAAAACGTACCTCTACGAAGCCGTCTTCAACCGCGTCCTCTAAACCCACGCCGTTTAAATTCCCCTCACAAGGATTAATCTTGTCCCACGCGTCGCGCACCCAAAGGCGGCGCGGGCGGCTCGCCGTGCGTGCGCCCGCGCCGCGTGTCGCGCGATAGAGACCTTAACTTCGGGAGGAGCGCTTTCGATGTTGACGAGCGAGGGGGCTGTGTTCGAGACGGCGGACGGCCGCGCGGTCACACTACGCCCCGCGAACGAAGATGACTACGAAGACCTCGTGCGCGTCTACGCGAGCACGAGGGCGGCCGAGTTGGCGCAGGTCACCTGGTGGGACGACGCGCAGAAGCTCGACTTCTGCCGCTCGCAGTACGACGCGCAGAAGCAGGAGTACGACGCGCGCTATCCGGGCGCGGAGTACGACGTTATCCTGCTGGAAGGGCGCACGGCCGGGCGCATCTGGGTCGGCCGCGACGAGGAGGAGATACGCCTGCTCGACATCGCTCTGCTGCCCGAGGCCCAGCGTCAGGGCGTCGGCGCGGCGCTCGTCGGCGCGCTGATAGACGAGGCTCGCTCCACGGGCAAGCGCCTACGCCACATGGTCTTCATACTCAACGAGGGCGCGCGCCTCTTCTACGAGCGACTCGGCTTCCGAGTCTTCGGAGAGTTCAGCGGTTACTTCCAGATGGAGTGGAAGCCGGAAGGTGATGAGACGTAAGTTCAAAGTTGCAAGTTCAAAGTTTGAAGGCGTGCTCTTAACTTTGAACTTTGAACTTGCAACTTTGAACTTTGAACTTATGTCTTATCATTCGTCTTTGAAGTAGCTGAAGACGGCCTCGTAGCGGAAGCCTCGCTGGTCTTGGGCGAGGGGGACGAGGAAGATGTCCATCTCGCCCATCTGCTCGTGTTCGAGCCTGTACATTCTCTGCGGCAGGTAGAAGTCGCCGGGGCCGTAGAAGTATGCGGAGAAGCGCTCAAGGTCGCTGCGCGAGTGCGACAGCGTCGGGAACGGCGCGACCTCGTCGAGCGCAAGCTCTATCTCGGGCGCGCCTTCGATTTCGAGCCGGACGCGAAACTTCGTCCCCAACTGCTTTGTGAAAGCCTCTTCGTTAAGTCTCTCGGGCATCGTATGAATCACCTTCGGTCGGAGGCCGCGCGCGTGCTGCGGCGGCGGGCAGCCCCCGTGCCGCGCGCGGCTGTGCGGAACCGTGGCAAGATAACACGACGGTGCGCGCGCGTCACACGCGGCGCGGCGTGCGGAGGCTGAATCGTCGATGCGTTTCAAAGACACGCGCGAGGCCGGGCGCGCTCTCGCCGCTCGTCTAGACGCTTACGCCGAGCGCGAGGGAGCTATCGTGCTCGCGCTCGCACACGGCGGCGTGGGCGTCGGGCTCGAAGTCTCGAAGCGCCTCGGGCTGCCGCTCGACCTTCTGCTCTTGCGTAGGCTGCTCGTGACGCGCGGGCACGAAGAGCCGCTCTGCGCGGCGAGCGTCGCGGGCGCGCGCTTCCTCGACGAAGAGGTCGCGACGCGTTCGGCCGTTGACCCCGTCCTCGAAACCTTCCTAGCCTCGACGCTCGCCGAGTTCGACGAGCACGTGACGGCGTGCCGCGGCGAACGCGCGGCGTTAGACCTCAAGGGCCGTACGGTGCTACTCGTTGACAACGGCGTGCGGACGGGCTCGACCGTACGCGCCGCGGTGCGCGCTCTGCGTTCGAGCGACCCCGCGCGCGTCGTCGTCGCGGCTCCCGTGGCAGCGCCCGAGTCGCTCACCTCCGTCGAGACGGCGGCCGACGACTTCATACACCTCGCCACGCCCGCCCCCTTCGGTCACGTCGGCCTCTGGTACCAAGACTTCGCACGCCCCTCCGACGAACAGATTCGCGCGATGCTCGATGAGAGTGCGGGTCAGAACCGGGAGCGGTAGCGACCGGGTCGCGGCTTCGAGACATGAATCCTTCTCGAAGCCACGACCCGGTCGCTACCGCTCCCGGTTCTGACTTTGCCTTACCGTCAGCAGTCCGATGACGAGCGCGAGCGGCCCTGTAGCCAGCAGCCACATCATCGCGCCGAGCCCGAACCTCTGCGCGAACGCGCCGAGCGCGAGCGGGACGAGTCCGCCCACGAGGCCGAAGACGTTGCCGAGCGTCATCGCGGTGCCGCTTCGTCCGGGCAGCTCCTCGTAGAGCTGCGCCTTGAGTATCGCGTACCAGCCCGCGTTGGCGAACCCGAGGAGCCCGAGCAGCGAGAGCTTCGTCGCGAACCCTTCCGCGAGCAGTAGCGCGGGGAAGAGTAATGTGACCGCCGACGTGCTCACGCGCAGGTAGCTCAGTCCGCGCACGCGTTCGAGAAGTGGGAGCAGAAGGAAGTCGCCCGCAAGGCCCACCCAAGTCCACACGACGACGGCGAGCGCCGCGCGCGCCTCGCCCACGCCGACCACGTCCACGAAGTAGAGCGCGAGGAAGCCGCGCAGCACGTCGTACGTGAAGTCTCCGAGCTTCAAGAGCAGAAGCCAACGCAACACCGCGCGGCTGCGCAGCGCGCGCAGAGCGACGCGCACGCCCTCGACAAAGGCCGCGCGCGTCTGACCCTCCTCCGCGTGCCGCGTGCCGTTCTCGAAAGACTGACGGCGTACGACGGCGACCGCCGCCAGCATGAGCGCGCCGACCGATACGAAGTTCCAGCGCCAACTGAGTCCAGCCCACACGCACAGGCCCACGGCCGCGGGCCCCGCGGAGTTGCCGAGCGAGCCAGCGAGCGTCCAGCGCGCCATGTTCTGCTCGCGCCTCGCGGGCGCCGTGTCCATCAGAGTCGCCTGCGAGAGCCCGACGAACGCGCCCGACGCGGGGTTGGAGAGGCACGCGGCGAAGAGCAGCGCCGCGAAGTTCGGGCTCAGGCCGACGAGCACAGTCGCCAGCGCGTACACGACGCCGCCCGCGAGGACGAGTGCGCGCCTTCGCCAAACGTCGCCGAGTATGCCGACGGCGGGCTCGACGAGGTTGCCGAAGACGACCGGAATGCTCAGCGCGATGCCGACCTGCGTGTACGTGAGGTGCAGGTCGTCGCGTATGAGCGGCCAGGCGGTTTCGCGCACACCGAAGGCTAGCTCGTCTAAAAATTCGACGGCGAGCAGCGTGAGGATGAAGAGTTGAAGATTGCGGCCCGCGCCTCCGCTCTCGCGCGGCGCGCGGACGGTCTTTCGTGCGGATGACATAGATGGTGATTCTCCTTTCCAGGGAAGCCGGAACGTTTTCGTTTCGTGGCGATTGGAAAACGTCCCCGCGCGGAGGAGGAATCACCGAGCGCGCGAGCGCACACCACAACCTTCGCGGCACTCGCGCACGCGCAACCTTGCGCGCGGCGCATGCCGTCGTCGTGGTCTCGCTCTTGGCTCTAGCGAGTGCTTACCAGGGAGGGGAATGGGCGCTCTTGATTTTGAGCATGGAGCGTATTGCACACTCGGCGGGAAAGGAAGTCAAGAAGAGTTTCGAGACCGAAGTTACAAGCTCAAAGTTGTAAGCTCAAAGTTAAAAGTTCCAAGTTGCAAGTTCAAAGTTTGAAGGCGCAAAGCTCTTAACCTTGAACTTGCAACTTGGAGCTTGTAACTCGCGCCTCAAGCGCCTGCGCTTGAGGCGCGTGAGCCGCGCACGCGCACGGTCTCCGACTCGAAGATGTAGGAGAGAGACTTGTAGATGAGCTTCGCGCAGAGGAAGGCCGACGCGCTGAAGCCCTCGACGTAAGAATATTCGGTCAAGTCCATCCCGACGACGCGACGCGTGCGCGCGAGCGTGCGTATGAGCCCGAGCGTCTCGTACCAGCCGAGTCCGCCGGGCTCGGGCGTTCCCGTCTGCGCGACGAGCGAGGGGTCGAGCCCGTCGATGTCAATCGTGAGGTAGACGTTCTCCGTCAGCCCCGAGACAGCATCGTCCCACCAGTCCGTGCGGCCCGCGATGTCCTTCGCCCAGAATATGCGCGTCGGAATCTCGTCAATCGTGCGCGCCTCCTCCGACGAGATGGAGCGTATGCCGATCTGCACGGCGGGCACCTTCAAGTCCTTCACGACGCGCGCCATGATGGAGGCGTGCGAGTGCGGCGTGCCGTCGTATGTGTCGCGCAGGTCAGCGTGCGCGTCAATCTGTAGGACGGAGAGGTTCTCGTACGCCTCGGCGTGGGCCTGTATGACGGGCGCGCTTACCGAATGCTCGCCGCCTATCATGCAGACGAACTTGCGCGCGTAGATCAACTCTCGTGCGCGTTCGAGCAGCCCCTTCATCATCGCTTCGGGAGGCTCGACGGGCGGCGTCACTTCGCTCGTGTGTATGCCGAGGCGGTAGACTTCCGCGTCGGTCTCTTCGTCGTACAACTCCATGTTGCGCGACGCGTCAACGATGGCCTCCGCGCCCGCGCCCGTCCCCGTCCCGTAAGAGACCGTGCCCTCGTAAGAGACGGGCCAGACGACGACGCGCGCCCGCTCAAAGCTCGACAACTCTTCGTCCTCTATGCCGCCGAAGTTCATCGGAAGATTCGCTGATTCAGACATGCGGACAGTTTAGAATTCGCGGGAGTGCATGACAAGTGAAGAAAGTTCGACGGCAGGTGCTATAACCAAGCCCATGAAGATTCTGAACTATACAGTTCTGATGACTCCTGACGAGACCGGCGGGTACGTCGTGACCTGTCCTGCGCTGCCCGGCTTAGTCACCGAAGGCGACACGCTCGAAGAGGCGCGCGAGAGGGCGGCCGACGCGATTAGAGGATACGTCGAAAGTCTACAAAAAGACGGCGAACAAATTCCCACCGATAACCCAATCATCGAAGAAGTGACTGTCGAGGTTACTTAACGTCTTCGCTCATCAGAGCAAATCCAAAAACTCCTCAACAGTCAGACCTGCCTGCTCGATAATTGACCTGAGCGTGCCCGGCTTCAAATCTTTACCATGATAAGAACCGTCACTCGTAGCTTCTCTTTCTTCAGAATGTAGTGGCTTCCCGACGTGTGATGAACGCGGAAGCCGCCTCGCTCAAGAGCTTTAATGACCTTCTTGAGGTTTTAGCACCGGAAGTTTGCTGGCAATTAGCTTAATCTTTCCTAGACAAACGAAAAGCCGCCCGAAACTTCCGAGCGGCGAGGTGGGCCGTGTCAGAGTTGCGGGCGGCTGTTTCAGTGCAAGGCTGAAGTGAGCCTATTTCGATTTTAAATGAGCACTCATTAGTGCTCGGCCCGCCGCATAACACAAACGGCGCGGGCGTCAAGGAATTTCCACGAGCTACGGAACCTCTACGGTCAAGTCCTTCCCCATAAAGGTGAAGGTCGGGCGCTTGCGGCCCTTCATGTATTTGGCGGCCGTCTGCGAGAGCGCGGTGACGAGCAAGGGGAGCGCGATGGTCGCGTCGCAGTTGACGTAGGCCGTCGCGGCGCCGCGCGCGAGCTTGCCGAAGACGAGCGACTCGTCGTCGGTGTTGGGGCTCGTGCGGCCGTTGTGCGCGGGCTGCTCGGTCGAGATTTGAATCGCGTACTTGTGGCCGCGCGGGGGCGTCTTGATGATGTTCGAGGCCGCCTCCATCTGCTGCACGAAGCTGCGCGACGAGCCGCCGCCGAGATTGATGACGCCCGTCACGCGCGAGCGCGAGCCTATCTGCATCAGGTCGAGTATGTCCTGCGAGAGGTCGAAGCAGAAGCTGTTCTTCTTCTCGAAGCGCGCGCCCGCGATGCCGACCGTGATGGAGCTGTCGGCGATGGTCGGGCAGAAGACGGGTATGCGTGCCTTGTAGCAGGAGGTGAGTATGCCGTCGTCGGTCGCAATCTCGGCCAACTCGCGCCCCAAGAGGTGCAGGAACTCGCGCGTCGAGTAGGCGCGCGTCTGGTCGAGCTGGTTCGTAAAACCCCCGACCCACTCGTCGGCCTCACGATACTCCTCCTCGCTCGCGAGCACGTCCCACATGCGGCTTATCTGCGAGGCTTCCAACTCGGCGTCCGTCATCGAGGGGTGCGCCTGAAAGTGCTGGCGGCCGAGCGTCTCGTGCAAATCCTGAAAGAGCATCGCGCCCGAGCAGACCATCACGTCGACGAAGCGGTTCTTGATGACGTAGGCGAGCAGCCGCCGCATCCCGGCGGGTATGAGCGCGCCGTTGGCGGCGACGATGACGGTCGTGTTATCGCCGAGCATGTCGAGCCAGATGCGGTGCGCCTCCGCGAGTTGGCGCGCGCCGAGGCCCGCGCCCTCCATCTTCTCCAGCAGCCCTGCGACCGAGCGGTCGCGGTCTACCTGCACGGGCCTGATAGGCGCTGTGAGATACTTCGTTGCTCGCGGTTTACGTTGAGTGACCATATTTTTCGGGTGATAAGTGATAAGTGATAAGTGATAAGAAGAAGCTGCGGCCGTTCTTTCTTATCACTTATCACTTATCACTTATCACTTCCTCCCTTACCTTCTACGGCGTTTGTCCTCCTCGCCGCCGCCGTTGACGGAGAGGTACGTGTAGGCGTTGATGCGCGACTCGTAGAACTCGACCATCTCGGCCCCCTCGGCCTCGGTCAACTCGCCGCGCTTGACGCGGTGCGCGACGAGACGGCGAAAGCCCTCGTGCAACTGCCCGCGCTCGTAGCGCGCGCGGTAGAGCGCCTCGCCGAGGGTCGTGCCCTTCACGACCTTCTTGATGAGATAGCCGTCGTCGTCGATGTGTATGTGCGCCTCGTTGGGCGCGCCGAAGAGGTTGTGGTTGTTGCCCATCACCTCCTGATACGCGCCGACGAGCATGAAGGCGATGTAGTAGGGCTCGCCCTTGATGAGCGAGTGAAGCTCAAGCACCTGCTTCACGTCGTGCAGGTCTACGAACTTGTCCACGACGCCGTCCGAGTCGCAAGTGATGTCGCAGAGCGTCGCGTACTCGGTCGGCGCCTTGTTGAGACGGTGTATGGGGATGATGGGAAATAGCTGGTCGAGCGCCCAGTGGTCGGGCACCGAGCGGAAGACGGAGAAGTTCGTCAGGTACTTCGCTCGGAGCAGACGCCGAAGGTCGGTGAACTCCTCCGACACGTAGTCGGCCTGCTGCGCGTACTTGTCCGCGCGCTCGCACACGTCCCAGAAGAGAACCTCGCCCTTCGCGCGGTCTTCGAGCGAGATGAGCCCGAGGTTGAAGAGCGTGAATAGCTCGTCGCGGTGCTCCAACGCGTCGTGGTAGTACTCGCGGTAGTTCTTGACCGTGATGGTCTCGCGAAGGTCTGCAAGCTCCATGACGACCTGCGGGTCGTCCTCGTCAATCTCGATGGGCGTGATGTCCTCGACGACCGTCTCGACCTCGTCGAGCACGTTCGTGACGAGTATGGCGTGGTACGCGGAGAGATATCGGCCCGACTCCTGAATGATGGTCGGGTGCGGAACGTTCTCGTCGTCGCAGACCTGCATGATCGTGTAGACGACATCGTTTGCGAACTCCTGCGCGGTGTAGTTGGCGGAGGAGTCGAAGGCGGTCTTCGAGCCGTCGTAGTCAACGGCCATGCCGCCGCCAACGTCTAGCAGCTCGACCGGCACCTTCATCTGGTGAATCTTCGCGTAGACGCGCGCGGCCTCCTTCATCGCGTTCTTGATGCGCTTGATGTCGGTGAGCTGCGAGCCTATGTGGAAGTGTAGGAGCCGGAGCATGTCTATGCGCCCCTCGTCCTGCATGCGGCGGATGGTCTCAAGCATCTCGGTCGTGGTGAGTCCGAACTTCGCGGCCTCGCCGCCCGACTTCTCCCAACGCCCCGAGCCCTTCGAGTAGAGCTTCACCCTCAGGCCGACAATCGGCATCGCGCCTTCGCCGTACCGGTCCGCGAGCTTGAGTATGTGGTCTAGCTCGTTGAGCTTCTCGATGACGATGACGACGCGCTTGCCCGAGCGCGCGCCTAAGAAAGCAAGCTCTATGAACTCCTCGTCCTTGAACCCGTTTAAGACGAGCAGGCTGTCGCCCGACTGCTCCATCGCGAGCGCGCCGTAGAGTTCCGCCTTCGAGCCCGCTTCCAACCCGAAGTCGTAGCGCGAGCCTTCGCGCAGATACTCCTCCACGACGGCGCGGTTCTGGTTGACCTTCATCGGGTAGACGCACATGTGCGACCCCTGATACTCGTACTCTCGTATCGAGCGCTGGAAGGCTTTTTGCAGCTTGCGCACTTGGCCCGTGATGAGCTGCGGGAATCGCAGCAGTACGGGCGTCGAGATGCCGCGTCGTCTGAGGTCGTCAATTATCTCGCGCACGTCCGCGGCGCGGGCCTGGTCTGACTCTGAAGGGTGGACGACAAGATTGCCTTTGCGATTGATGCCGAAGTAACCGGCCCCCCAGTCCTCTATGCCGTAGGTCTCAAGCGTCTGTTCGATGGCCGTGGTCAACTTCTAGCTCTCCTGCCTCCCTGTGGTTCGTAAAGTTTTCTCGGGGCAAACTTAGTGGGGGTCAGCCTTCTCTTTCGTCGGCCTGCGCGGTTTGAAGACATATTTGGATTGGACTACTTGAACGCGCAATTTAACAGAAAAGCGGGGGGGCGGTCAAAAACTATTTTTTGCGAGGCCCGCGCCGTCTAAAGTGCGTGCGAGCAAGGCTTATCGCGGGCGGGCGCGAATGCTTGCTTGTGTCGGTCGGCGAACCCTCCGGCCGCAGACCTTGACACGCCCGCCCGCGCGGCTATAATGCGGTGTTTTTTAGGCGTCGCCCGCTCCATGACGCACACCCCGTTCTCGTTTCCGCCGCACGCAAGCGGCCGCCGCAGGGCGGCCGAGCCCCTCCACCCCCTACAGACGACTTTTCAGGAGACAATATGGACGCTAAAACGGTCTTGAAGTATTCGGAAGACCACGGGGCGAAGTTCGTCTCGGTTCGTTTCACAGACCTCGTGGGCGCCTGGCACCACCTGACTTTTCCCATACACGAACTCGACGAAGGCTCGTTCGAGGACGGCTTCGGCTTCGACGCCTCAAGCCTTCGCGGCTGGGCCTCGATACACGAGTCGGACATGCTTCTCATCCCGGACTCGTCGCGCGTCTGGATGGATCCGTTCGCGGAAGAGCCCACACTCACCGTCATCGCCAACGCGGTTGACCCGATAACGAAGCAGGGCTACGGGCTCGACCCGCGCTCGGTCGCGCAGCGCGCCGAAAGCTACCTGCGATTCACGGGGATAGCCGACACGGTCAACTTCGGCCCCGAGGCGGAGTTCTTCGTCTTCGACGGCGTGGAGATTAATACCGAGCCGCACAACAGCGGCTACCGCATACACTCCGACGAGGGCGCTTGGAGTTCGGGACGCAAGGAGGACGACGTGCGGGGCCCGAACCTCGGCTACCGCATACGCAACAAGGAGGGCTACGTGCCTGTGCCTCCGGCCGACTCGCTCTCCGACCTCCGCTCCGAGATTTCGCTCACGCTCGAAGAGTGCGGCATCACGGTCGAGTGTCATCATCACGAGGTCGCCACCGCCGGACAGTGCGAGATAGACTTCCGCTTCTCGACGATGTTGGGGACGGCCGACAACCTACAGATATTCAAGTACGTCGTCCGCAACGTCGCCTACCAGTACGGCAAGGCCGCGACCTTCATGCCGAAACCTATGTACGGCGACAACGGCAGCGGCATGCACTGCCACCAGTCTCTTTGGAAGGGCGAGAAGCCGCTCTTCGCGGGCGACGGCTACGCGGGACTGTCTGACCTGGCGCGCTGGTACATAGGCGGCTTGCTGAAGCACGCCGCCGCGGTCGTCGCCTTCGCCGCGCCGACGACGAACAGCTACAAGCGTCTCGTCCCCGGCTTCGAGGCTCCGGTCAATCTCGCATACTCGGCGCGCAACCGCTCGGCGGCGATACGCATACCGATGTTCTCGACGAACCCGAAGCTCAAGCGGCTTGAGTTCCGTCCGCCCGACCCTTCGTGCAACCCGTACCTAGCATTCTCCGCGATGCTCATGGCGGGCCTCGACGGCGTGCAGAATCGCATAGACCCCGGCGAGCCGCTCGACAAGGACATCTACGACCTCGCGCCCGAGGAGTTGAAGAACGTGCCGTCACTCCCCGGCTCGCTCGACGAGTCGCTCAAGGCTCTTGAAGCCGACCACGACTTCCTGCTCAAGGGCGAGGTCTTCACGCCGCAGCTCATCGACCGCTGGATAACCTACAAGCGCGAGAAGGAGATCAACCCCATGCGCATGCGCCCGCACCCGCTTGAGTATGCGATGTACTTCGACATCTAAAGGGCAGAAGGCAGTAGGCAGTAGGCAGTAGGCAGTCAGAGGCGACAACGGCAGAGTTGAATCTGACGCGAATGAGCGAAGGCAGTCATGAAGTGATGAGCTTCATGACTGCCTTCCGCCTACTGCCTACTGCCTTCTGCCTTCTGCCTACTGATACTTGTAACTCGCCTTGCAGACCTCGACGCGGCCGGGCGACGAGCCGTAGTTGGCGACCATGACGCTGCCGGGCGATTTGTGGAACTGGAAGGCGATGTTGGCCGCGGTGTTGCCGACGACCGAAGCCTTGATGACGTTCGTGCCCGCGTTCTCGGCCGCGAGCACGCCGACCTGCATGTTCTCCACGTACATGTGTCCGCCGTTGAGCTTCCCGCCGCTCTCGTAGACGATGAAGTAGAGAGATGTGTTGCGATCCGTGCAGCGGAACTGGTGTGTCTTCGTCTGCGGCGACGCCGCGCCGTAGGCGATGGCAGCCACTAGCAGCGCCGCGGCGGCGGCGGAAGCGATAAGCATGACTCTCTTCATACGTTCCTCCTTGCCGGCGCGAACTCCGCCGGCGGTCAGCGTTTGCGGTCTGATTGTGGCGCGGGTCAGGAAGAGACTCCCGAGGGCGCGAAGGCTTGTGGCGGCGGCGGCCCATTTAACACGCTGGCCTACGCCGTCCGCGGCCGCGTAATATATCACCACCTTGCCTGCGCCGGACGAAAAAACCGAGACACTCATACGCGAGCTGCCCGACCCCGAGGGCGCGCGCCTCTTCTACGAGCGCGTGACGACGGCGCACGTCCGCGCCGCACGCGCCTTCGAGCGCGACGAAGGTCTGCTGGCCGACGCCCTCGCGCTCGCCGCGTGGAGCCCTCTGCTCGCGACGACGCTCGAACAGCACACGGACTACCTCGTGTGGCTCGCGCGCGAGAGGAGTTCGGCCGCGCGCGTGCGCGAGACCGAAGAGCTTGGCGAGTCGCTCGCGCGCTTCGCGCTCACGCACACGCAAGTAGGCGCGCGCGCGCTGCTCGCGCACTTCCGACGGCGCGAGCTTCTGAGAATCTACCTGCGCGACATAAGGCACGCCGCGACGATGGTCGAGACGACCGAGGAGATTTCAAACCTCGCCGACGCAGTGCTTCGCCACGCGCTCGCCTCGGCGCGTCAGGAGCTTGAGAACCTGTACGGCGCGCCGCAATGCACGGACGCGCGCGGGCGAAAGACGACTGCCGCGGTCGCCGTCGTCGGTCTCGGTAAGCTCGGCTCGCGCGAGCTTAACTACGCTTCGGACATAGACCTGCTCTTCATCTACTCCGACGAGGGCGAGACCTCGGGCGCGGGCGAGCGCGGCGCGGTCAGTAACCGAGAGTTCTTCTGCAAGCTCGCCGAGCGCGTCAGCCGCACCGTGGGCGGCGACGCGTCCGGCGAAGGCGCGTACCGCGTTGACCTGCGCCTGCGCCCGCACGGGCGCGACGGCGCGCTCGCGGTCTCGCTCGAAGAGGCTCTGCGTTACTACCGCGAGGCGGCGCACGCGTGGGAGTTGCAGGTCTTGATACGCGCGCGCGCGTCCGCGGGCTCGCAAGCACTCTACGCGCGCTTCGAGGATGGCGTTAGGGCGAGAGTCTATCGAAGGGGCGAGACGGTCGCGCGCGCGCTCGAACACGTGCGGCTCGCGAAGCAGAAGATAGACCGCTTTCGCGGCGTGGAGTCGCGCGGCTACAACGTCAAGCTGGGCCGAGGCGGCATACGCGAGATAGAGTTCATCGCGCAAGCCCTGCAACTCGCGCACGGCGGCGACACGTGGCTTCACGCGCCGCACACGCTCATCTCCCTGGGCCGACTCGCAGACCACGGCCTCGTCTCGGAGCGCGAGCGCACGGAGCTTTCCGACGCTTACGACTTCCTGCGAACGGTCGAGCACCGCGTGCAGATGGAGCATGGCTTGCAGACTCACTCGGTGCCGGAAGACCCGGCGCGTCGTGCGCTGCTCGCGCGCCGCATGCACTTCAAGGGCGAGCGCGCGCTCGAAGAGTTCGACGCCGCGCTCGAAGCGCACATCTCGAACGTCGCGCGCGCATACGCGCGCGTCTTCGGCACGGGCGACGACGGTGCGCGTGAGTCGCGGCCGTCACACGCGGCCGACGCTCGGGCGTCGAAGGATGATGAAGGCGTCGCTGTTCCACGTGACGCGGCTCAAGTCGGAGTTGAGGAAACGTCTTCGGAGAAGAGTGAGGTGGTCGAAGGCGCTTCGGCAGTCGAGGCGGCGCAGGCTCTCGCGGCGGCGAGCGTGTTCGCGCGTTACATCGAGAGAGGGGAAAGAGGGGAAAGAGGGGAAGGAGTAGAGGGTGCGAGCGTCGAGGTGCTCGCGCGTGAGTTGCGAGAGGCGGCGACGCGCGCGCTCAACTCGCGTCGCGCGCTGGCGCTCGTTTCGCGCGTCGCGGCGTCGTTAGAGAAGTCCGGCGAACGGGTCGCGCTCTCCGTGGAGGTGCTGCGCGACCTCGTGCGTTTGTGCGGCGCGTCGGAGTTCTTCGGTGAGATTCTGACGGGAAGCCCCGCGCTCATCCCTTCGGTCGCGACGGCGGCGGGCGTAGTCGCGTCGCGAGACCATCGTGCGCTCATGCGCGCGGCCGTGGACTCTGCCGAGAGTTTCGGCGCGGAGCTTTCGGCGCTCCGGCGCGCGTGGACGCACATCGTCGTCGAGATAGGCGCGCGCGACGTTGCGGGCGAGTTGGAAGCGGCCGAGTCGAACCGCCTACAGGCAACGCTTGCGGCGGCGAGCATCAACGTCGCGCTGCTGGTCGCGCGTCGAGAGATGGCGCGCAGGCACGGGCGTCTCGCGGCGGGGCCTCGCCTCGCGGCGCTCGGTCTGGGAAGGCTCGGGAGCGGCGGGCTGGACTACGGCTCCGACTTAGACCTCGTGCTGGTCTACGACGAGGACGTGCCCTCGCCCGTCACGGGCCTGACGCGCGAGCAGGCTTACGCGCGCATGGTCGAGCTGATGTCGTCCGCGCTCTCGAACCTGACGCGCGACGGCTATCTCTACCGCGTTGACCTGCGGCTTCGGCCCGACGGACGCAACGGCGCTCTCGCTTCGTCTTCGCGCGCACTGGTCACTTACCTGCGCGAGCGCGCGGACGCGTGGGAGTGGCTGGCGTACGTGAAGCTGCGCGCGGTGGCGGGCGACCTTGAGTTCGGGCGTGCGGTCGAGGCTCGCGCGCGAGACGCCGTGCATGAAGCCGCGCAAAGGGCGGGCGCGGACGTGTTGAGGACTGAGACGCGGCGCGTGCGCGAACGCCTTGAGCGCGAGCGCGCGTCGCGACAACGCGCGACGGACATCAAGTACGGGCCGGGCGGCATGCTCGACGTATACTTCGCCGCGCGCTTCCTGCAACTGCGCGACAATCTACCCGACTCGGAAGACCGCTCGACGCGCGCGACGCTTCTAAGACTGCGCGAGGCCGGGTCAATCGGCGTTGAAGATTTCGACGCGCTGTGCGAAGGCTACGTGCTGCTGCGCCGTCTCGACCATCACCTGCGCATCATCGCCGGGCGCTCGACGCGTCTGCCGTCGGCGCAGGATCACCCGCTGCTGCGCGACCTCGCGCGCTGCGCGGGCTACGCGTCGGCCGCATCGCTCGCCGAAGACCTCTCCGCGCGCATGTCGGCCGTGCGCGCCGCGTACGACAGGTTGACGAAGGGGTGAGCGCTCGGGCAATTCGTGCGCGGGCGGCCCGCCGTCTCGAAGCCTCGACTTCGACTCAAGCGTCGCGCGCCGAGCCCGCGCGCTCCTCGTGCCAGCAGCGCGTGCAGAAGAGGTGGCGCGCGGCGCGCTCGGCCGCGTTGAAGTCGGCCGAGTCGGGCATGCGTAGCGCGACCTCGCGCTCCTCTTCGCTCAATTCGTACCAAGCCTTCAGAGGCCCGCCGCCGCAGCGCGGGCAGCGCCCCTCGCCCTGCGTGCTGAAAGGATAGTCGCCGACTTCCATCTTCCCAAAACCTCCCGCGCTTGCGTTCCGCGTGCGTCGCCGCCGGAGCGAGTCTTTAACACACGCGGCTGCGATTTACCATTTGCGATTTAGAGTTTACCATCTACGCATGTTCCAACTCAGGGCGGCCTTCAGCGAGCAGGTGGAGTGGAGGACGACGGCCGCGGCCGCGCGCGAGTTCTTCAACGACCTACGAAACTTCGTCGAACTCATGCCGGGCGTCGAGCGCATAACGGCCGACGCAAGCGGGATAGCGAACTGGCTCATACGCGCGGACGTGCCCGTCGTCGGCGCGATACGACAGGCGTTCAGCGTCGCGCAGTCGGTGGACGAGCCCTCGCGCATAGAGTGGTCGCCCGTAGAGGGCGAGCGCAAGAACCTTCTCCGCTACGTCGCGACCTTCGAGGAGCGCGGCGAGACGACGCGCATACGCGTCGAGCAGAGGGTCGAGCTTCGACGCCAGCACGCGCGCGAGCTGCATATGCTCGCGGGCCTCGCGGGCGAAGGCCGCCTCAGCGCCGCACTACAGAAGGGCGTCACGGAGATGCTGCAAGCCTTCCTCAAACGCGCACGCGCACGTCTCGAACAGAGCACGGCCTGACTCCGAGTCTCATTCAAATTCAACACAGAGGCACTGCTAATCGAGTGTTAGCCGTGCCTCTGTGTCTGCGGTGGTTAATTCCTATCGCTACCCGCTCGCTACCGCTCGCGGTTCTGTTCAGAAGCGTAGTCCCAGGCCCGCCGTGAACTGGAAGTTGTGGCGCGTCGAGGAGGGGATGCCGGGCGGCAGTGTACCGGTTATGAGGCCGCGCGCGTCGCGTTGGCCGTAACGAATGAGCGTGTCGCCGAAGTCGAAGCGCGTGAGGATGCGGCTCGAAGGATATAGTTCGAGCACGCCGCCGAGGTCTGTGGAGAAGTATGTCCGCCGCCTGTCGTCGAAGGTTGGGAAGACGAAGGTCTGGCTGCCGAAGGTGAAGGTCTCCGTGCCTGTCTGATGCAGCACGCGGCTGAACGTGACGAAGCCGGGGCGCGCCTTCGCGAAGAGGCCGAAGTGTCGGAAGCGCTTGCCGATTTTCGGGCCGAACTGCATCTGCTCGGCCTTGCCGCCCGTGACGTAGGTCTGCGACAGCCCCGTCGGGTAGAAGTTGCCCTCGGCCTCGACGGCGAAGTGGTCGTTGATGTTGTATGTGACGCGGCCGCCGAAGCCCGTCGCGTTCTCCGTGCCGAAGGAGTTGGGCGGCGTTATCGAGAGCGAAGAGAACTGCGCGCCTACTTCGACCTTCGGCGCGTCGTGCTGCTCCTGCGCGCGCGTCTCGGATGGCGCGAGGGCGAGGATGAAGATGAGCGTGGCAGCCGTGAAGAGGGCATACTTATACATACGCGAGACTCCTTTGCTCGTCCGTCTGAGAGTTGTTGGCTGTTAGTTTTTAGCTTTGGCTCTTTGCGTTCTTTGCGACTACTTTTGTGTCCTTTGCGTTTAAGTTCGGAAGCTTTAAGCGCAAAGGGCGCGAAGTGGGCGCAAAGGTCGCCAAGCGATTTAAGCCAACAGCCTATCTTGGGAAAAGGTCTGAGACTGAGTTTGCCACGCCGATGATTACGCGCGTGCGGCGCGCGCGCGGCTTCGTAGTTGACTGTTGCCCGGCTGACGCTTGCGAGCCGTAGTCGGCCTGCGAGTTACGCTTCTGCGCCAGTCGGACGGCCTCGTCGGTCTGCCGCGCGAAGGTCGGGTCTGAAGCGGTCGCGCGCGCGGGCGACTGGTCGAAGAGGTCGAAGTTGTAGTCGGGGTCGTGCATCACCCAGAGGTTCCAGTTGCCGCCCAAGCCCACGACCGACTCGCTCGAAACCCACTCGAAGCTCTCGCCGCCCCAGTCGAAGGTTATCCTGTTTCCTTCGAGCCGCGCGGTCTTCCGGAAGTCGTAGCCGGGGCGCGGCACGAGCGAGAAGACGAAGCGGCCTCGGTCGCGCAGGGCGAGCCAGATAATCGGCCCCGAGAGGCTCCCGCCGGGACTCTTGTAGACGCTCTCGCCGTCAATGAGTAGCTCGTAGTTCTTAACCTGTAGGTAAACGTCTTCGAGCGCGAAGTCGCGCGGCGGCTCTTCCGTCGCCGACTCGTCTGAGGCGTCCGAGAGCGAGACCTGTATCAGGTCAACGATCTTCGCGCCCGTGCGAGGGTTGCGAAGGACATCCAAGGCGAACGTGTCGCCGTCGCCGACGAGTTGCGGCGCGGTCGAGAAGGCCGCCGGGTTGTAGCTCGGATGAAGGCGTCGCTTACGGAACGCGGGCCGCGCCGTTAGCTGCTTCAGATACTCTTCGCTCAAGGGGCGCACGGCGACGCGAAACTGCTTCGGGCCGACGCGCACGACCAAAAGCTCGTAGCCGAAGAACATCTCGTCCTTGCTGTCCACGAAGACGCGCCGGACGAGGTTCGGCTTATCCTCGGCCTCGACGAAGTTCGAGGGCGCGTCCCAGCCGCCGGGCGGGTCGGACTCTGTGCGTATCGAGACGTGCGCGCCGCTCTGCAACGCGACGACGACCTGAGCCTTGCCGTCCTTCGCGTCCGTCGTGTTCGCGCGCGACGGCGCGGCGGCGAGCAGACACGCGAGCGCGGCCAGAAGGACGGGGAACAGCCTACTTCTCATCCGTCTTACCTCTCTTGACGATGCGAATCTTCATCTCGTCCGCGGGCTGGAAGTCGGCCATGTCCACGCGCGTGAAGTAGCTCGTCGGCTCGCCCGTTGACTGCGCGCCGGGTTCGACTGCTGTTCGGGCTCCGCGCGCGGCTTCACTGTTCGAGGCCGACTGTGCGACGCCGCGCTCCGCCGCGCCTCGCCGTGTTGACGCTGACTGCTGAGTCATTCCTGTCTGTTGAGTCATCGCAAGTCGTTGCGCCTCCGCGCGCGGCGCGTTCCGCTCGACGTAGACAATGCGCGTGACTACACGCTCGTGTTCGACGGGAAGCTCGACAATCTTTACGGCGGGCGCGTCGGTCGTACGAACGTACGCGTCCGTGGATTTTGTTGACATTGCAGCCGCCGAATGCGCGGGTACTTGCGTGCGCGCGACGAACGTGAAGAGCGATGCGAGCAGCGCGAGCGCGGCACAAGCGGCGACGGGCAGAGGCACGCGAAGTTCGGCCGAGAGCGCGCGGCGCCAGAAGGGTGTTCGCACGCCGCCCGCGCGAAACTCCTTGAGCAGACGCTCGCGCGAGCGTGCGGAAGGCTCAGGCGCGTCCCACGCGCGAAGGAGCGTGCTCAGCTCCGCGTCCTCGGAAAACTCTACGGCGTCGGCCGAAAGCTCTCGCGCCTCGCAAGCGTAGTCCGCCGTGCGCGCGTGAGCCGCGCGCCGCAAGCGGAACGGCAGAAGCCTAGTCGGTCTCTTCTCGTCGCTCATTTGCAGACCTTCTGCGCGGGCTCTACTCCGCGCGAACTTTTAAAGTAGAACGAAAGCGCACGCCGCAGACCCCGACGCGCGCGATGCAGGCGCGACTTCACAGTGCCCACGTCCGCGCCCACGACCGCCG
>JBJMGR010000238.1:0-3694 GCA_045807805.1 Pyrinomonadaceae bacterium | reverse complement strand
AGTGGCTTGAGCGTCACCGCATCGCCCTGACGGCCGTCACGCCGCCCGCAGGGCAGCGCGGCTTCCAGGTGCTACCGCGGCGCTGGGTCGTCGAGCGCACGTTCGGGTGGCTGTGCCAGTCGCGCCGCTTGAGCAAAGACTACGAGCGGCTACCCGAGACGAGCGAGTCGCTGATCTACGCCGCAATGACGCGGCTGATGCTGCGTCGCTTAGCGCCACAATGAATTTTCAAACAGGCTCTGAGTGATGAGTGATGAGTGATGAGTGATGAATTAAAGCAAGTGCCTTAACTCATCACTCATCGCTCATCACTGCTTTCGTTGCAAGACGAAAGCATCGATGTTGTCTATGAGTTGGTCTGCGAGCGCCTGTTGGGCCTCGCGGCCCGCCCAGGCGACGTGGGGCGTCAGGATGAGGTTGGGCACGTCCGAGGCGAGGAGCGGGTTCTCTTCGCGCGGCGGCTCGGCCGAGAGAACGTCAACGCCCGCGCCCGCTAGTCCGCCTTCGCGCAGAGCCTCCGCGAGCGCCGCCTCGTCCACCACCCCGCCGCGCGCGCAGTTAATCAGAACCGCCGAAGGCTTCATCAGCGCGAACTCTTCGCGCCCCAACATGTTTCGCGTCTCGTCGTTCAAAGGGACGTGAAGGCTCAAAACGTCCGCGCGCGCGACGACCTCCTCGAACGGCGTGCGCCCCTCGCGCACAACCGTAGCCGCCCTTCGTTCCGCAATCAGAACCTCCATCCCGAACGCGCGCGCGAGACGCTCGACGCCGCGCCCGAGCGTGCCGTGGCCCACGAGCCCGAGCGTCGAGCCATGCAGGTCTCGAATCTCGCGCGCGTGCAGGCAGAACTGTCCTGCGCGCTGCCAGCGGCCTTCGTGCACCGCTTCGACGTATGCGAGGAGGTTTCGCCTGAGCGCGAGTGTGAGCATAAGGACGTGCTCGGGCAGCGTGTCGCGCGCGTAGCCGCGTACGTTCGAGACCTCTATCCGTCGCTCGCGGCAGAAGTCGAGGTCTATGTTATCCGTGCCCGTCGCGGCGACGGCTATGAGCCGGAGCGTCGGCAGACGCGCGAGCAGATCGGCGCGCAGCGGCAGCTTGTTGACGACCGCCACGGTCGCGCCTTCGAGCCTCTCAAAGACCTCTTCGGGACGCGTCGAGCCGTAGTCGCGCCACACGTGCTCGAACGAGGGACGGCGCACCTCTGCCTTCAGCGTGTCGCGTTCGAGAAAGACAATCGTCAACATAAACTTTCGGAACAGGATGGCGCGGGCGCGCATCAATCCATTCAACTCGCTGTCCTGCGTCGCCGCGTTCGCGCGAGCGTCACGCGGCGCTGGCGGGCATCGTAGCACCGGTTAGCCCGTAGGTCACACGTGAGTACGAAGGCGCGGAAGGCCGGACTCAAACTGTCTCTGACGGCGTGCGTTCTGGTCGCCGCGCTCGCGGCGTGCGGCGGCGCACGGCAACAGGCGAAGGGCGTCGTCGTGTCAGAGCCCGCGCGCACGAAGACTGAGGAGGTGAGCGCGGCCGACGTGCGCGTCGAGCCGTACGCGGGACGGATGGCCGGCGAGCATGTTCACGAGCGCGCCGCGAAGTCTTACGACACGTATCAGAGTTGCGGCATCAAGTCCGCGCGCGCGTTGTTTGCGACAGGCTGGTGAGACGATTGCGGATTGAAGGAGGGTCGAAGCTATCGCTCCTCGCGTGTCGGCAAAACCTTCACGTTCGCCCTCAGAGTTTGTGAGCCGCGCGCGCCGAACCACGCGACGCCCTCCTGTACCACATCCAGTTCCAGAACGTATTCGCCCGGCTCATTCGGCGCGGAGACGTTGAGCGCGAGGCCCGCGGTATCGCCGGGCTCCATGTTGAAGGGCGTGCGCGCCGGCGCGTCCTCTTCCGTCAAGACCGAGCCGTCGTCTTTAAGCCAGCGGTCGCGCAAGACGACAGCGTTGCGCCCTTCCGCGTCGCCGACGGCAGGCCACTCCGCGCCGCCCGTGTTTCGCACGAGCACGTCGAGTCGCTCGCGTCCGCCCGCGACAATCGCGGCGGGCACGTTCGAGCACGAGACGCTCGCGCGCATCGCTTCGGGCGGAAGCGGCGAGGCGTTCGCGCGCAAGTCCGTCGGCGGGACGGCGTAGAGTATGTAGTTGATTGAGCGCGCGAGCATGAGACAGTCGGCGCAAGTCTCGTCCGTGCTTATGACGACCGCCCCGGCGGGCGGCGCTTCGTCGGGCGCGAGACGCACGAAGCGCGTCGAGTCCGCGCCGACTAACGCGCCGTGCCAGAGGGCCTGTATGTAGCCGGAGCGGCCCGGCGGGTCTTGCAGGTAGATGCGACGGCCGCGCGCAGACGCGAGCGCGGGCGCGAGTATCTTCGAGGGGAAGCGCGCGTCGAAGATGTACCAACGCTCGGGCGCGCGCGCGTGGAAGAGCCACTGGAACTGCGCGCCCTGCGCGACGAGGAGCGCGGCCGAGACGTAAAGGAAGGCTCGCCTTCGTCCAACACCTTCGAGCATCCACGCGACGGCGGGCGCGCCGAGCACGTGTAGGAAGACGGGGAAGGCTACCAGACGTAGCTGCGGGAAGTCGTTGACCGTGAGGGCGGCCGGGAAGACCGACGCCGCGAGCGCGTAGAGTTGAAAACGCCACCAAGCCTCGCGCCTGTGTCCGACTAAGACGATAACGACGCCGACGCACGCGAGCAGCACCGTGGCCGCGAGCAGCGCGGGCGCGCCCGGCAGGTGGTCGCGTATGTTCGGCTCGCCCGTCGAGAGCCAGCGCACGGGGCTCAAGTCCGCGAGGTAGTGCAGCGCGAACTCGCGTACGTTTTCGCCGACGCCGCTCCGCGGTGACAGATAAGTGATGAGGCCGAAACGCTCGGTGAGCGCGCCGGGATTGTCGAGATTGAAGACGACGAGCGGCGCGAGCGTGAGCGCGTAAGCCGCCCACGTCTGCACTACGCGCGAGAAGTTGCGCCGCGTTATGAAGAGCGCGAGGCCCAACGCGAGCAGCGGCGCGAGCAGGCGTCCGATTGAGTAGGTGTATGTGAGCAGCGCGAGCGTCGCCGCGAGCGCGGCAACGTCAACGCGCGCCCACCTCTCACGCGCCGACGCGCGGCGCAGCGCCAGCAGGAAGAGCACGACCGCGAGCGGATACGCCGCCGCCTCGAAGACCAGACGGCTCGACTCGTAGAGCCACGGTGTCAACAGCGCCGAGAGCCCTATGACCACGCCGACGGCCGCGCGTCTCGTCAGACGCACAGCCAGCAACCCGAGAAGCAGCGCGGCCAGCGCGCCTAAGCATGCGCTCAAAAGACGCGCGGCCGTCACGCTCGGCCCCGTCAAACGGAACAGGGCCGCGAGCGTGTAGACGTAGACGGGATTCTTGTAGTCGCCGAACGCGCGGAAGTAGAGAGGGAAGGATTCGCCGTACTCGTCCGCGCCCGTTCGCGAGATCGTGTGCGCGTTATACGCGATTGAGGACTCGTCTATGTAGAAGCCGGGCGGGTTGCGTGGAACGTCCCAAGCGTAGAGCGCGAAGGCGAGCACGCACGCGACCGCCACCGATAGGAGGGTTCTGGGTTCCGGGTTCCGGGCTTTGGGGGAAGACATCCGAATTTTAACCAGCCCCTAACACCAGCACCCAAAACCCGTCTTACGAGCGGAGCTGTATGTTGTAGGTCTTTATCTTCGAGT
>JBJMGR010000237.1:0-10250 GCA_045807805.1 Pyrinomonadaceae bacterium | reverse complement strand
CCGACCGAGTACTTGTTCGCGACGCCGTCGTCGCCGACCGCGACAGTGTAGTCCTGTCGCACGTCCTTCTGATACTCGCGTATAAGCTCGGCCGAGTCGCTCGTCGAGACGCCGAGGACTTTGAAGCCGCGCCCCGCGAGGTCGCGCTGCATCTCGTTGAGGCCGGGAATTTCGGAGCGGCACGGCACACACCAAGTCGCCCAGAAGTTCAAGAGCACGACCTGCCCGCGCAGGTCTGAGAGCCTCAGAGGCTTTCCGTCCGTCGTCTTCAACTCCACGTCGGGCGCGGGCTCCGCACTCGTGTCTGTACCCGACGCGGGCTGCTGCTTCTTCGGGTTCGCGTCGGTCTGCGCCTCCTGCTTCACAAGACTCTCCGCGTTCGGTATGTAACGCGAAGCGAAGGAGGCGAGCTGAGTCAGGACGTTGAAGGCGACCATCAGACCGATGACTATGAGCAGGAGGCCGGAGGCGACCTCGACCTTGTGCAGGTGTCGGCGGAAGCGCGCGTAGAAGCCGAGGAACCAGTTCATCGTGAGCCCGACGACGAGGAACGGGAGCGCGAGCCCCGCCGAGTAGAAGGCCGAGAGGATGAGCCCGTTCTTCCACCCGCCGCTCGTCGCGGCGAGCCCGATGATGCCGCCTAAGATGGGGCCGATGCACGGCGTCCAGCCTGCCGCGAAGGCCACGCCGAGGAGCGCCGCGCCCAAGGGGCCGCGCGGCTTGTCGTCCGAGAACTTGCGCGTGTCCTTGTAGAGCGCGCCGATCTTGAGCACGCCCATCATCTGAAGGCCGAAGGCGACGATGACGACCCCGCCGACTATCCTCACCCAGGGCGTCGAGAAGAGGACGTTCCCTATCCAGCCCGCCGTCGCGCCGAGCAGCATGAAGATGATGGAGACGCCCGCGTTGAAGGCGAGCGAGTTCGCGATGACCGCGCGCCACGCGGACGCGCGCTCGCCGCCGCCTTCGCCCTTCAGGTGCTCGACGCTCACGCCCGACATGAGGGAGATGTAGCCGGGCACGAGCGGCAGCACGCACGGCGTCAGGAAAGAGAGAAGCCCCGCGACGAACGCGATGAGGATGGTGATGTTCGAGCCTTCCATAACGCCTCAGAGATTACAACAAACCGCGCGAAAACGCCGCCCGGCGGCGGGGAAAGAGTCTGTAAAAGTTCGGGCCGCCGGTCTCCATTAAGAGCCGTTCGTGTTCCTTTCAAAAGTCAGACGCGTTCGCGCGCGCCTACTGCGCGGGCTCGTCCAGAAGCTTCTTCACCATCGAGGCGAGCGCGTCCTCCTCGAAGTCGCTCGCGCTGATGGTCAGAAGACGAACGCGCCCGCGCCGGTCTATCAGCACCGTCGTAGGGATCGAGACGACGCCGTAGGAGCGCGCGGTCTCCTTGCCGTCCTCCACGCCGAAGCCGTAGCCGATTGACTGCTTGCGCTTGAAGCGCCGGAGGAACTCGGTCTCCTCGGCGCGCGTCATCGCGCGTCCGTCCGCCTCACCCTCGAACTCCGTCATGCCGATGACGACGAGGCCGCGGTCTTTGTACTTGCGATGCAGCGCGTTGATCTTCGGGATGGTCGTGCGGCAGGGGCCGCACCACGTCGCCCAGAAGTCGAGCAGCACGACCTTACCCTTCAAGTCCGCGAGTCGCACGGGCTGCTGGTCTATCCACTCCGATACCTTTATCTCGGGCGGCGCGGAGGCCGTCACGCCCTCGACCTCGGGCGGCAGGCCGAAGCCCTCGCCCGCGTCTAAGAGTAGCTCGGTCGCCTGCCTGTAGAGGCTCGCCGAGGGGAGCGCGATTGCGCGCGCGCGTAACTCTTGAACGACACGCAGAGACTCCGCGTGCTGCTTCGCGCGTTCGAGCGTGTCGGCGAGGAGCGCGCCCGCCGCGTAGATCGAGTCCGTGCGGGCGCGCGGCCCGCCCTTGTCCGCGTAGGCCGACTTCAAAGTCTCGTCGTATATCACGCGCATGTGCGGCGCGGCGCGTGCGTACTCCCCCTTCTTCCTGTAGGCGTTCACGAGCAGCACGCGCATGCGGTAGAGGTCTGTGGAGACGCGCGGCTCGGCCCGCGCGTAGGCCGAGAGCAGCTTCTCCGCGTCGTCGAAGCGCGAGAGCTGCGCGGCATGCTCGACCGACACCACGCGCGCCCGCTGTCTGAACTCGGGCGGCGTATTCTCCACTTCGAGGAAGCGGCCGAGGAAGTCGAGCGCGCTCTCGCCCTTCGACGCGAGCGCGTAGAGTAGCCCTTCGTAGTACAGCTCGTTTCCGCGCAGAGGCTCGCGCCTGGCGAGCGCCGAGGCGTTGCGGAGCGCGAGGTCTTTCTGCTCCTGAAGCGTCTTCGCTTCGAGCGTCTTGTCGTAGGGCATCTTGCTCTTGGCGAACTCGTCGAAGTGGCGCTGCGCGTACCCGGCGGCCTCCTCGTAGAGTGCCTCCGCGTCGTTCGACTTCGCGTCGTTCGACTTCGCGGACGGCGTCGCGCCCGCGCCGTCCGGCGTCGGCTTCAAGTCCGTCTGCGCGCGTGCCGCGTAACCGGCCGCGCAAGCGCAGACGGCGAGCGCCGCGAGCGCGTGTCTGAGAACTCTTCTCATTACGTCTAAAGCCTGCTCCTTACACGTTCGATCTCACCAGAGCGCGCGCGGCGGCGGCGGTCGTGCGGGCCGAGCGCGCGGGCGAGAAGGCTGTGAGTGCAACGGCCGCGACATTGGTTGTCCCGCGCGAGACGAGGTCTGCGACAATTCTGCCCGACGCGGGCGCGAGCAGAATGCCGTTGCGGTAGTAACCCGTCGCGTAGAAGAGCCCGCGCACCTCCTCCGACTCGCCGATGACGGGCAGCCCGTCCCACGCGCGCGGCCGGAGCCCCGCCCAGGAGTCCGACGGCGTGAGCGCGGCGAGCGCGGGCGCTATCTCCTCTGCGCGCGCGCGCACGGAGTTGATCCCCTCGACGGTCACGCGGCAGTCGAAGCCCGCGTGCTCGGTGGTCGAGCCCGCGAGCAGACGGCCGTCGCGGCGGGGAACGACGTAGCCGCGCGGGCTGTAGACGACGTGACGGAAGAGAGGCGCTTGCGTGTCGTCCCGGCGGAAACATAGAACCTGCCCGCGCACGGGCTCGACGCGCGGGTCGTCGGCCAGCGCCTCCTCTTCAATCTCACGACGCGGCGGCGGATTGAAGAGCTTACGCAGGCCCGAACTCCAAGCGCCCGCCGCGAAGACGACCGCGCCCGCCCGCACGATTCCCCCCGGCGTTACGACGCCCCCGGCGCGTCCGTCGCGCGAGACGTAGACGCCGTGCGCCTCCGTATCTTCGAGCACGCGCGCGCCGAAATATTCGGCCGACGCGCGGAGCGCGCGCACGAGCTGCCGGTTCTCTACCTGCCAGTCGCGCGGGAAGCGTAATGCGGCGCGCACGCGCGGCGAGACGCCAGGCTCAAGGGCGCGCGCCTCTTCGGCCGTGAGCCGCTCGACCGAGAGCCCCGCGCGCCTCTGCCAACGAAAGCGCGCATCGGTCTCGCGCTCGTCCTCCTCCGTGAACGCGAGATAGAGCGTGCCCGTCCTATCCAACTCGACACAGACGCCCGACTCCTCGCGCAAGCTCTCGGCGAACTCGGGATACATGTCGCGGCTCGCGCAGAGCAGGTCGAACAACTCGTCGGCGCAATCGGCCTCGGCCTGCGGCGCGAGCATGCCTGCGGCAGCGTTCGACGCTGGGGCGCGCCCGTGAGCCGCGTCGAAGACGACGACGCTCAGACCCTCGCGCCCCAACTCGCGCGCGGCAGCGAGCCCCGCGACGCCGCCTCCCACGACGGCCACGTCCGCCCGTCTTTCCTCACTCTTTCGCATTTGAAGGTAGTGCTGGTATGATTCGGAAAAAGCATTCAGCGTTCAGCAATCAGCCTTCGGCTTCTTATTCTCTACGGCCTACGTCTGGCCGGGATGAAAGCTGAGAGCCGGACGAGCACTAAGAGCTGAGTGCTGAACGCTGAAAGCCGACAGCTACTATGGCACATACTATCACACTCATTCCGGGCGACGGCATCGGGCCGGAGGTCTCTTCAGCGGTCGTTCGCATCGTGGAGGCTTCGGGCGTTGACATCAAGTGGGAGACGCACTACGCGGGCGCGCAGGCGTTGGAGAAGTTCGGCTCGACGCTCCCCGAAGACCTGCTCGAATCCATCCTGCGCAACAAGGTCGCGCTGAAAGGGCCGATAACGACGCCCGTAGGCAAGGGCTTCACGTCGGTCAACGTGGGCCTGCGAAAGGCGCTCGACCTCTACGCGAACGTTCGGCCCGTGCGCGCTCTGCCGAACGTGCCCGCGCGCTACCCCGAGCTTGACCTCGTCGTCGTGCGCGAGAACACCGAAGACCTCTACTCGGGCATCGAGCACGTCGTCGTCCCCGGCGTCGTCGAGTCCATCAAGATCATCACCGAGAAGGCTTCGACCCGTATCGCGCGCTACGCCTTCGAGTTCGCGCGACGCGAGGGGCGCAAGAAGGTTACAGCCGTCCACAAGGCCAACATCATGAAGCTCTCCGACGGCCTCTTCCTCGACTGCTTCCGCAAGGTCGCGGAGGATTTCCCCGAGATTGAGGCCGACGACAAGATAGTTGACAACGCCTGCATGCAGCTCGTCATGCGCCCCGAGCAGTTCGACGTGATGCTGCTCGAAAACCTCTACGGCGACATCGTCTCCGACCTCTGCGCCGGACTCATAGGGGGCTTGGGGCTCGTCCCCGGCGCGAACATAGGCGAGCGCGGCGCGGTCTTCGAGGCCGTCCACGGCTCCGCGCCCGACATCGCCGGGCAGGGCATCGCGAACCCGACCGCGCTCCTGCAATCGTCCATACTCATGCTCCGCCACATAGGCGAGCGCGAAGCGGCCGACCGCGTCGAGCGCGCAATGCTCAAGGTCTTCACCGACGGCAAAGTCCGCACGCGCGACATCGGCGGCACGGCCCACACCGACGAGTTCGCACGCGCCATTGTCGAGGCGATGGAGTAGGGGAGGCTTGAAGTGAACTGGCAGGAACACGTGACACTCGACCCCGAAGTCTTAAGCGGGAAGCCGGTCGTTAAAGGGACGCGCCTGGCTGTGGAGTTCATCATAGAACTTCTGGCTCAAGGCTGGTCGGATGAAGAGATTGTCCGTAACTACCCCGGCCTCACGCGCGAGGACATTCAAGGCTGTCTCAGCTACGCCAGCGAGGCGTTGCGCGTCGAGAGGGTCTATCCGCTGAATGTCTAGGTAATGCGTATTCTGGCGGACGAGAACTTCCCCGGCGACGCCGTCACGGCCTTGCGCGCGCGGGCACGACGTTCTCTGGGTGCGAACCGAAGCGCCGGGGATGAGCGACCGCGAAGTCCTCGCCCGCGCACAGGTTGAAGACCGAATCGTCATAACCTTCGACAAAGGTTTCGGCGAGCTGGCCTTCCGCTTCGGGCTACCGGCGACGAGCGGAATTATCCTGTTTCGCCTAGCCGCCCGTTCGGCGTCGAGCGTCGCGCGATTAGCCTCGGCCGTGCTTGAGATGAGGACTGACTGGGCCGGACATTTCTCTGTCATCGAAGAGGAAAGAGTTCGCATGACCCCGCTCCCCGGAATCAAACCGTAAGTAACGTGTGAAGTTCTAAAAAGAAAGTAACGTGTGAAGTTCTAAAAAGATTCCGAGCGCTCTCTGCACGGCCCACACCGACGAGTTCGCACGCGCCGTCGTCGAGGCGATGGAGTAGTGTGGGCGGGCTCTGTCGCCAGAGGTCTGTCCCAACGAACGCGCCGCACGGTCTGGAAGTTTGTGAAGTCTCAGGCGGGGAAGGTGAGCCCGTCGTAGATGTCTCGCATCTTCAGCGCGCAGCCGACGGATTCAAGCTCAACCGAGGCATCCACGTCGGTCACGTCTCGGCGCTCCCACGCGCCGTTGTCGCGCCGCGTGTAGTGCGTCACGTGCGGCCCGTCCTGCGAGACGAGTAGATAGTCGCGTAAGGTTGGAATCGCTTGATAGGCGAGGAACTTGTCTCCTTCGTCACGCCCGATTGTGCTCTGCGATGTCACCTCGACGACGAGAACGGGATTCACGATTGCGTCGAGGCCGTTTATATTCTTGAACTGTAACTCACCGCAGGTGGCGCTCGCGTCCGGGTAACGATAGGGCGGCAGCACGGCCGTCCATATTGCCGCGTCGCCTGTGAAAGCCCTGCACCGCCCGCCGCGCAAGGCCACGGCGAGTGAGCCGTGGACGTTACTGGAGATTAGGTAGTGAGCGCGGCTGCCCCCGCTCATGCAGATGATATCGCCGTCCCAGTACTCGAAGCGCGCGTCGCCCGCCTGTTCGAGCGCGAAGTATTCGTTAAGCGAGTAGTAGTGTCGCGGCACGTCTTTCAGGTTTGTAGCCATCGCCGAATCTCCTCAAGCCTTCTTACAGTAACTCCGCGGCCTCGATGGACGGACTGCATTTTAGACTATCCGCGCCTGTGTCGGAACGAAAATACGACCTCCCTGATGTCGGCGCAACGCGGCACGCGCGAGAATGACGGCGGCGACGGACGCACGCCGAGTCGGCATAAAAAATTCTTGACACGAGGGGCGCGCCGGTCATAGAGTTCCGGCGCGCCTTTCCATTTAAACGATATATAGATGAGGACGCGGAGGCCGAAGGGTGGCCCTCGCGCCCCCGAGCAAGGAAGACTCTCCCCGCGAAGCAGGCAGGCACGAACGCCCGGCCGTTGCTGATTTCCCGCGCGGCACGCGTGCCGCCGACGCCGACCCAGAATGCCGGAACACTTTCCGACTTCCAAAGATTTGGTTCCAAGGAGAAAAGGTATGATTCGTCCGTTATCGCGCGCGCGCCGCGCCAGAAAATCGGTCAGCACCGCGCTGGCGTTTCTATTCGTACTCGCCTTCCTGCCGCAGCCGCCCCGCTCGGCAAGAGCCGCAGCCGCCGACGACGGCGGCGTGAGTGCGGCCGTCCCGGTCATAGCGCCGGGCTCGGCCTACCGACAGACAAACCTCCTCTCCGACATACCGGGCCTCGCGCCCGTACTAGACCCGCTGCTCGTCAACCCTTGGGGCATCTCGATGACCGCCAGCAGCCCCTTCTGGGTCGCCAACAACGGGACGAGCACGACGCAGCTCATACGCGGCGACGTGGGCGGCGCTCCCGTCGTCCTAAACGCCTCCCCGCAGACGGTGACGATTCCGGGCGGGCTGCCGACGGGGACGGTTGCCAACAACGTGGCGACGGAGTTCGTCCTCCCCGGCGCTTGCGCCTCCGCGCCGTGCGGAGCGAACTTCCTCTTCGCCTCCATCACGGGCAACATCGTTGGATGGGACCCGAACGCCCCGGCCGCGGGCTCGACCACGGGCGTCATCGCCGCCAGCCATCCCGGCCACGCCTACACGGGGCTCGCCCTCGCCAACAACGGCTCGGGCAACTTCCTCTACGCGGCCGACTTCGCCAACGGCACGATTGACGTTTTCAACAGCTCGTTCGCCTTGCAGCCCACGGCCAGCTTCCCGTTCGCCGACCCGACCATCCCGACCACTTCGGGGAACACTTACCACCCGTACAACATTCAGGCCATCGGCGGCTCGCTCTACGTCGCCTACGCGAAGGTCGGCACGGGCGGGCGCGACGAGGAGGGAGTCGGCAACGGCTTCGTACGCCGCTTCAACGCCAACGGCGTCCGAGACCTGACCTTCGGCATCAACAACGGCCCGCTCAACTCGCCCTGGGGCATCACACTCGCGCCCGCAAGTTTCGGCATCTTCGGCGGCGCGCTCCTCGTCGGAAACTTCGGCGAAGGTAACCCCTCCATACACGCCTTCAACCCGACGACCGGCGCGTTCCTCGGCACGCTTCAGAACGAGGCGGGCGACGGCATCGAGATAGACGAGCTTTGGGGGCTCGCCTTCGGTAACGGCGGCTCGGGCGGCGACGTGAACACGCTCTACTTCACCGCGGGCACCGCCGAAGAAGAGCACGGCCTCTTCGGCAAGCTTCAGCCGACGACCGCCTCCGCGACCTCGCTCATACAGTTCTCCACGGACGACTTCGCCATCGGCGAGGGCTCGGGCCACATAGACATCACGGTGACGCGACAGGGCAACGCCTCCGGCACGGCCACGGTCAACGTCAACACCTTCGACGAATCGCAGCCCGGCCACGCATCGCAGAAGAGCGACTACGAGATAAGCCTGGGCACGCTCACCTTCGCGCCGGGCGAGACCTCGAAGACCTTCCGCATACTCCTGGTCAACGACAACTTCGTAGAGGGCGACGAGACGATAAGCCTCGCGCTCTCGAACCCGACGGGCTCGGGCGTCGGATTGGGGAGCCCGAACGACGCGGAGGTTAGGATACTCGACGACGACGGCGCGCCCTCGACCTCGAACCCGGCTGACGACCCGACCTTCTTCGTACGCCAGCACTACCTTGACTTCCTCAACCGCGAGCCCGACACGGCGGGCCTCAACTTCTGGGTCAGCCAGATAACCTCCTGTGGCGCGGACGCGGCCTGCCGCGACATCAAGCGCATCAACGTCTCGGCGGCCTTCTTCCTCTCCATCGAGTTCCAGCGGACGGGCATGCTCGCCTACACGACGCACCGCGCGGCCTTCGGCCCGAACGCCTCGGGCTCGCCCGCGCCCGTCCTCTACGGCAACTTCATGCGCGACGTGCAGGCGCTACAGAAGGGCGTTGTCTTCGGTGACCCCGGCGGGGATGCCGCGCTCGAAGCGAACAAGGTGGCCTACTTCAACGAGTTCGTCACGCGCCCCGAGTTCGTCTCGAAGTACCCCTCGACGCTGACCAACGACCAGTACGTTGACAACCTGCTCGCCTCGGCGGGGCTGTCGCCCAGTCAGGTGCGGCTCTTCGTCGTGAACCTGACGAACTCGCAGGAGGTGCCGCCGACCGTCCCGACGACCACGGGCGGCGCGGCGCGCCCCGCCTCGTTCGGCACGGCGCGCTTCCAGTTCAACGACGCGCAGACGGCGATGACCTTCACCGCCACCATCAACAACATCGACGTGACGGGCTCGCAGACCGCCGACACGAACGACAACCTCCTCAACGCGCACATACACGCCGGGGCGTCGGTCGCGCCGGGCGTCAACGGCCCCGTCGTCTGGGGCTTCTTCGGCGCGCCTTTCAACGACAACAACCCGAACGACCAGCGCGTGACGCCGTTCACCACGGGCGTCGGCGGCACGTTCAGCGGCAAGTGGGACGCGCCCGAAGGCAACGGCACCACTCTCGCCGCGCAGCTCGACAACCTGCGCAGCGGTCGCGCCTACATCAACTTCCACACGACCCAGTTCACGGGCGGCGAGATTCGCGGCAACTTCCCCGCGGCGAACGCCTTCCGCGACTCGCTCGTCGCGGGCCTGAACGGGGCGACGGAGACGCGCGCCACCGTGCTGAGGAAGGTCGCCGAGGCCGCAGAGTTGCAGTCGCGCGAGTTCAACGCGGCCTTCGTCACGATGGAGTACTTCGGCTATCTCCGCCGAGACCCTGACACGGCGGGCTTCAACTTCTGGCTCAACAAGCTCAACCAGTTCAACGGCGACTTCATCAAGGCAGAGATGGTCAAGGCGTTCATCTCCGCGAGCGAGTACCGCCAGAGGTTCGGCGCGAGCTAGAAAAGGCGGAAGGCAGTAAGCAGAAGGCAGTAAGCAGAAAGCAGAAGGCAGAAGGCAGTAAGCAGAAAGCAGAAGGCAGTAAGCAGAAGGCAGTAAGCAGAAGGCAGCCGCGTGTTTCATGAAACACGCGGCTGCCTTCTCTCATGCGCCTTCGTTTTGACTGCCTACTGCCTACTGCCTACTGCCTTCCGCCTTCCGCCTTCTCAACTGATAGGCGCTGGCTCGCCCTTCGCGGCTTCGATGTCGCCCGCGATGATGACGGTGAGATGGTCGGGGCGAAAGTATTTTCGTATGGCCGCGTTGACCTCTTCCGTACTGACGGCGCTTATGAGCTGCGGGTATCGGTCCACGTAGTCGAGGCCGAGCCGGTAGAACTCGGCGTTCCAGAGCGCGGCCGCCAATCCCCCGTTAGTCGAGAGCGAGACCTTGAACGAGCCGATGGCGGAACTCTTCTCGTCGTCCAACTCTTCGGGCCGTATGCCGTGCTCGACGTACGCGCGCAGGACTTCGAGCGCCGAGTCTATCGCGCGCTCGACGTTAGAAGGGTTGACCGAGACGGCGATGTACCAGGGCCCCGCCGCGAGCGTCGGCGCGCGGAAGCGCGAAGCGAT
>JBJMGR010000236.1:0-21899 GCA_045807805.1 Pyrinomonadaceae bacterium | reverse complement strand
GACGGTCGCGGCGGGCGCGAACCCGATGGCCCTCAAGCGCGGGATAGACAAGGCTGTGGAGCGCGCGACGGCGGAGATTAAGAAGATGGCGAAGCCTGTCAAGGGCGACATGATCGCGCAGGTCGGGACTATCTCGGCGAACGGCGACGCGACCATCGGCATGCTCATCGCGGAGGCGATGGACAAGGTGGGCAAGGACGGCGTCATCACCGTCGAAGAGTCGAAGACGATGGAGACCGACCTTGAGTTCGTCGAAGGGATGCAGTTCGACCGCGGCTACCTCTCGCCCTACTTCGTCACAGACCCGGAAGGCATGGAGGCTGTGCTCGAAGACCCGGTCATTCTCATCAGCGAGAAGAAGATCTCTTCGATGAGAGAGATCCTGCCCGTGCTGGAGCAGGCCGCCAAACAGGCACGGCCGATGCTGATCATCGCGGAAGACGTGGACGGCGAAGCGCTGGCGACCCTCGTGGTGAATAAGCTACGCGACACGATAAACGTGGCGGCGGTGAAGGCCCCCGGCTTCGGCGACCGCCGAAAGGCGATGCTCGAAGACATCGCGGTTTTGACGGGCGGCCAGGTCGTCAGCGAAGACCTCGGGGTCAAGCTTGAGAACGTCAAGCTCGAAGATTTGGGAAGCGCCAAGAAGGTTGTGATTAACAAGGAGAGCACGACCATCATTGACGGCGCGGGCAAGGCCGAAGACTTACAGGGTCGCGTGAAGACGCTCAAGGCTCAGATTGAAGACTCCACTTCGGACTACGACCGCGAGAAGATGCAGGAGCGCCTCGCGAAGCTCGTCGGCGGCGTCGCGGTGATTCGCGTCGGCGCGGCGACAGAGACCGAGTTGAAGGAGAAGAAGGCTCGCGTCGAAGATGCGATGCACGCCACGCGTGCGGCAGTCGAGGAAGGGATAGTTCCCGGCGGCGGCGTCGCCTTGATTCGCGCGGCGAAGGCGCTCGACAAGTTCAAAATCTTCGAGCCGGACGAGAACGGCGAGGTGAGCGGCGACCTTGACGAGCAGATCGGCGTCACCATCGTCCGCCGCGCGTTGGAAGAGCCGCTACGGCAGATCGTGCAGAACGCAGGCAAAGAGGGCGCGGTGATAGTCGAAAAGGTGCGCGCCGAGCGAAACGCCAACTTCGGCTACAACGCCGCGACCGATAAGTTCGAGGATCTCGTAGCGGCGGGCATCATCGACCCCGCGAAGGTCACGCGCTGCGCGCTGCAAAACGCCGCCTCAATCGCGGGCATGATGCTCACGACCGAAGCCACCATTTCCGAGATACAGGAAGACGACAAGCCGGGCGCGATGTCTGGGGCGGGCGGCGGGATGGGCATGTAAGAGCCCGCGCGTCGCCTGTCTGAATCAGCGTTACGCCACTTGCGTTCGGGAATCAGTCCGCAAAGCGTTACCACGTCCTCGTTCGGGAAGTTTCTGTTCAGCCGTAATAGTATTGAGCTGACGGTCGTCTTCTACTTTTCGGCCGACTAATCCGTCCCGCTCGGCGCGTCCGCCCGAGGGCCTTCGGCGTCGGGCCGCTCGGCGGACAGACGTGCAGAGGACTCAAGAAAGTCATACACGGTAACGATGCCGACGAGGCGGCCGTCTTCGACCACTGGGAGCGAGCCGATGTGTCGGCGGCGCATGAGTTCGACCGCCTCCGAGACGGGGGTCGTGGGGGCGACCGAGACCGGGTCGGGGTTCATGATCTGACGTACCGCGACCAACTCCCCGCCGCCGAGAGGGCCGTCGGCCAGCATGCGAAGCAGGCTTCGGTGAGAGACGATGCCGACCAGACGCCCCTCGCCGTCTTCGACCGGCACGTGGCGCACGTCCCGCCACTCCATCACGCGCGCGACCATCTCCACGAGGTCGTCGGGCCTGACTGTGAACAGGTCGGTTGACATAAGGTGCCCCACCGTTTGATGACTCACCCGCCACCCTTCAGAGCCGTAGGTTTTGATGACCGACCAGCGATGCACGGGCTCCGAGCCCTGCTGCCGTTCGAGGATTGCGGCGGCGAGCTTCCGCTGGCGCAGGTCTGAAGTGCCCTCGTCGCCCATCGCCTCAAGAGATTGCAGCATCCACTGCGCGCCCGTCCGGCCGCTGCGCACGCGCTCTTCCAACGTGCCGAGATAGCGTTCGATGTCGCCTTCTTCGACACCGGACTGCCTGAGCCCCTCGCGCGCCAGCGGCAGTAGCTTATCGAGAATGAGCGCCGCCGCGTTGTATCGCTCGCCGTTCATCCAAGTAAACTGCGCCTTCAGCCCGTACCGCGCGGCGGCGAAGAAGTTCGCCTTTGCGTCGTCGAAAGCCATTCGCCCGCTGACCTCTCCGTACTCGCCCGGCAGCGCCGTCATCAGTCCAACAAAGAAGGCCGCGTTCGCCACCTCGTCGAGGACGGTCGGGCCGCTCGGCAGCGCGCGGTTCTCGATGCGAAGATGTGGCCGCCCCTCCGAGACGCCGTAGCAGGCGCGGTTCCAGGGCCAGATGGCGCCGTTATGCAGCCGCAGCGCGGAGAGGCTCGGGACATCGCCGCGCGCAAGCACCGCGAGCGGGTCTTCGTCGGGCCTGTTCGTCATGATGACGCGGAAGCGCGCGATCTGCTCGCGGAAGAGTTCTATGACGGAGTCTTTAAGCCAGCCCTCGCCGAAGCCGACGCGCGGTGGCTGGCTGCGCGACTGCTGTGCGCTCGTGCGCGAGTCGTTCGAGTGCTGGAAGAGCGCGACGCGCGTCTCCTGCCACAGGCGTCGGCCGAAGAGGAGCGGCGAGTTGACGGCCGCCGCGAGGGCGGGGGCTGCGACTGCCTGCGCGAGGTTGTACTGCGCTTCAAACTCATGCGGGTTGACTTGCAGGTGTATCTGAAAACTCGCGCTGCACGAGGCCAGAAGGATATTGTCGTGCTTGATGTGCAGCTCGTCGCGCCCCTTGATGTAGGCCGAGAACGTGCCCCCGCGCAACTCGCCTATGACCCGATTCAGCTCGTGATAACGCGGGCGCGGTGTGATGTTCTCCGCGCGCAGGTCGGAGATGGCGAGCGTCGGCAGTATGCCGCCGAGCAGCACGTCCGCCCCGCAGGCGCGCGCGCCTTCGCGCGCGAGGCGGAGCACTTCCGACAGCTCCTCTTCCATCAGTCTGAAGCAGCGCCCGCCGAGCAGTCGCGGCGTGAGGTTGGCTTCGAGGTTGAAGCGCGCTATCTCGGCGACGAACCGTTCGTCGTTCACGCGCGCGAGAACTTCCTCGGCGACCGGCGCGGCCCCGAGGTCGGAATCGACGAGGAACATCTCCTGCTCTGAGCCGACGCGGCGGACGCCGCTCTCAATCAGGTCTCCTTCCAGCATCAACTCCAGCGCGCGCAGATCGTCCAGCAGGGCCTTCATGAAGGCCCGCTGTTGCTGCTCGTCCAAGACCTGATTAATGTCCTGCTCGCCCATAGTAGGAGTCCGTCCCGACAAGACCCGTCAGGGTCAGTCTACTCACTCTCGTCGTTGAGTTCAGGTCAGGGGGAATACCGGAAAGACTGAAGTGGAGTTGGCTCGATTCCTTTAGCTTCATCCTGCGCCCGTGCGTGGCCGAAGTCAACTCATATGCGATGAGTGTTACCGAACCGGGCCACGCCTATAAGAGTGTTGGCGCACGGACGCAAACTCTTCATCGGTGATATACCTACCCTAACCGCTCTTTAGATGAATCACCACGGGGGCAGTCGCGACTGCCCCCGTGGTCACCTTATTTGTCACCGTAGACTTAAACCCCGGCCCGAATCACTCACGCCGACGGTATATTCTAAAGTTGACGTATATCTCGTATGTAGTATATATTCGCCTTGAATCGAGCCTGGCTCACTCTCTTCTCAGCTCCTCTGGAATTCCCAGATCACCTGAAAGTCCACAGCTTAATATCCGGGGGCTACACATGAGACATCTTTTCAGTCGGGCTGCTATTCTTCTCGTCGTCGGCTTGATGACGAGTATCGCGGCGCTGGCTATGACCACCAACCAACAGGCAGGTCACTTTCAGCCGTAACGTGACGGTCAACGGGACGCCCGTCAAGGCGGGCACCAGATGCACATCGTCAAGCCGGTCGAGCTGGCCGAGTTGGTGGCCGTCATGGCGAGCCTCGTCGGGCGAAGCGATAAGGCCGAATGACTGTTAGCGGAGTAACACTTTGTCCACAGAAAATCTCTACGAACTCGCGTCGCTGATTAGACGAGAGCGCGACACCTTACTCGCCGAGTGGCGGCACGAGGTGAGGCGACTTTCCGTGGCGCATAACCTCGACGGGCCGACTCTCAATGATCACATCCCCGACCTGCTTGAGGAGTTGGCCTGCGAGCTTGAAGCGTGTTCCGAAGGTTCGATGATCGAGGGGCTGAAAGAGAACTCCGTCACCCACGGGCTGGATAGGCTCCGCCTCGGGTTCGACGTGGAGGAGGTCGTGGGGGAATACAACGCCCTGCGCGGCGTCATCCAAGACCTCATCGAAAGACACGACCTGAGACTCCGCGGGGCGATAAACCGAACCATCAACCGCGTCATCGACGTGTCCATCGGTCTGGCCGTGAAGACCTACGCCGCGCAGAAGGCTCTGGAGATACAGCAGCGGCGCGAGGAGCACTTAACCTTCGTCGCACACGACCTCAGGTCTCCGCTCGCGGCCATCGCCATGGCCGCGCGGCTTCTCGAAAAGGCCGTCCCCGACGTTGGGAGGGACGAGCGTGCCGCCATGTTACTTGAGACCATGCACCGTAACGTGACGCGCCTGAATTCGCTCGTCATCAAGGTCGTGCAGGAAGAGACGAATCTGAAGACGCAGGTGAATGAGAGGGTAGAGCGGCGCGAAGTAAACCTGCGGGAGCTGGTCGAAGCGCTCATCAAAGACCTGCGCCCTCTGGCCGACGCTTCGGGCCTGAAGTTGATTAACGAAATACCCGAAGGGCTGACGGCGTTCGCCGACGAAGGGATGCTCTCTCTCATCTTCCAGAACCTCATCTCCAACGCCATCGACTACACCCCGAACGGCCGAGTTACCGCCGGGGCGAGGGCGGGAGAAGAATCGGCCGCCGTCGAATGTTGGGTCGCCGACGACGGCGCGGGGATTTCGGAAGACCGGCTTGAGAAGGTGTTCGACAAACTTGAGACCGACCCGGACAGGAAGAGGGGGATGGGGCTCGGCCTCGCCATCGTCAAGCAGTTCGTCGAAGCGCACGGCGGCCGGGTCTCCGTCGAAACCGAACTCGGCCGGGGCTCGACGTTCCGTTTCACGATTCCTTCCGTCGCGGAGTAGGGTAAGAACAATTGCACGGCGCTGGCTTCGGTGCCCGCGAAAGAGTCCACACTCACGGACGAAAGGCTGTGACTGAATGGGCGAATATAACGACCAGCAACTAACGTGCGCCGGCTGCAACAGGGACTTCACCTGGACGGCGGGCGAGCAGGAGTTCTTCCACGAGAGCGAGAAAGGTGTGGGGTCGGACTACGCCTTGCGTACCGGGTAGCGCAGGTGCGTAACGCCGACGCCCGCAGTCACAGTCGGGTTGCCGAGGGCGGCTGGCGTGACGGCGAGGTGATCGAAGAGTCGAACTCCGGAGCCGAGAAGAACCGCCGCGATGTCGACGCTGATTTCGTCGAGGAGCCCGGCATTCAGGAGTTGCTGAATGGTGTCGGCGCCGTGGACGCCGACGGACTTACCCCTGGCGGCTGCCTTGGCCTGGCTCACGGCGCTTTCGATGCCGTCGGTCACGAAGTGGACGGTCGAGTCGGGTCGCGGCCATCCGGCGGGGACGTGGTGGGTAAGGACGAAGGCCGGCCCCCAGGCGTGATTGCCGCCCCATCCTTGGGCTTTGTCGAAAGTGCGTCGGCCGGTGAGCACGGCGCCGAGTTCGGACGTGAGACCGCGAAGGTGCTCGGCGCTCGGCCCCGAAACCCTGAACGTCATGGGGTCAGAGCCTCCGGTGTGGAACTCGATGTCTCCCGAGTTCATGTACCAGTCGAACACTTCGGCCACGCCATCGTCGGGGTCTGCGACGTAGCCGTCGAGCGACATGGACATGATTGCGATAATCTTCGACATTGCGATGTTCCTTTCGAGGGGTGGAGACAGCGTTTCGGGTGATCGCGCACTGTCCTCATTCTACCTACGCCGCCCTTTACTCCGGCCACCCGTCAGCACTATCCGACTCCCTGTAGCTCCGATGCGGCATAACGCCCGAATTCGTATGTTGACTGAAGTCGGCTCAAGCGGCAAGCTTGGCCGATAGGGATGCCGTTGAATCTGTGCCCGAATTATGACTGCGGGGATATCTTTATTCTCGCTGTCGTCCTGCCTGAGCGGCTCGTCGGGCGAGAACCAGAGGATGGGGCGGCGCGCTCCGCCAGCGTCTGCACCGGCAGCCTGGGGTCGTCCGCGTTCGGCCCCGTGTCCTCGCCGACCTTTCCGCACCCTCTAGCCTCCAGCTAAAGCTGGAAGCAATTGAGAAACCTTTCTAGCCCACGGCCCCGGCTTCTAAAAGTTTTCCCGCCCGTGTATTTCCGCGCACGCTCGCCGCTCTGTTCACATACCAGCCGCAGAAGGCCGTAAACGCCCGACCGTCGGCCCGCGAATCTCTTGCATTGAGGAGCGAACATGGGTAGAAGACTGCAATTCCTCGTCACGTGCGCGGCCGTCGCCGCGTGCGCGTTGTGGCTACTGTCGGGCGCACGGCGCGCCGACGCGACGCGCTCGAACCAGACCTTCTCCGAAGCCTTCCAGCGAAAAATTTTGGAGACGCCGCCCGAGGCTCCCTTCGAGCTTCGTTTCTTCGAGACCGCCGTCAAGACGGACTCGCGCGGCCGCATCATCACGGGGCCGACGAGCGACCCCGTCAAAACAATAGTGGGCGCTGAATCGGCGGGCATGCGCGCGGGCCTCGACCGCTTCACCAAGATCATGTACGGCGCGGGCTACATTGACGGACGGCCCGACCCAGGCACGCGCATAGACCCGAACAACCCGCAGGTCAAGAGCGGCAACGAGTTCTGGCCCAACCGCAAGCAGCCCTTCCGAAGCCAGCCGCGCGCGCTCGCACTCTCGCAGGACGGACGCAAGCTCTACGTCACGCTGCCCGGCCGCGAAGGCTATCCCGACTGGCGCGTAGCGGTCGTTGACACCGCGAGCCGGCAGGTCTCGAAGTGGATTGACCTGCGGCCCGCCGGCGAGACTCGCGGCCTTCGTCCAATCGGCGTCAAGGCCGCGCCCTTGAACACCTCGATAAGCCAGACGCCTTACGTCGTCGTGCTCAACCAGTATGCGAACTTCGCGAGCGTGATCGATGCGACGACCGATACGGTCTCGGGCGAGTTCGAGACGGGCTTCTACGGCGAGAAGCTCATCTTCAACCGAGAGGGGACGCGGCTCTACATCACAGACCGCTACAAGGACGCCGTGCGCGCCTACCGCGTAGACCCCGGCCCGCGCTTCACGCAGACGGCGATCATCCCGACGGGCGAGACGGCGCTGGAGCGCACGAACCCGCGCGACCTCGACATCTCTTCGGACGGCCGCACCCTCTACGTCGCGAACACGCTCGGCCACACCATCGCGGCCATCAACATCGAAGGCGACGCGAACACGCTCACGAAGGTTATGCCCGTCGGCGGACTCTCGACTGACGTGAAGATCGCGGGGCGCTTCGGCATCGTCTCGGGACAGGAGACGAACACGCGCCTCAACGAGCGCGAGTCGGGCCACGGCCTTCCGACAAAGACTGCCGACGGCACGGCGATAAAGAACTCGGGTGCGCCGCTCGGCTACACGCCCGTCATGACCGACGCGACGAAGGCGACGACCTTCGACGACATCGGCTCTGAGTTGAACATCTTCGACACCGCGACGAACCGCTTCATCTTCCGATACGTTGACGAGGGGCGCGACCAGTCGCAGCTCGTCACGCCCGGCCAGTTCGTTGACCTCGGCGACCACACGGCGGCGCAGAAGATAGTCCGCGGCAGCGGCCCCGAGCAGATTTTCATACGCGGCGACAAGCTCTTCGTCACCTACATACACTCCGAGCAGGTGCAGGCGTTCCGCATCAACACGAACGCCTCCGACCCTTCGCAAATCCTGACGCCGCTCGGCGTGCAGTACACGGGCGGCATCTCGCCGCAGGGCGTCGAAGTCTCTTCGGACGGAAAGACGGTTTACGTCGCGAACTTTCAGACCGAAGACGTGAGCTTTCTGGGCGTTGACTCGAACGGCAACTTGACGCGTCAGGGCTTCACGCCCGTCGGCGTCACGCCCTCGACGCCCGACCCTTCGACGGGCGGCCACGGTCAAAACCTTTTCGCGACGGACGAGGAGGTTGGCCTCCGCTGGTTCTTCTCTTCGGCCTATTCGGACGACGGTCAGAAGTCTTGCGGCTTCTGCCACTGGGACGGCCGTCAGGACGGCTGCCAGTGGAACGTCGCCTCGAACGCGGTCGGCGGCACGAAGGTCTGCCCGCAGAACAAGGACATCTCCGACAACTGGCCCGAGTGGTATGAGGGCTTGAACAACGACCTGATGGCCTACGCCTCCGCGTGCAACGGCGAGGTCTTGCTCGGCGAGCGAGCCCCCACGCCGCTCTTCCCGCAGGCGAACGCGGTTGACCGCTTCAAGGCGCGCGAAGATTACGTGATGCGCAAGACCGAGGAGAACTCGCGCGCCATCGGGCGGCCTGATTTGAACGGGCGCGCGTTCAAGGTCGGTTACTACGACCTCGCCTACTTGCAGATACTCTGGTCGCAGAACGAAGTCCGACGCTTCCCTTCGCCCTCGGGTCAGTTCCCCGAGACAGAGACGGAGTCGGCGCAGATTGCGCGCGGCCGGGACATCTTCTCGAAGTCTGTGGAGCAGGGCGGCGCGGGCTGCGCCGAGTGTCACCACAACGGGAACAAGTTGACGAACGGAGTGCTCGACGACACGTTTCAGGACTACAACATTCACGAGCCGGGAGTCATCAGCGAGTCAACCGTGGACGGGCAGGGGCCTTTCTACCGTCCCGAGAACGACTACTTCTTCACGCGCTTCGGCCCGCCGCAGGACGTGGGCACGCCGCAGAACTTCTCTTCGCGAAACACGAAACACCTTCGCGCGTTCTGGGACGGCGTGCCTCGATATCTTCACTACGGCTTCGCGCACAGCGTCCGCGAAATCCTGCTCGCGCCCGACTCGCCGCTGCTTCGTCCGGGCGAGCGCGGCTTCAACTTCCGAACCGTGCGCGCGGATCAGCGGCGCGGAGTGAACAACCTTCCGACCGAAGTTCCTATCACCGTAGCCGACCGCACGGGCGCGCTCGCGGGCGACGGCTTCGGGCAGATTCTGGTGAGCCTCGACAGCCCCATAGTGCAGGAGAACGGTAAGTCGCAGATTGATAGATTGGGCACGAACAACCTCGCGCCCGTAGTCGTGGGCGGTCAGATTAACCCCGCGCTCGCGGCGAACAACGTGCGCGTGATAAAGGAGACGCACGGCAAGACCTCGCAACTAACGGCCGAGGACTTGGACGCGCTTGAGGCTTATCTAAAGTCTCTCTCGATGTCGCGCCCGCTCGACTCGAACTCGGGGTCAGGCTCGGGAGGCTCCGACTCCGGCAGCGGCGGTTCCGGCTCAGGCGGCGGAGGCACGAGCGTCGCGAAGACGCAGTTCACACTCACGGACATACGCGTTGACGAGGGGGCGGGAAGCGCTTCGGTCGAGGTCGCGCGCACGGGCGATATGACAAAGGAGGCGGACGTTGACTATCTGACGACGGACGTGTCCGCGTCAGACCGCACGGACTACACGCTCGCGCGCGGCACGCTCCGCTTCGCGCCGGGCGAGACGAGCAAGAGCATCACGGTGCTGCTCACGGACGACGCGACGCCCGAGCAGGACGAGCAGATAAACCTCTCGCTCGCGAACCCCGGCGACGGCTGCGCGATAGGCGAAGCCGCGAGCGCGCTTATAACCGTCACCGACAACGACGCAGGCGAAGCGGGCGCGAACCCTTCGGACGACCCCTCGTTCTTCGTGCGCGAGCACTACCACGATTTTCTCAACCGCGAGCCGGACGCCTCGGGGCTCAACTTCTGGACTAACAACATCGAGTCGTGCGGCACTGGGACGGAGGGCGCGCGTTGCGCGGACGCGAAGAGGATAAACGTGAGCGCGGCCTTCTTCCTCTCGATAGAGTTTCAGCAGACGGGCTATCTCGTCGAGCGCATGTACAGGGCCGCGTACGGGCGCAGGCCCGCTCTGGTCGAGTTCATGCCCGACGCGCAGGAGGCGAGCCGCGACCTCGTCGTCGGCTCGCAAGGATGGGAGGAGAAGCTCGAAGCGAACAAGCGCGCCTTCGCCGAAGGCTTCGCCGCGCGCGCCGGATTCAAGCAGTCGTTCGACGCGCTCTCGAACGCGCAGTTCGTAGACCGCCTCTACGCGAACGCGGGCGTCGCGCCCTCTCCGTCCGAGCGCGACGAGATAGTGCGCGCGCTCGACGGCGGCGGCTTGACGCGCGGCGCGGCGCTCAGGCGTGTCGCGGAGAACGCGGAGCTTTCAAAGAAGGAGTTCAACGCGGCCTTCGTCCTGATGCAATACTTCGGCTACCTGCGCCGCGACCCGGACGATGCGGGCTTCAACTTCTGGCTCTCGAAGCTCGAACAGTTCGGCGGCGACTTTCAGAAGGCGGAGATGGTCAAGGCGTTCATCGCGTCAGACGAATATCGTCAACGCTTTAAGCAGTGAACAGAACCGGGAGCGGTAGCGACCGGGTAGCTGTCAGGAATTAACCACCGCAGAGACAGAGGCACGGCTAAGACTCAATTAGCCGTGCCTCTGTCTCTCTGTGTTGAATCCCTATCCGTACCCGGTCGCTACCGCTCGCGGTTCTGTTACTTCTGCCCCTTGAAGTCGTATGTGACGTAGAGGCGTAGCTTGCCGTCTTTGACTTCGGCGCGCACGTCGCGCGCGCGCGCGTTGAGTGTGCCGCCAGCGGCTTGAACGGGCACGTTGAGCGTGAGCGGCGGGCCGTGCATGATCTGTATCGGGTTCACGCGCTGGTTTATCGCGCCCTGCACGAAGGCAGTCACCACTCCGCCCAGGAGCGGCGACATGCCCTCGACGTTGACGCCCACGACGTTCAACTGGCCCGTGAGCGTCTGCTCCGCGGCGTCGAAGCGGAAGTCGATCCCCGCCTCGGCCGTGCCGCGAAGGTTCTGGCAGCCCATGAGGTTGTACGTGCCGCTGAAGGCGAGCGGCACCGCGACCTGATTGTTCTGTAGGACGACGGCGGTGTGCACGTCGCCGGAACCGGGCTCGATGACGACGCGGTTCTGGCAGCCCTCGCCCGCGGCGGGCGGGAAGGCGGGGTTGCCGAGGTCTTTGAAGATTGACGAGAGCAGAGCGTTGAAGAATTGCTCGTCCAACTCGACGACGGCCGTGCCCGGCGGCGGCCCCGCGGCGTCGGGCGCGTGCACCATTTCGCCCTTCAGGAGCCGCGCGTGTGGCGCGCCTACGAAGAGGAAGTAAGCGCCCGCGCCCCCGATGAGCAGTCCGAGGATGAGAGCTAGAACGAATTTCATCCGGCTTGACCTCCCCCTTGATATTTACGGCGCGGTTGACGGCGAAGGCTTCGGCGCTCCGCCCTGCTGCTGTTGCTGATTGACGAAGGTCATCACCTGTTGGAGTAGCTGCGTGAGCTGCGCCATCTGCTGCTTCACCTCTTCGGCCGTTATCTGCTTGTAGTCCTGCGGCACCTCGAACTGCGTCGGGTCAACGTCGGTCTTGAGGTCTTTCATCTCGGCGACGAGGTTTCCGCCCGAGACGCCCTGCACGTTGCCCGTAGCGGCGCTGAAGCCCTCGACGCGAAGGGGCAGGTGCGTCTCCTTGTCAACGTATATGAAGGTCTCGCCCTGAACCTGTCCGGCGGAAGATTGCGTCTGCGTCTTGCCCGCCGCGCGGTACTTGATTACCTGCCGCGTATTCAGAGTCTCCTCGCCCACGCGCTCGACGCCCTGCTGTCGCTCGACGTAGGCGACGATCTGCCCCGGCGTCATCGCGCGCACCGCCTCCATGTTGACGCCCGTCATCTCCTGCGTAAGCTCCGCGTACTGCTTGCGCGTGGGCATGATGACGTAGTGCTTGTCGCCCTTCTCCAGATAGACGATCTCGCCGAGGCCGGGCAGCTTCGTGTCTACCGCGTAGCGGCGGTCGGCCCCGTTGCGCGCGACCTTGATCTCGGTCTGCCCCGCGGCGCGCTGCTGTCCGGAGGTGCTGGCGGCGATTGTGACCGTCGCGCTGTACTTGTCGGGCTCGCTCGCCTCGATGGTCTGCCCCGTGCTGGTGGTCACGGTCGAGTTGCTCATGTTGGCGTTCGAGTTGCTGTTGATGTTGACGCTCGTGTTCGAGTTCGACCCGGTAGCGTTCGCCGTGGCGTTCGTGTTCTCCGAAGACTGGCAGCCAGCAGACGCGAGCGCGGCCGTCGCGACGAGACCGGCAATCAGAAGACTAATACGTCCTGTCAAAAGGCGCATGACAAAGTTCCTCCCTCAAGGCAGAGTCTGTTTAACGAAAGACAATTTTAGGGGGCAGTTAAGCTGCAAGAGGATAACACAAAGCGGTAGGCAGAAGGCAGTAGGCAGAAGGCAGCCGGAAGGCTCGATGCTCCTCGGCTGCCTTCTTCCATTCAGCGCGGGCCGCGCGGCATCTGGCTTTGACTGCCTACTGCTTTCTGCCTTCTGCCTTCTTCCATTCAGAAGAGCGAGCCCTGATTCTCGAACTCTTCCGCGGAGAAGGGCGTCTGGCCGAGGAGTCGCTTGAGCTTGCCCGCGCTCGCGGGCGCGTGGCCTTCGTAGAAGTTGCTGAAGTATGCGAAGACTTCGGAGCCGCGTCGGCTGAGGCGCTCGATTGCGTCGGCCCACTTCGAGAGGTTCAGGTCGCGCTCGCGCACGACCTCGTCGAAGCGAGTGATGTCGCGCGCGCCCATCCAGCGCACGTACGTGAAGTCTGACGAGTCGAGCAGAGACGCGGCCGCGCGCCACAGGCGCTCGCGCGTGACCCAGGGGCCTTCGACCAGCGCGAGCGAGACGTTGCGCCGTAGCGAGAGCGGCACGAGTAACTCCTCTTCAAACCAGAAAGGGTCTCGGAACTCGACGGCGAAGCGGATGTCCGCGGGCAGGAGCGGCAGGAATTCCGAGAGGGCACGCAGATTCTCGCGCGTGGCCTCGAACTGCGGCGGCAGTTGAACGAGCACGGCCGCGAGCCTCTCTTCGAGACGGCGTGCCGCGCGGCAGAACTCTTCGAGCAGTTGGAGCGCGCGCTCGCCGCGAAGGGCATGCTCGTGCGTTATCTCGCGCGGAAGCTTCAAGGCGAAGGTGAAGCCTTCGGGCGCTCGACGCCGCCAGCCGTCGAGCGCCGAGTCGGTCGGGATTGCGTAGAAGGTCGAGTCAACCTCGACGGTCTCGAAGGCGCGCGTGTAGAGTTCGAGCATTCGGTCCGCGCGCGTGCCGCGCGGGTAGAAGACGGCGCGACGGCCGAGCGCGGGCGTCACCCAGTCGTCGTAGTTCCACCCCTGACACCCGACTCGAACGGGCGCGGCCGACTTTTCGTTAACGTCGTTCATCTGAAGCTCAAAGTTACAAGTTACAAGCTCAAAGTTTAAATCTCAAATGCATTATCCAACTTCAATCCACGCGGCAGACGATGAGTTGGACGACGCCGAGCAGATGATTCTCGACACGCTCGACTTGAAGCCCGGCGCGTCGCGCCTCTTCAGACGTGCGGCGGTTGAAGTGGTCTTCAAACAGCGGAACGGTCAGAAGGGTTAGCGCGTCGAAGGCGTAGCCTATGGGACTTGGCGGGCGCACGTGTTCGAGCAGCGCGACCCGACCGCCCCGCCGCACGACGCGCCGCAACTCCGCGAAGGCGCGCGCGGGGCTGGCGACCGAGCAGAAGACGAGCGTGGCGAACGCCGCGTCGAACGCGCCCTCGCCGAAGGGCAGTTCTTCCGCGCGCCCTTGAACGAGCAGCGCGCCTTCGGGGCGGTCTGACTTCGCCGACGCGCGCAAGAGCATCTCGCGGCTCGGCTCGACGCACGCGGAAGAGCACGCGCGCGGGTAGAAGCGGAAGTTGAGGCCGGTGCCCGCGCCGACTTCGAGCACGCGCGCGCCCTCCGGCATCTCCGCGAGCACTCGCGCGCGAAGTCGCCCGAGGCCCAGACGCTCCAACGGCCGCATCGCGCGGTCGTAGTTCGACGCGAAGCGGTCGTAGACGGCGCGCCACTTTTGCCCCTCGCTCATCAACCCTCTCTCCCGCGCGCGAGCTTAACACGCGTGCGTCTGGGCCGCGCGCGCCTTTCGCCGTGCAGCGACGCGTACGCGCCTTCTCTAAAATTCCGTTGACAACAGTCCAAAAAAATGGAGATAAGATCACGCACAGCCCGGCGCGCGCCCCGAAAACACGAGGGGCGCGACGCGCGTGCGCCGCGGGCATAACACTTGCATCGAGTAAACGCGTCTTCCACCGGAGCGCTCGCGCCCATATTTAATCCATCCATCCATACGCGAACGCGTCCGAAGTTTTAAACTCCTCACCGTCACGAGTGCCTTCGGGGTCGCTCGTCTTTATACAGCCCTTTCCCGTTATCTTTCACGCGCGCGGGTGCGAACGCCCGCGACTGTTCCCCACGACAACGGAGGTAAAGGCTATGAGGAGAACCACAAGATTCCTTCTGGCGGCCGCGCTGCTTTTCTGCTTCAACGCCGCCGCGCACGCGCAGACGACGGGCACGCTCTCGGGCACGGTGCAGGACGAGAAGGGCGCGGCCGTCTCGGGCGCGACCGTCACCGCGCGTCACGTCGAGACGAACGTCTCGCGCACGGCGCAGTCCGACAGCGAGGGGCGCTACAGGCTCACGAGCATGCCGGTCGGCCACTACGAGATAACCGTCGAGGCCCCGAGCTTCGCCAAGTACGTGCAGACCGGCGTCAACCTCCTGCTCAATCAGGACGCGTCCGTGGACGCAGTGATGAGGCCCGCGGGCGTGGAGGCCGTCGTCAACGTGACGGAGAACGCCTCGCTCCTTAACACGACGAACGTCGAGGTCGGCACGCGCTTCGACGACAGGCGACTGTCAGAGCTTCCGCTCGCGACGAACCGGAACGTCTACAACGTGGCTCTCTCGGCCGCGGGCGTCAGCCAGCTTCAGTCGAACCAGTCCACCTTCACCAACGGCATCAACTACTCGGCCAACGGCGGCCGCCTACGCTCCAACAACTTCCTCATCGACGGGCAGGACAACAACGACTTCGGCGTCGCGGGCGCGGTCGTGGGCTTGAACAACCCCGACCTCATTCAGGAAGTACGCCTCGTCACGAACCAGTTCACCGCGGAGTTCGGGCGCAACTCTTCGTCAGTCTTCAACGCCATCACGAAGGCCGGCACGAACGACTATCACGGCTCGGGCTTCTGGTTCCACAACGACAACACGCTCAACGCGTGCAGCAACCTCAACAAGGCCGCGGGCTTCTGCAACCACTCCGCGACCGACGCGAAGCGTAAGGCCCCGTTCCGCATCGAGAATCAGCTCGGCGGAACCGTCGGCGGCCCGCTACACCTCCCGCGCTTCGGCGAGGGCGGCAAGTCTTACATCTCGGGCCGTGACCGAACCTTCTTCTTCTTCTCTTTGCAGCGCTGGTGGGACAGGCGGCTCGGTCAGGGCGTGACCGTCTCGGGCGTGCCGACCGAGGCGGGCCGAGCCCTCCTGCAAACACAGGTGGGTAATCGCCCGCAGGTCGCGGCGCTCCTGGGCTTCCTGCCTCCGGCGCAGCGCGCGAACGGGTCTTCGGAGACCTTCACGGCCAACGGCGTGACGACCACCGTCCCGTTGGGCGAACTAACGGGGTCGAGCAGCTTCCTCTTCAACGACTGGCAGACCTCTTTCCGCGTTGACCATCGCTTCAACCAGAATCACACGCTGATGGGGCGCTACATCTATCAGGATCAGGACACGGCCGGGTCAGGTCAGTCAACACCTCCGGGCTACGAGTCGTCTAACGTCTCGCGCAATCAGGGCGTCAACATCTCTCTGACGAGCGTGCTCGGCCCGAAGGTCGTCAACGAGGGGCGCGCGGCGTTCCTGCGCGCGGGCAGCGCGAGCGTCGCATCCGACCTCCGCGCCGAGGCCATCCCCTCGATACAGATAACGTCGCTCGGCCTACAGGGCCTCAACGCGGGCGCGACGCGCACGGCCATCGGGCTTGCCGCGAACCTCCCGCAGAACTCCATACGCAACACCTATCAACTTCAGGACAACATCTCCTACGCCTCCGGCGACCACGCCTTCAAGTTCGGCGGAGACATTCACCGCAGCCAGTTGCACCAGTTGTTTAAGCCGACGACGCGCGGCCACCTCGTCTACGCGAACCTGAACGCCTTCGTCAACGACACGGCCAACGTGCAGATAAATCGCGACCTTCCGGGGGTTGCGCGCGTGCTCCACCTCGACTGGCACGACTTCTTCTTCTACGGGCAGGACGAGTGGAAGATTAAGCCGAACTTCACGCTGACCTACGGCCTGCGCTACGAGCTGCCGGGACAGCCAATCGCAGACCTCGTAGAGTTCAACGCGCCCGTGCTCGCCGCCTCGGGCAACGACCCGCGCTACCGCGTCACGCCCATCCCGCCGAAGGACAAGAACAACTTCGAGCCGCGCGTCGGCTTCAACTGGAACCCGCGCACGAAGAGCGGCGCGTTGGGGTGGCTGACGGGCGGCGACCGTCTGGTGCTGCGCGGCGGCTACGCGCGCACGCACGACTACGCCTTCACCAACATCGCGCTCAACATCTGGAGCAGCTTCCCCTTCGTCGCGGCCTTCAACCTGACGAACGTTGCGAACGCCTTCGCGACGTACCGCACGCTCCCGGTCAATCCCGCGACGTTCACGCGCACGCAGGTGACGCCCGACTTCCACGCGCCGCAGTACGACTCGTTCAGCCTCGAAGTCCAGCGGGAGATTACGCGCGACATGGTTCTGCGAGTCGGCTACGTCGGCTCGAAGGGCACGGGGCTCTTCGAGAGCATAGACGGCAACCCCGTAGTCTTCCGCACACAGGCGGCCAACAACGCGACGAACGTGCCCGTGCGAACCGACCCCCTGACGGGGCCGATACGCCTGCGCGCCAACTCCGGCAACTCCATCTATCACTCGATGCAGGTGAGCCTTGATAAGCGCCTGACGCGCGGCTTCAGCGGCGGCCTCCACTTCACGTGGAGCAGCTTCATAGACACGATGTCGGAGATTTTCAACAACTCGAACGCGGAGATCGCCGTCGCGCAAGACCCGTTCGACCGCGCGGCCGAACGTGGCCGCTCGTCCTACGACCGGCCGCTCCGTCTCGCGGGTAACTTCGTCTACGAGTTGCCGTGGTTCCAGCACCAGAAGGGCTTCGTCGGCCACATCGTCGGCGGCTGGCAGTTCAACGGCTTCCTGAACTTCCAGTCGGGCGCGCCCTTCTCGCCCTTGAACGGCACAGACCTGACGGGCACCATCGGCGGTCTCGGGTCGGCCATCGGCATCGCCACGCGGCCGAACGTCATCACGTCGCTCGATCTGGCGCACATGTCTGTCGAGGAGTTGTTCGGCCTGCGCGGCGCGGTCAACGCCAACGGCAACGCGCTCTTCCGCACGCTACAGTGCACCGGCGCGGGCACGACTCAGGTCTGCGACCGCGTGGGCAACGCGGGCCGCAACATCCTGCGCGCCGACGGCATTAACAACATGGACTTCGGCATCGTCAAGAACACGAACATCGGCGAGACGCAGCGCTTGCAGATTCGCGCCGACTTCTTCGACGTGACGAACACGCGCGACTTCGGCACGCCGCAGTCGGTCGTAACCAACTCGGGCTTCCTCAATCAGTGGGGCACCGACGGCGGCAACCGCCGCATCATCGTCGGCCTGCGCTACATCTTCTGAGGACGGCCTTAGACAAGACGGGGCGGAGGTCTCACGGCAGACTTCCGCCCCGCTTCTTTAACAGTACCGCGAGCGTTAGCGAGTGGGTAGACGTTACGGTGAGCGGGCTCATGTCGTAACATATACCCGCTCGCTAACGCTCGCGGTTCTGTTGTACATTCCCGCGGAAGGAGGGAACTGACGATGAGACGAAAGGCGTTCGCGCTCGCCGCGCTCGCGGCCCTGACCGTTGCCGTGCGCGCGCAGACGCAACAGCAGCGGGCCGCGCCGCCTCAAACGGACGCGTCGGGCGTCGCGGTCGTCAAGTTCAGTTGGGACAAGGAGCGCGTCAATTGGGAGCGCGACCCCTTCGGCGGCCCCGTCGAGAACTTTGAAGAGATGCGCGTGCGCGCGCGCAACGAGAAGCGCATAGACGACGCCAAGCGCGGCGGCGGCCAGGACGTTGACCGCATACGCCGGGAGGCGCGGGCCGACTCCGCCCTGCTCGAAATCGCGCGACAGAAAGGCCCGCCCCGCTACGGCTTCCGCTACAAGCTCTCGGTTCGCAACGACGGCGCGAAGGCCGTGCGTGAGCTGGATTGGGACTACGTCTTCACGGACGCCGCGACGGGCGACGAACTCGGCCGCCACAAGTTCACGAGCGAAGGCCGCGTCTCGCCCGGCAAGGCCAGAGAGTTCTCCTTCTTCATCCCCAACCCGCCCACACTCCGCGTCAGCGCCTACGCCCTCGACAAATCCGAGCGCGCCGGCCTCAGCGAACAGATCGTCCTCGTTCGCATACTCTACGAAGACGGCACCGTCTGGCAGAGGCCGTAACGCACCGAAGTAAGTGAAGAGATAAGTCTGTTACGCGGAGTCATTCCACAACTACAACAGGTCGGCCTCTGTGTTCGTGCCCAGGTAAAGTAGATGATTCAAAAACCCGACGTTACGATTCGTCGCGCCAATCCCGACGACGCCGGTCTGCTGGCTGAATTGGGTGCGCGCACCTTCTCCGAAACTTTCGCCGCCGATAACAGCCCGGAGGACATGGCCGCCTACCTCGCCTCTTCCTTCAACCTTGCGCGGCAGACGGCCGAGTTGAACGACACTGCCTCCACCTTCTTCATTGCCGAAGTCGGCGGGGTCGCGGCAGGATACTCTATGCTTCACGCCGGTGGGTCGGCGGAGGGCATCGAAGGCGCTAAGCCCGTCGAGTTGGTGCGGCTGTATGTGTCCCGTGAATGGCACGGCCTTGGTGTCGGGGAGGCATTGATGCGTGCGTGCGTAGACGAGGCGCGGCAGGCCGGACATGAGACCATATGGCTCGGCGTGTGGGAGCGGAACGGGCGGGCACAGGCTTTCTATCGCAAGTGGAATTTCCGTGCGGTCGGCGAGCACGTGTTTCAGTTGGGTGCGGACGCACAGACGGACATCCTGATGGAGCGGGCGGTGTAACACGTAAGGTCGTCTGCTTCCCAGTGTGCACAGCCGAACAACAGGATGCACACGACGCCCGATAAGCGTGCCTGTTATCAACAACGCCGTCGTGCGCGGTTGCTGCCGGGCGTTAGACTCCTTTCAGGCTTGTCTGCTTGACGACGCATTGGGGTGGTGATAGGGTTTCAGCTCTTGAAGGCCCGCTCCGAGTTTTTGAAGGGCCGCGTGCTCTTTGTAAGTTTGAGTTTTCATCGCTGATTCCGGCGCGCGTGTTTCTTAAAGAGCGTGCGCCGGCCGTCGCAGGTTCAAAGGGAAGTCGGGTGAAATGCCCGCGCGGTTCCCGCCACTGTGTACCGGCGATTGTGTCGCGCCCTTCTCCGCTTTATGGCGGAGGTCACTCGGACTCTCTTCGGAGTCCGGGGAAGGCAGAGAGGCGCGCCGCGTCAGAGCCGGAAGTCAGGAAACCTTGCCTGTTAAAAGTAGTTTCAAGTTGCAAGTTCAAAGTTTCAAGTTAAGGACAAGTGGTTCAACTTGAAACCTTGAACTTGCAACTTGCAACTTATTCCGACGGAGGCGACCGCTTGTGCCCCGGGAAAGGGCGGGTGGCGTCGGGTGTGGGCCGAAGGAGTCTCGAAGGCGTTCGCGCGTATCTAAATGTACGACGGCGCGCCGCCGAAGCCCTTAGAGGTTCACAAGAGTTTCATCCGGCAGCCCTCGGTCTTCCACTCGGAAGACCGAGGGCTTTTCCGTTTTCTCGGCCGGAGACTTTTTTCCGTCCACGCTTTCTCCCTCTTCGCGCGGCGCGTCCGGCCTCCGCCCACCCGAAGCCGCGAGAGGTTTTAAGAGATGAGGAGAGAGAATTTCATTCGCACGATTCTGTTGTCGTTGGCGCTGCTGCTGTCGTCGCTGATTTTGTCCACGGCGACGGACGCGCGCGCGCAAAGCCCCGGTGCTTCCATCGCGGGACGCGTCACAGACCCGCGGGGCGCGGCCCTGCGCGGCGCGACCGTCACGCTCTACGCGCGCGGCCGAACGCAAGTTAGACTCTCGACCGCGACGGACGGCGCGGGCGCGTACCGCTTCGAGCGGCTCGCGCCCGGCGAGTACCTCGTCGAGGCTGAGGCCGAAGGGTTCGCACGCGCCTCCGCGCACGCCGTCACAGTCGCGCGCGGCGAGCAGGCGTCGCTCGACTTTTCTTTGGAGGTCGCGGGCGTCTCGACGGAGGTCGTCGTCACGGCGGCCGACTCGCCGCAGACCGTCGACGAAGTCTCGAAGGCCACGGCCGTCGTCGGTCGCCGCGAAATCGAAGACCGCGACGAACCGACCGTCGCCGAAGCACTTCGCACGGTGCCCGGCCTACGCGTGCAGCAGCTCGGCGGCCCCGGCTCTCTCACTTCGATTAAGACTCGCGGGCTCAGGAGTCAGGACACGTCCGTGCTCATCGACGGCCTGCGCTTCCGCGACCCCGCGGCCGCGCAGGGCGACGCGACGAGCTTTCTCTCCGACTTCACTGTGACGGACGCGGGCCGCGTCGAAGTCCTTCGCGGCTCGGGCTCTTCGCTCTACGGCACGAACGCGGTGGGCGGCGTCGTCAACATCGTGACCGATGAGGGCGGCGGGCCGTTCCACGGAAGCCTTCTCGCGGAGGGCGGGGGCTTAGGCTTCGCGCGCGGACGCGCACAGGTCTCGGGCTCGGCGGGCGAGGCCGAGCGCATGGTCTTCAGCGCCGCCGTCTCGCACTTAAACGTTTCGCGCGGCGTTGACGGCGACGATGCAACGCGCACGACCAACGCGCAGGGGCGCGTCCTCTTCCGTCTGACGCCGACCGCAACTCTCTCGGCGCGTCTCTACGCCTCCGACTCCTTCGTCCAACTCAACGAAGACCCGCAGGCCATCGGCACGCTTCCCGCCACTGGCGTAGTCGAGGCGCGGCCGCTCTCGCCGACGGAGCTTCGGCGTTACGAGTCGGGCACGGGGCTAAGTCAACTGAACGTCGGCGGCGCGACCTTCCTTCCAGCCGCGAACGACCCGGACAACTCGCGCGCGGGCCGTTTCCTCTCGGGCGCGCTCGTCTTCACTCATCGCCCGACCGAGGCGTTCGGCTACACCGTCACATACCACGGCCTCTTGACGCGCAACTCCTTCCGCGACGGCCCCGCGGTGCCCGGCGACCCCGCGGACTTCTTCTTCGAGCCGCAAGGCTCGACGCGCAACAACTTCGACGGCGGGGTGAACACCTTCAGCGCGCGAACGGACTTCCGTTTGGGTAGCCACAACCTCTTCAACGCGGGCTACGAGTTCGAGCGCGAGAGTTACCTCAACAAGTTCTTCGACGTTACCCCTTCTGGCAACTCCTCGGCCGACGTGAGCGAGCGGAGCCACGCCCTCTTCATACAAGACCAGCTACACTTCCTCGACGGCCGCCTCCAACTCTCCGCGGCCTTCCGCGCGCAGACCTTCTCCTTGAGCACGCCGCGCTTTGCGCCCGTCGCGGGCGCGCCGTACGTGGG
>JBJMGR010000235.1:0-10297 GCA_045807805.1 Pyrinomonadaceae bacterium | reverse complement strand
CGGCCTCGTCGAGGTGCGCGCTCTCTTTGGTCAACTCCCAGAGGCGTTTGTGAACGGCGCCCCAGAGCCCGAGCGTCTCCGTGTCGTTCGAGGTCACGGGGGCGAGCGTCAGGAGCAGTTCGCGCGCCTCTTCGAGCGCGGCCAGCGGCGTCGGGAGCCTGCTCTTGTACGTGACGAGCGCGAGCTGCTGGATGACGTAAGGGTCTTCCTTCTTCATCGCCCCCCGCACGTATTCGAGCAAGGCTTTGGCCGTGGCGAAGTCCCCCCTTTTCTGCGCCTCCTTCGCCTGATCCAGTCTGCCCGCGAACGAGTCGTCGGGGAGCGCAACGGCCTCGGCCACGCCCCGCGTCGCCGCAGCCGTCGCGGGCGGCGTGAGGTTGTTAAGGAACGTGTAGACCGGGCTGTCGAGTTGAGGGGGCGCGCTGCTCGTGAGTTCCAAAATCCTCTCGGTGAGCACCTTGCGGAACCGCTGCACCTCCGCGTAGCCTATGTCCTCGCCCATGTGCCGGTACCGCAGGATGTTTACCGTGGTCACGTCGAAGGGCGCGGCGAAGAGATTATCTTCGGCTATGACTATTGTGGCGTACGGCCTCAGCGCGTGCCGCACGCCAAGCTCGTAAAGGACGTTCATGTTGGACGTGGAGATGTCCGCTATGACCAGGTCAGCCGTAAGCAACTGCTCGTACAGCGGGGCGTCCAGCAGACCGGAGTGAGCTAACTCGTCGGCGCGCATGCAGACAAGCCCGGCGTCCTCGGCCGCGGGCTTGATGATGTTCTGGTAGGTCGCGTCGAGGTTGAGCGTGCGGCCGGTCGCGAAGTCAGTCTTCTTGCCGAATCCCATGATGACGAAGCACGTCTTCCTCGACCTGTCGGCGCACATTATTCAACCTCCGGGCTGAAGCTCTGACTTTTAAGACGGCTATGAGGCATGTTATGAGAAGCGAAACGACGATGGCTCGGGCTACTAAGAGAGCGCGACATTATGGCCCCATCGTCCGCCGAATTTCAACGATAATGCGCGTCGCGGACTTTTCGCCCCGCCGACGCCATCGCGCTCCTCGGCTTAATCTTTCTTGATAAGGCGGGCGGTCTGTAATAAAGTTCGCGGGCCACGCCTTAACATCGCCCTTAAATTTTTCGCCGGAGGTTTCGATGCGTCTTCGTCGCTCTCGTCGCCGTTCTCGTACGCTTGCCGCAGTCCTTCTGCTCTGCGCGATGCTATCCGCGCAGGCCGCGCCCGCCGCCGCCGCCGAGGATAAGCCGCTGACGGGCTTCGGCGCGGAGACGGCGGCCGCGCAGTACGCGCTCGAAGCGCGCTTCGACTCGCAGCTCAAGAGAGAGAACATGCGCGAGTGGATGCGTCGGCTCTCGGCGCGGCCGCATCACGTGGGCTCGGCGTACGACCGTGAGAACGCGGAGTTCATGTTGGGACTCTTCCGCTCCTGGGGCTACGACGCGGCAGTAGAGCGCTTCGACGTTCTGTTCCCGACGCCGAAGACGCGCCTGCTTGAATTGACCGCGCCCGAGCGTTACACGGCGCGACTCTCCGAGCCGACTCTCAAAGAGGACGCGACCTCGGGCCAGACCGACGAGCAGCTTCCCGTCTACAACGCATACTCGAAGGACGGCGACGTGAACGCGCCTCTCGTCTATGTCAACTACGGAGTGCCGCGCGACTACGAGGAGCTTGAGCGTCGCGGTGTTGACGTGAAGGGGAAGATCGTCATCGCGCGCTACGGCGGCTCCTGGCGCGGCATCAAGCCGAAGGTCGCGGCCGAGCACGGCGCACTCGGCTGCATCATCTACTCAGACCCGCGCGACGACGGATACTTCAACGGCGACGTTTACCCCAAAGGCGCTTGGCGCAGCGAGTGGGGCGCGCAGCGCGGCTCGGTCGCCGACATGCCGCTCTTCCCCGGCGACCCCTTGACGCCCGGCGTCGGCTCGACCGAAGGCGCGAAGCGGCTCGACGTTAAGAGCGCGCCGACCATAACCAAGATTCCGGTGCTTCCCATCTCGTACGGCGACGCGCTCCCGCTCCTGCGCGCGCTCGGCGGCGCGGTCGCGCCCGCGGCGTGGCGCGGCGCGCTGCCCGTCACGTATCACATAGGCCCCGGCCCCGCCAACGTTCATCTCAAGCTCGAATTCAACTGGGACATCAAGCCCGTCTTCGACGTGATAGCGCGCATGAAGGGAACGGAGCGCGCAGACGAGTGGGTCGTGCGCGGCAACCACCACGACGCGTGGGTCAACGGCGCGGACGACCCCACGAGCGGCATGGTTACGCTTCTGGAAGAGGCGCGCGCCGTCGGCGAGTTGGCGAAGTCGGGCTGGCGTCCGAAGCGCACGATCATCTACTGCGCGTGGGACGGAGAGGAGCCCGGACTACTCGGCTCGACCGAGTGGGCGGAGACACACGCCGAAGAGCTTCAGCGTCACGCCGTCGTCTACGTCAACTCCGACTCGAACGGCCGCGGCTTCCTCGGAGTCGGGGGCTCGCACACGCTTGAGAAGTTCGTCAACGAGGTGGCGCGCGACGTTGTAGACCCCGAGAAGAGGATAGCCGTGCGCGAGCGCGAGCGTGCGCGGCTCGTACTCGACGGCGACGCGGACGAGAAGAAGGATGCGCGCGAGCGCTCGGACTTGCGCATAGGCGCGCTCGGCTCCGGCTCCGACTTCACGCCCTTCCTGCAACACCTCGGCATAGCGTCGCTCAATCTCGGCTACGGCGGCGAGGACGGCGGCGGCTCTTACCACTCGGTCTACGACTCTTTCGACCACTACACGCGCTTCGGCGACCCGACGGGCGACTACGGAGTCGCGCTCGCGCAGACCGCCGGGCGCATCACGCTCCGCTTCGCCGACGCGGACACGCTCCCGCTCTCGTTCGACAACTTCACGGATACGGTCGGACGCTACGTGAAAGAGTTGACGAAGCTCGCCGACGACACGCGCGAAGAGATAGCCGAGAAGAACCGGCGCATCTCCGATGGAACCTACGCGGCCGTCTACGACCCGACCGAGACCTACGTCGCGCCGCGCACGGAGCAGGCCGCGCCCGCGCTCGACTTCGCGCCGCTGAGCGCAGCACTCGGCAAGCTTCAGGAGAGCGCGAAGAACTATCAGGCGGCGCTCAATACTTCGGCCGCGCAGGAGCGTCTGCGCGCTGCCGGGACGCAGGCCGCTCTCGACCGTGTACTGATGAACTTCGAGCACTCGATGACGAGCGAGGCCGGACTGCCGCGCCGCCCCTGGTTCAAGCACCAGATTTACGCGCCGGGCTTCTACACGGGCTATGGAGTCAAGACCATCCCCGGCGTGCGCGAGGCCGTGGAGCAGCACGATTGGAAGGAGGCCGCCGAGCAGATCAGCGTAGCCTCGGGCGTCGTCAAGCGCGTCGCCGCGGAGATAGACCGCGCCACCGCGATATTGCAAGGCAGGTAGAGAGATTCACACAGGCAGGGGCGCGCATCCCGCCAAACGCGCCCCGCATTAAACGCACGCGTCTGACACCGAAAGGCTATGTCAACGCCGTCTCACAGGCGGAACTTCGTAGAGTACCCGCTCGCGGCACTCGCCGCCGCGTTCGCCTTCGGAGTCCTTCTCTCAAGCCTCACATCAGCGAGCCTCAAACTCTGTCTCACGCTCGCCGCGCTCGCCTCCGTCTCCGCAATCATCTCGACGCTGAAGCGACACGCGTCCGCGTCATACTTCGTCCTCCTCGCGCTGGCCTTCGCGGGCGCGTCGCTCGCATCAATCGAGGCGCGCGACGCACGCACGGACTCACGCCTTCGCACACTCTACGTGCGCGGCCTGATTGAGCCGGGCGAGCCCGTCGAGTTGACGGGCGTGTTGGAGCGCGCGCCCGAGTACGCGCCCGACGGGCTGCTCTTCGACGTGCGCGTTGAACGAGTCCGTGCGCGCGGCGTCGAGCGCGAGTGCGTGGGGCGCGTCGAACTCTTCGCGCCCGTCGCTGACGCGCGGAGTGCGGCCGAGTATGACTCGCTCGAACTCAGACGCGGCGCGCGCGTGCGCGTCGCGTCTCTGCTCATGCGTGCCGAGAGGTTCCGCAATCCCGGCGTTACTTCGTCCGACGAATTTCTCTCGCTGCGCGACCTCGACGCGCGGGCCACCGTCAAGAGCCCTCTTCTAATCGAACGACTCGACGACGAGCCGGTCTTTCTGCCGCTCGCACTGCTCGACTCATGGCGTGCTCGACTCGTGCGCCTCTCGGACAGAATCTTCTCCGTGGAGACTTCCGGCGTGCTCAAGGCCGCGGTCTTCGGCAACCGCCTCGGGCTTACGCGCGAGACGGCTGAAGCGTTCCGAGAGGGCGGCACGTTCCACGTCCTCGTCATCAGCGGCCTACACATTACTTTCATCGGCGCTTTAGTCTGGGCCTTCGCGCGACGGCTGACGCGCAGGCGCGCGTTGCAGTGGGCCGCGTCGGTCGCGTTCGTGTGGGCGTACGCCATCGCGGTCGGCGCGGAGGCTTCCGTGCTGCGCGCCGCTCTGATGTTCACGCTCGCGGCGCTCGCGCCCACGCTCGGCCGACGTTCGAGCCCGGTCAACGCCACGGGCGGCGCTGCGCTCGCGCTGCTCGTCGTGCGCCCGTCGAATCTGTTCGACCCTTCGTTCCAACTCACGTTCATCTCCGTCGCCGCGATAGTCGCGGTCGCGCTCCCACTGCTGACGACGCTAAAGGACGTGGGCGAGTGGCGTCCGACGCGTGCGACGCCCTACCCGCCCGCGTGCCCGCGCTGGTTCCAGACGCTCGCGGAGTTGCTCTACTGGCGCGAGCGGCGCTGGCGCGCGGAGCTGTCGCGCGCGACGCACGACTACCGCCTCTTTAAAACAGACTGGGCTGCTCGACTCGAACGCTGGCGCGTGCAGTGGCTTCTGCGACAGGTCTTCGCGGCCGTGCTCGTCTCGCTCGTCGTGCAGGTCTCGCTCGTGCCGCTGCTCGTCCTGCACTTCCACAGGCTCTCGCTCGCGTCGCTCGTGCTCAACATCTTCGTCGGCGCGTTCATGGTCGTGCTCGCCGCCGCGGGGCTCTGTGCGATGGCGCTCGCGCAGGTAGGCGCGTCGCTGGCCGCACCGCTCGTGCGCGTGGCCGAACTATCGGCCGCCATCATGTCGCACAGCGTCGACCCATTCGCGCGGGCGCACGTCGCGAGCCTTCGACTACCCGAATACACCGGCTGGCCCTCGGCGGTCTACGTGCTCTACTTCGTGCCGCTGCTCCTGCTCGCGTCGGCGCTCCTGCGATGGCGTCCGCTCGCCGCGCCGCCGCGCGCGTTGGAGACGGAAGGCGACGCTGAACGGAACGGCGCACTCAGTTCTACGTTACTTAAACCCGCGTCACTCAAGCTCGCTTCAATCGCGTTCGCGTTGATGCTCTTCGTCATCGTCGCGCATCCTTTGAGCGCGGGCCTGCCCGACGGGAGGCTCCGTGTTGATTTCCTGGACGTTGGGCAGGGCGACTCTGCGCTCGTGACTATGCCCGACGGCTCGACGCTGCTCATAGACGGCGGCGGACGCCCGGACTTTCGCCGCCGCGTTGACGACGACGAAGATGCCGAAGAGTTCGAGCGCGACACGCGCGGCATAGGCGAGTCGGTCGTCTCCGAATACCTCTGGCGGCGCGGGCTCTCGCGCGTTGACTACGTGCTCGCGACGCACGCGGACGCAGACCACATCGACGGGCTCAACGCCGTACTTCGCTCGTTCAAAGTCGAAGGAGCGCTCGTCGCGCGCGCCCCTTCCGACGACGCGGAGTTCCTGCGCTTCGCGGAGACTGCGCGCGACGCACGCGTGCCCGTCTATCTCGTCGGACGCGGCGACCGTCTACGCTTCGGCCCTGTCACGCTCGAAGTTCTCTGGCCGCGCGTCGCAGAAGGAGACGGCGACGCGCCCTCCGCGAACAACGACTCGATAGTGCTTCGCATACGCCTCGGCCGAAGGACTCTTCTGCTCACGGGCGACGCCGAAGCACCGGCCGAAGCCTCGCTCGTCGCGGCGGGCGACGACCTCGCCTGCGATGTTCTAAAGGTCGCGCACCACGGGAGTCGCACCTCCTCGACACAAGCTTTCGTCAACGCCACGCGCCCCGTGCTCGCGGTCGTCTCCGTCGGGCAGGACTCGCCCCACGGCCACCCGCACGCCGAAGTCCTCGCGCGCTTGCGCGACGCGGGCGCGCTCGTCCTCACGACGGGCGAGCGCGGCACCATCACCGTCTCGACCGACGGCGAAGACCTCAAAGCCTCCACGTTCGTCCGACGAGAATGAAGGGCAGGGAGCCAGAAGCCGGGAGTCAGGAGTCGGAATGAAGATTGATGAGAGCCGCGCTGCCTTTAATTCTGACTCCTGACTTCTGACTCCTGACTTCTGACTCCCTTCTTTTTGAAGTATCATTTCGGCGAACCCAATCCAACGCGGAAGGTTTCAGGGATGAGTGAGAGAAGCGATGCGGGCGAGTCGCCTCTGTTCGAGAGGCGGCCGTGGGGCACGTTCACGGTGCTCGACGAGGGGCGCGACTACAAGGTCAAGCGCATAGAGGTGCTCGCGGGCAAGCGTCTGAGCTACCAGCGACACGCGCGGCGCGCGGAGCACTGGGTGGTCGTGGCGGGCACTGCGCGCGTCACGCTCGACGGTCGCGACGTGATGCTCTCCGTCGGCGAGACTATAGACATCGCGGTCGGCTCGGCGCACCGCGTCGCGAACCCCGGCGAGGAGATGCTCGTCTTCATAGAGGTTCAGCGCGGCGACTACCTGGGCGAGGACGACATCACGCGCCTCGAAGACGACTACGACAGGTCTTAGCTTCGACATCTCTTACTCGTCCGCCCTCACTCCGCGAGCAGAATCCGAAGGTCGCGCACGTTCGTTCCCGTCGGCCCCGTCTGAATCGCGTCGCCTAGTGCGTCGAAGAGAGTGTAAGCGTCACTCTCTTCGAGCGACTTCGCGGCGTCGAGGCCGCGTTCGCGCGCGCGACGAAGCGTCGTGTCGAAGGCTATCGCGCCGGCCGCGGGGCTGTTGCCGTCAACACCGTCCGTGCCCGCGCAGAGCGCCACGACGCCGCGCGGTATCACTCTCCCGTTAGACTCTCTGAGGGCCTTCTCAATCTCGAACGCACAGCGCAGAGCGGTCTCGGAGTTGCGACCGCCCGTCCCGACGCCGCGCACGGGGCACGCGAACTCGCCGCCCGAGACGACGCACACGCCTCGACCATTCCACTCTCCGCGCGCGTACGTCTCGAACAGGCGCGAGACCAGAAGCGCCGCGCCCTCGTCCACTGGCTGCTCGCCCACTTCGCGCGCCGACACGACCGCGAACCCGCGCGCTCGCGCAGACCCGGCCGCGGCCTCGCACGCGCTGTCGTTGTCGAGCAGTACGTAGTGACTCGACGAAGGCTCGTCTTCATCGTCAACGTGGGTGCGCGGCGCGGCCGACTCTTCGAGCGCGCGTTTGATGGAGTGTGGAAGTTTCGAGTCGAGGCTGTAACGCGACACGACCTCGCGCGCGTCAGGCGAGTCGTCGTCGGGCGCGCGCGTCGGCCCGGAGGCAACGTCGCGCTCGCGCCCGCGCGGCACGTCCGAGACGATGAGCGTCAACTTCGTCGCGCGCGGCGCACGTCTACTTAGCCCGTCGCCCTTCACTGCGGAGAGCGCGCGTCGTACGGCGTTGACTTCATCAATCGCCGCGCCGCACGAGACGAGCACGCGGTTCGTCTCGCGCAGGTCTTCGAGCGTGACACGCGCGTCGCGCGGCAACTCCAACATCGCGGAGCCGCCGCCCGAGACGAGGAAGAGGACGAGGGCCGAAGAGGCGTCCGCTTCGTCGAGCAACTCGAAAGCGGCGCGGGCCGCTTCGAGGCTCGCGCCGTTCGGCAGCGGGTGTCCGCCCGCGTATGCGCGCCAACGACCCGACAGCTTCAAGTCCGACGGAGGTGCGGAGAGCACGCCGTACGCTAACGCGTCGCCGAGACGCTCTTCGAGCGCCGAGGCCATCGCAGCGGCGGCCTTGCCGAGTGCGACCGAGTAAATCTTCGCGTGAGGCCCGCGAAGGTCGAAGCTCTCGCCGAAGACGCGCAGACTTCGACCTTCGACGCGCACGGCTTCGAGCAACGCGCGTCGCGCGTCAACGGCCGCGAGCGCCTGGCGGAAGATAGCGCGCGCCGAGTCTCGTAGGTCTCGCGTGTCGTTCAAGTCGTCCGTGTCGCTTCGGAGTTAAAGGGGAGACGCCGCGACTCACTCGGCGTTGATGTAGGGGCGCAACTGCCGGAAGCGTCGTTCGCTTATTCCGCGCACGAGCATGATGTGCTCCGCCCTTCGGAACGGGCCGTAGCGCTCGCGCTGCTCGACTATGCGCGCGGCGAGCGCGGGGCCGATGCCCGGAAGCTTCTCCAACTCCTCGCGCGAAGCCCGGTTAATCGAGACGGTCGCGGAGACTTCGGCGCGCGTGGAGACTTGAGAGGCCGCGGCACGCGCGGGGCGTGGCAATTTGACGCAAGCAGAGGAGGCGGCCGCCGACGCGCAGCACAGGATGATATGGCACAGACGGCTCTTTAAAAGGTTTCGCGCCACAGCCGGGAGACGCCTCCTGCGAAGGCTTCGTGATGTTTGCCGCGCAAGTGTGCAAAATGCTAGAAGTCTAAAAGCTTCACGAACTTGTAACCCTGAAAATCAAGTTATCCACAGACTTTTCCACAGAAGCTGTGGAAAAGTTGTCGAATCGTTGTCGTCAAAAGAGCGTCGAAAACGATTGGAAATTTAACAAGGGAGCGGTCAGCGGTCAGCACTCAGCTTTCAGCCAAACTCGTTCGAGCTATTCGCAAGCCGTCGAGCGCGCTTGAGTCATTGCGATGCAAAAAGCTGAAAGCTAAGTGCTGACCGCTCCAAAGTCAGAAGTCGTCGGCGCTCTCGACCGAGAGGTTGTCCCAGTGGGAGACGGTCTCGTAGGCCCGTGAGAGGACGGGGCGCGGGCGCGCGCCGTCGGCCTGACCGATGAAGCCGTCGCGTTCCAGACCGTCGAGGATTGCGGCCGCGCGGCCGTAGCCAATGCGGAGTCGGCGCTGAAGGACTGAGGTGGATGCGCGCTTCATCTCGCAGCAGATGCGGAGCGCCTGCTCGAACAACTCGTCGCGCTCGCCCGAACCATTCTCGCCGTCCGACGCCTCGTCCTCCGATTGCGTGATGGTCTCGTCGTAGACGGGCGCGCCGCCCTGCGCCTTTATGTGCGCGACTATCTTCGCGACCTCGTTCTCGTCGAGGTACGCGCCGTGCACGCGCAGAAGGCGCGATGTGCCGGGCGGGAGGAAGAGCATGTCGCCGCGGCCGAGGAGTTGCTCCGCGCCGTTGGCGTCAATGATCGTGCGCGAGTCAACCTTCTGCGAGACGCGGAAGGCGATGCGCGAGGGGAAGTTCGCTTTGATGAGGCCCGTGATTACGTCCACGCTCGGACGCTGTGTCGCGAGCACGAGGTGTATGCCGACGGCGCGCGCCATCTGCGCGAGGCGCGTGATGGCCTCTTCAACGTCCGTGCCGCAGGTCATCATCAAGTCCGCAAGCTCGTCGATGATGATGACGATGTAGGGCAGGGTCTTCCAGGGCTGGCCCTCTTCGTCGAAGTCGAGCACGTTGTTGCGGCGCTCGACCTCCGTGTTGTAGCCGTCGATGTTTCTCACGCCCCACTGCGCCAACTGCTTGTAGCGCTGCTCCATCTGAGAGACGGCCCACTTCAGAGCGTTCGCGGCCTTCTTCGGCTCCGTGATGATGGGCGTCGCGAGGTGCGGGATGTCGGCGTAGAGCCCAAGCTCAAGGCGCTTCGGGTCTATCATGATGAACTTCACCTCGTCGGGCCGAGCCTTGTAGAGCACGGAGACGACGAGCGAGTTCAGACAGACGGACTTGCCCGTGCCCGTCGCGCCCGCGATGAGTAGGTGCGGCATCCGCGTGAGGTCGGCCGTGTAGTTGATGCCGTCAATCGTCTTCCCCAAAGCGAGCGTGAGCTTCGACTCGGAGTCGCGGAACTGTCGCGACTCTAAGACCTCGCGCAGGAAGATCGTCTCGCGCTCGGGGTTCGGCACCTCGATGCCGACGTGCGGCTTGCCGGGCAGACGGTCGATGCGTATGGACTCTGCTTCGAGCGCGATGCAGAGGTCGTCAACGAGACCCGTGACGCGCGAATACTTGACGCCGGGGTCGGGCTTGAACTCGTAGGTCGTGACGACGGGGCCGGGGCAGATGTGCTTTATCTGGCCCGTGACGTTGAACTCTTTGCACTTCTCCGCGACGCG
>JBJMGR010000234.1:0-30595 GCA_045807805.1 Pyrinomonadaceae bacterium | reverse complement strand
GGAGGGGCCCGCGCCCTGTAGGAAGAGCAGGAGCGGCGTGCCCGCGCCCGTGCACGTGGGCGCGGCAAGGCTCGTGAACGTGCCGTTGGGGCAGCGCCCCGTGTTGGGGCCGAAGCCCGCGCCGAGGCTTGCGGGCGAGGCGTAGTGCAGGAAGCCCGTGACGCTGTCGAAGATGTAACGACCCTCGAAGAAGCCGCGGAAGACTTGCGAGTTGCGGCTGTGCAGCCACTCGCCGCCGAACTTCGCCGTGTGGTTACCGGAGACGACGGAGAAGTTGTCTTTTACTTGCGCGCGCCAGAAGGTCTCGTCAACGTTAGGGCCGAGGAAGAAGGGGTTGCCGAAGCGGAACGTGGGTTCAGCGGCGCTGAAGAAGCCGCCCATCGCCGTGTCGGCGGGGACGTTGGACTGCGTGGCCCCGCGCGGACGCTCCTCTCGTCCGTAGGTGAAGTGTAGCTCGTTGACCTTCGTCGCCGAGACGGTCGTGAAGAGGTTCGCGTTGAAGGCGTGAATCTTTGAAGGGCCTTCGGTGCCGTTGGCCGAGTTGCCGTAGGTCGAAACGTCGAAGGTCTGGTTCTCGTTCTTCGAGTAGTCGAAGTTGTGCGAGAGCGTAAGATGGTTATTCCTGGTCAGCTCGAAGTCGAACTTGCCGAGGATGGCGGAGTTGCGGATAGGCCGCTTGATTGGAAGCCCCTCCTCCTGACCGCGCGACGTGCGGAAGAACGAGAGCAGCGCGAGCCGCTGGCAGTCGAAGTTCGAGTTGATGAGCGCCTCGTTGGCGACGATGTTCGGCGCGGCGACGGGGCACGGCGTCGCGCCCACCTGCTCGGAGAGGTTCGCGCGCGTCAGGTTCTCGAATATCTGTTCGTAGGCGACGAAGAAGAACGCCTTGTCGCGCTTTATCGGCCCGCCGACGTTTCCGCCGAACTGTTCGCGGTGAAAGTCCTTCAAGGGCCTGCCGTCGGACGTGTCGGCGGTGAGCGCTTCGAGACGCTGGAAGTGGAAGAGCGAGCCGTGGAACTCGTTCGTGCCCGACTTGGTGACGACGTTGACGACGCCGCCCGCCGTCCGCCCGAACTCGGCGGTCGCGCCCGTGGCTACGACCTGAAACTCTTTGACGGCATCTAAGGGTATGTCTATGGCTGCGCGCTGGCCGCCCGCCTGCTCGCCGAAGAAGCCGTTCATGTAGTCGCCGCCGTCGAGGCTTATGCTGTTGAAGATGCCGCGCTGTCCCGCGAAGTTTATCTCGTCGCCGTCCGGCCCCTGCGTGATGGAGACGTTCGGCGTCAGGGTCAAGAGGTCTTCAAACTTGCGCCCGGCGACGGGAAGATTTGAGACGGAGCGCTCGTCAATCGTCGTGCTCGTCTGCGTGCTCGCGGTGTCGACGGTCTGCACGGCCGAGACCGTGACGACCTCCGCGACGCCCGAGACCTTCATCTTCAAATCGAGGTTCGCGGCCTGCCCGACCGTGAGCGCGAACTCCTCCTGCTTGAGCGTGGCGAAGCCCTGCTTCGAGGCCGTCAAGGTGTAGCGGCCCGGCGGGAGTTGGAGGAAGACGAAGCGGCCGTTGTCGTCCGTCGTCAGAGTTTTGGTCAGGTTCGTGTCAACGTTCTTAACTTCGACGGTCGCGCCGGGCACGGTCGCGCCGTGCTCGTCCTCTACATTGCCCTGGATGACGCCCGTCGTTATCTGCGTCTGCGCCGGGGCGCTGACGGCTGCGAACGCTGTGATGAGAAGAAGGCCGAGCGCGAGCCCGAAGAAGTGCCTGGCAGGTTTACGCATACAAGGGGGACGCATAGTTTTTCTCCAGTCCGTGTGGGTTCGTATCGCTCTAACGTTTGACCGCACGCGCGGCGGCGGCGGATAGAGAGGGGCCTGGGCGAAGAGTTCGGAAGTTCAACGCGCGAGGGTTCGTGCCCGTAAACGGTCGTCGGATGTTAATGAGACTTCGCCGCGCCTGTCAATGAAATAACCGAGTTACAAGTTGCAAGTTTAAAGTTGAAGGACACGCCCGCTGCCTTCAAGTTTGAACTTGCAACTTGGAACTTGAAACTATCTCACTTCTCGAAGACCGCGACGGCGCGGACGGGCGAGCCTGTGCCGCCGCGTATCTTGAGCGGCAGGCCGATGAAGCGGAAGCGCCCGCGTCCGACGAGGAGGTGCAGGTTGCACATGTTCTCGTAGTGTGTGAAACCCAACTCGCCGCAGATGCGATGAACCTCTCTGTTCGAGACGCCTCGCACTCCCGGCGCGGCGGGCTCGACGCCGAAGGCCGCGACGCGCTGACGCCCGAGCCAGCGCGTCGCCTCCGCGCTTAGGCCCGGCCCCTTGTGCCAATCGTCCGTGCCGAACGCGCGTCGGTAGTGATCCGTGTAGAGCAGCACCGTGTCGCGGCGCTTGATTTCGAGGCACGCTTCGGCGAGAGCGCGCTCCAGGTCTTCGGTCTCGATCAACTCCGTCAGACCTTTGTGAGAGAGGTCTAGGCAGATGCCCTCGGTGTAGAAGGTCGCGAGCGGCATCGTGTCTATGGACTGCCCGCGATACTCGCGGCCCATGTGGTTGATTGCGTCCACGTGCGTGCCCGTGTGCTCGCCGAAGTGTAGGAGGTTGACGGCGGGCGAGACGGCGTCCGCGTCCGTGACGCCCTCCAACTGCTCGTGCGACCAGTGGACTGTGACTCGCACTTCGGGCATACCGGGGAAGGTCGGCATACCCGTGAAGATTTCCTGACTCAAGTCTATTATCTCGAACATGGCTCGTCGTCTCTCCGAAGCATAGGACGCCGGTACGATATCACGCCTGTCAACGGCGAGAGCGGGCGAAGGAGCGCCTTTCGGGTTTGCGCGCGGAGTGTGAACAACGCGCGGGAATGGGTTATAAGTAAGCCCGAACACGGCGGATGAATCCCGAAGCAGTGACCCACGGCGGAGAGTAACTCATGAGCAGACCCGTTCGCATACTTCTACAGACGACCATCCCGGCCACCGAAGACGACTGGAACGTAGGCCGCTTTTCGCTGCTGCGCGAGCACCTCGAATCGCTGCGAGATGAAGAAGGCCGCGCGCTCTTTGAAGTCGTGGCGCGCGACCGCGTGACCGACCTCGACGGCGACGATGAAGTGTTGAGCCGCCTCGACTCGACGGACTTCGGAGAGCTTTGGCTATTCGCCGTTGACGCGGGCGAAGGGCTGACGGTAGCCGACTGTCAGGGCATCACGCGCTTCCGCCAGCGCGGCGGCGGCATACTCGCCACGCGCGACCATCAAGACCTCGGCTCTTCACTCTGCACGCTCGGCGGCGTCGGCCGCGCGCACTTCTTCCACAGCAAACATCAAGACCCGGACGAGTCGCGGCGCGAGCGCGACGATCAGGACACGAAGAGCATCTTGTGGCCCAACTATCACTCGGGCAGCAACGGCGACTACCAGCGCGTCACGCCCGTCGAGCCCGCACACGAGCTTCTGCGAGGCACGCGTTCGTCGTCGGGACTGATAGAGTTCTTCCCCGCGCACCCGCACGAGGGCGGAGTCGGCGTGCCCGACGGCGAGAAGGACGCGCGCGTGGTCGCAACCGGCGTGAGCACTGTGACGGGGCGTCCCTTCAACCTCCTCGTCGCCTTCGAGCGCGCAGACGACGCACACGGCAACACGCTCGGGCGCGCCGTCGCCGAGTCGAGCTTCCACCACTTCGTCGATTACAACTGGGACACGGCGAAGGGCTGCCCGAGCTTTCTCGAAGAGCCGCCCGGCAAACAGATAGAGCGCGAGCGCGAGAAGCTTGAAGACGTAAAAACTTACGTGCGAAACCTCGCGCACTGGCTCGCCCCGGCCGTGTCGTAGATAAGGTTTCAGTCGAGTGAACATGAGGAGAAGTTAACCACCGCTGAGACAGAGGCACAGCTCAAAACTTAAAGCCGTGCCTCTGTCTCAGTGGTGTTAACTCTCTGAAGTGCCTACGCGCGCGTGCGGCCGTCACTGGGTCACGACGGTTCCCATCTTCACCACCTCGAAGTCCGAGCCCTTGAGCGCCTTCAGCGTGTTCAGCTCCGAGTCGTTCCAACGCGAATCGGGCGCGCCGCTCACGTACCAGTTGCTTCCGTTGTCCGCAAGTATCATCCCGTAACGCTTGAGCGCGCGCAGTATGACCTGCATCGCGGGCGAGAAGCCCGACACGTCGAACGAAGCCTTCAAGCGCACGCGCATTCCCATCGGCGGGAGGTTCGGATTCGTGTCGCTGCTCGCGAAGTGGCGCGCCGGGAGCACGTAGGCGCGGCGCGTGCGCTGTGCGGTGAAACGCAGCGCGTGCGCGATCTCCTTCAGGCCGAAGACCTCGTCGTAGCGCACGAGGCCGGGGAAGACGGGCAGGCCCGCGGCGTCGGCCGAAGTCCAACCGGCGGGCCGAAGCGCGTTCGAGTTAAGGTCGTAGACCGCGCCGCTCGCGGCCGTCCAGCCTGTGCCGTTGGGGTAGGCCGAGTAGAGTTCGTAGAGCTTCCAGTTGTCGCGGTCTATAACTATGACGTGGCGGTCGCCCGTGCCTGCGGGGCCGCCTTCGACGGGCGCGTCCGAGGGCACGGGGTAAGGGCCGGGGTCGCTCTCGTCGCCGTACGCGTTGAAGTTGATTTGAACTTTCGTCTGTGTGCCCGAGACGACGACGTAAGGGATGCCGTTCGGCGCGCCGTTCCAGATTGTGCCGAAGTCGGGGTGGAGCGACGTTGTGAGGCCCATGCTCGCGACGAGGTTTGCGGAGTTGGGGTCAACCTGCGCGCTCGAAATATCTTGGTTCCAGGCGTTGTCCGAGGGGAAGAGCCGCTTGCCGTTGAGGCTCGCGCCCGCGCCGAGGTCGGGCTGCCGTGCGCCGCCGACGCGGAAGCGCACGCGGTTGCTCTGCATACCGTGCAGCGTTACGCCGACCAGCACCTCGCCCGTCGAATCCGTCATCTGATCGCTGAGCCTGACCACGACGGAACTCATCCACTCGAAGCCCGGCAGAGGGTCTACGTGCTCGACCGTAAGCTGATAGACGTTATGCGCGGCGTCTTCGGCCGTCGCCGTGAGCGCCGACGCAGTCTCGCCCGAAAGCAGCGTGACGTTCTGCGCGAAGAGCATGACGCGCGTGCGCGGGTCGGCGCTAAAGGCGAGGGCTTGCGTCACGGGGAATGGGTCGCGCGCCCGCGTCACGGGCTCGACGACGACCGCGCTGTCAGTCCCCTCCTCCGCGACGAGCACAGGGGCCGCGCTCTGCGCGTAGGCCGTGGGCGCGTGCATGAAGCACGCGCACAGACAGACGCACGCGCAGACTAAAAGACAGAACATCGCCGCCACGTTCCGACGGAACATACTTCGACCTCCAAGCTCGTTTCAAATGTTGGGGCTTTTACCGTCTCGGGGTTTGGGGCGTGAGATGTCGTGGCACAATCGATCTCAAAAAGATTCTATCCCAGACGAACGTGGCGCGACAAGATACTTCTGCGGGGCCGGGGCGAGGTTTCAGTAAGGCAGCACCATCCTCTTAATCCGCCCTTCGCGTATCATCCTGTCTATCACGCCGTCCGCACCTTTGACGATGGCCTTCAGGCGCTCGAAGCCGTTCGCGTCGAGCATCAGCATGACGCCCGCTTTGCCCGCGCTCGAAGGGTCGATGGCGTAGACCTGTATGTGCGCGTCGCCTTCCGGGCTCACGACGAAGGTGAACTGTAGGTTGCCGAGAAGCGTCTCGACCGTGCCGAGTTCCGTCTGTAGGGTTTCGCCCTGCATTGTCTCTCTCCACTATCTCAAGGGCCGGACGCCGAGCGTGCCGCCCGTACCCGCCGTTTAAGCTCTAGCGTGAAGGGGCGCGGCGCGCGCGCACGCGCTTGCGACGTTTGACTGAACGACGCCCGTTCTGTTTCGCGGGCGCGGACGACGAAGAGGCGGCGGGCGCGGGAGTAGTCGCGGCGTTGTTCTCACGCGGCGTGGAGTTGTTCGCGCCGAGCGCGGAGGCGCGCAGACGCACTGTCTCCGCCTCCGCGCTCGCTATCGACGCCTCCAAACGCGTGCGGCTCGCGTCGAGACTCCGTAGCTGCTCCTCGACGACCGCCTTCTCCTTCTCTAACTGCTCGCGGCGTCGGTCGCGCAACGCCGAGGCGTCGGTCGTCCCAATCCCTGCCACGCTCCTCTCGACGTTCTCGGGCTTCAGTGACTCGTCGAGTTCCTGCACGCGCGCCTGTAGCTGCGCCTGTTTGTCCGTCACGTCCCGGAGTTGCTGACGCAGCAACTCGACGTGCTGCTCGACCGACGCCGCGTCCTGCCGAGCCCACGCGGGCGTCGTAGCCAGAACGATTGAAGCTAAAACTAAAAGAGTGCGGAATCGGCTTGTCCTTGTTCTCATGTCCCACATTGTAGGTCTTGACGGGCGGAGTTTAAAAGGCGTGCGCTTTAGTTCCGGTGTCTCGCGCGTTTGAGCGAGTCGGTCACGGGCGGCTTGATGTTCGACCGGCGTTTGATGCAGGGACGCACGTTCGTGCGGTCGGCAAATGTAGACGGGGCCGACGCGCCCGAGATGAGAGACTCCGCGCCCGCAACGTCCAGAGCATCCGCGAAGAGATAGCCCTGCCCGTACTCGCACGCGAGCGAACGCAGCTTCGCCGCCTGCGCCTCCGTCTCGACGCCCTCGGCCACGACGCTCATCTTGAGGCTGTGCGCCATCGTCACTATCGCGCGCGCTATTTCGGAGTTCGCGCCGTCCGGCCCGATGCGGCTGACGAACGAGCGGTCGATCTTGAGCGCGTCAACCGGGAAGCGGTGCAGGTAGCTTAAGGAAGAGTAGCCCGTGCCGAAGTCGTCCAACTGCAACTCGACGCCAAGTTCCTTCAAGCGCCGGAGCGTGCTCGTCACGGACTCGGCGTCGCTCATCAAAACGCTCTCCGTTATCTCAAGCTTCAAGCATCCGGCTTCGAGGCCCGACTCTTCCAGCACGTCTCGGACGTGCTCCACAAGGTTAGGCGCGGAGAAGTCTCTGGCCGAGAGATTGACGCTCACGCAGAGCGGCGTCTCGACGTGGAAGCGCTCCTGCCACTCGCGCGTCCGTCGGCACGCCTCACGCAGAACCCAACGGTCGATCTGTATGACGAGGCCCGTCTCCTCCGCGAGCGAGAGAAAGTCGCCCGGCCGCAGGAGGCCGCGACGCGGGTGACGCCAGCGCACGAGCGCCTCGAAGCCCGTCAGGCGTTCGGTTTCGAGCGAGACAATCGGCTGATAGTGCAGCACGTACTCGCAGCGCTCCGCGGCCCTACGCATGTCGGTCTCAAGCCCGAGCATTGCGCGCGCGTGCTCGTGCATCGTCGCGTCGAAGACCTTGTGCGCCGACTTGCCGAGCGTCTTCGCGCCGTGCATCGCCGTGTTCGAGTCGCGCAGGATGTCCTCGGGGCGCGAGTAGTCCATCGTGCTCAGGGCGATGCCTACGGTCGCCGTGACGAAGACCTCATGGCCGTCGAGATCGAAGGGCAGAGATAGCCTCGCCTGCACGCGCTCGGCCATGCGGAGCGCGTCGCCGGAGTCCTTCGTGTCGTCGAGCAGGATTGTGAACTCATCGCCGCCGAGACGCGCGACCGTGTCGCCCACGCGCATGCAGGACTTCAGCCTGCGCCCCACTTCGATGAGCAGGCGGTCGCCCGCGAGATGCCCGAGGCTGTCGTTGACGAGCTTGAAGCGGTCGAGGTCGAGGAAGAAGACTGCGAAGGCATAATCCCTGTGACGACGCGCGCGCTCGACCGCGTGGCCCAATCTATCCATGAAGAGCGCGCGGTTGGCGAGCCCGGTCAGCCCGTCGTGCAGCGCGTCGTGGAGCAGACGCTGCTCGGCCATCTTGCGCTCCGTCACGTCGCGCGTCACCATCGAGAAGCCGCGCAGGCCCCCTGCCTTGTCACGGAGCGCGGTCGTGACGACGTTCGCGAGGAAGCGCGTGCCGTCCTTGCGCACGCTCCAACCTTCCGACTCTTCGCGCCCCTCGGCCACGGCCACTTCGAGCCAAAGCCCCGTCTCGTCCTCCGGGTAGAAGCGCGAGCAGTGCTCGCCGATAATCTCTTCGGCCGTATAACCCTTGATGCGCTCGGCACCCTCGTTCCAGCTCGCGACTCTGCCCTCCGGGTCGAGCATGAAGATAGCGTAGTCCCTCACGCCCTCGACGAGCAGGCGGAACCTCTCCTCCGACTCGCGCAGAATCTTCTCGGAGCGCGCTCGCTCGGCGAGGCGCGCGACCTTCGCGACGAGCAGCATCGGGTCGTAAGGGGCTTCGAGGTAGTCGTCCGCGCCCGCTCCGAACCCTTCGACCACGCTCGCGTCGTCCACGCGCAGCGCGCTCACGAGCAGAATGGGTACGGCGTGAAGCTCGGCGTCCGCGCGCAGCATTCGGCACAGCTCGATGCCGGAGGCGCGCGGCATCGTCACGTCGCTCACGACGAGCAGAGGGCTTCCGGCGCGCGCGGCGTCGAACGCCTCGACGCCGTCCGAGGCCGTGAGCACGCGGTAGCCTGCCTTTCGCAGAAGCAGGCCCACCATCAGCACGTTGTCGGGGCTGTCGTCGGCGACGAGTATTGTGGCTTCGCCTTCAGAAGTCATAGGCGGTCTACTCCGCACATTAATATTGAGGAGGTCAGACGGCCTTTTCTCGTCGGAGGGGCAGCGACGATCCGCACGGAAGGTCTCTGGACACAGCCCCCTTCGGGGCAGACTCTCATAGAATTTAGTCGGGGACTCGTCGGGTATCGCTGTCAGTCTCAGAGCAAGCGGCGGGCCAGTCTTTCTAAAAAATTTGGAAGCTGTTGGCGCGAGTTCCAGAAACGTCTCGGAGGGGCCGGTCTACTCATAAAGCTTATGGTCGGAGGCGTGTGTGTGCGGATTTATCCTTCAGTCAGTAGTGCGACGCGGGCCGTCGGTCAGTATGCATCCGCGTACCGACACGGTACGTCGCCCTATAATTTTTACACGGCCGACGAATCAACTGCTTCGTTGACACCCCACCCGCGCGCTAATATCCTCTCGACACACTTCTCGTTCTCACGTCGGCCGGGCACGTAGGGCGGCGTGTGACGGCCGCTCGTGCGGCGCTCAACTCGATTTCGATGAAGGAGACTTTATGACGCGAAGGTTCGCACGCCTATCAGCCCTGCTCGCCGTCCTTATGTTCACGCTCGCCGCCTCCGTCTTCGCGCAGCAGGAGACGCGCTACTCCGTCCTGATGATGGGCAAGCCCGCCGGAGTGCAGACCTCGGCCGTCAAGCCCGACGGCGCGCGCCAGTTCACGTTCGAGTTCAGCGACCGGGGGCGCGGGCCTAAACTGACGACGAGCATCAAGCTCGACACGGGCGGCCTTCCCGTCTCGCTCAACACCACGGGCAACGATTATCTTAAGGCCCCGGTCGCCGAGAGCTTCACTTTCGCGGACGGCGTCGCGCGCTGGAAGAACACGGCCGAGGCGGGCGAGAAGAAGCTCACCGCCAACGCGTTCTACAACAGCATGAACAGCGCGCCCGAAGAGTTCGCGCTGCTCGCGCAGGCGCTCATCAAGTCGCCGACGAAGCGCCTGCCGCTTCTGCCCGAAGGCGAAGCCTCCATCGAGCGCACGGGCGAAATGGCTCTGAAGGACGGCGGCGGCGGCAAAGAACGGCGCGTCGTCTCTTACGAAGTCTCGGGTCTGGGCTTCACGCCGAGCACCATCTGGCTCGACGAAGACAACTCCTTCTTCGCCAGCGTGAGTAGCTGGCTCTCGGTCGTACGCGAAGGATGGGAGTCGAGCGTGCCCGCGCTCGTCAGGAAGCAGGACGAGTTGGAGGCCGTCCGCATCTCCAAACTCGCGCACACTCTCTCTCGCAGGCCGACGACTCCGCTCGTCTTCACCAACGCGAACCTCTTCGACTCGGAGACCGGCAAGACGATTCCGAACACGACCGTCCTCATCGCCGGAAATCGCATCAGGGCCATCGGCCCCGCGGGGACGTTCAACGTGCCGAAGAACAGCGAAGTGATAGACGCGCACGGCAGAACATTGATGCCCGGTCTCTGGGACATGCACGTCCACATCGGCCCGAACGACGGACTGATGCACATCGCCGCGGGCGTCACGAGCGTGCGCGACATGGCGAACGACACCGACGCGCTGCTCGCGCTCAGAAGCAAGATTGAGGCGGGCGAGGAGATTGGGCCGAGGATTCTGCTGGCCGGGATTATGGACGGACGCGGCCCTTACGCGGGGCCGACGAAAGTTCTGGTTGACACGGAAGAGGAGGCGCGCGCGGCCATCGAGAACTACGCGCAGCTCGGCTACGCGCAGATTAAAATCTACAGCTCCATCAAGCCCGAACTCGTCCCGAAGATAATCGAGATGGCGCACGCCAAGGGCTTGCGCGTGAGCGGCCACGTCCCCGCCTTCATGACGGCCGAGCAGTTCGTGCGGGCCGGTGCCGACGAGTTTCAGCACATAAACTTCTTCGTCCTCAACTTTCTCTTCGACGACGTGAAGGACACGCGCACGCCCGTGCGATTCACGGCCGTCGCGGATCGTGCGGCGACGCTCGACCTGAGTTCGGCGCGCGTCCGCTCTTTCGTCGAGCTTCTGAAGGAGAGGAAGACCGTCGTTGACCCGACCGTCAACATCTTCGAGGGCATGTTCACAGACCGCCCCGGCCAGATTCCGGCGGGCTTCGCGGCAATCGCGGACCGCCTGCCGCCGCAGGTTCGGCGCAGCCTGCTCGGGGGCGGCCTGCCCGTGCCGGAAGGAAAGGACGAGCGTTACCGCGAGTCCGCGAAGGCTCTGCTTCGGATGGTGAAGATGCTCTACGACGCGGGAGTTCCGATTGTGGCGGGGACGGATTCGACGCCGGGGTTCGCGCTGCACCGAGAGCTTGAGTTGTACGCGGAGGCGGGCATCCCTGCGGCCGACGTTCTGCGCATCGCGACGCTCGGCGCGGCGCGCGTGATGAAGCGCGACCGCCAGCTCGGCGTAATCGCTCCGGGCCGACTCGCCGATATGATTTTGATTGACGGCGACCCGACGCGGCGCATCTCCGACATACGCCGCGTCTCGCTCGTCATCAAAGACGGCAACGTCTACGAACCCGCGGCGCTATATAAGAGCATCGGCGTCCGTCCGTAAGCCGCTAACGTTTGCAGTCGAGTGCAGTCGAGTGTTGGTGAAGCGGATTTTAACCAACGCGGACGCAGGAGACACGGCTAAGACAGTTTCAAGTTCTTAGCCGTGTCTCCTGCGTCCGCGTTGGTTAACTGTCTGTGAGGATTTGGCAGAGCTTCGTCACGTCGATGTTGCCGCCGGAGACGACACAGACGACTCTGCCCGCGCCCGCCAAGCCTTCGAGCGCGCACGCGACGGGGCACGCGCCCGCGCCCTCCGCGATGACGCGGTTCCGCTCGGCCAGAAGCCGTAGCGCTCGGGCGACCTGAGCGAGGCTTACGACCAGCGAGCCGTCGAGCAGCGAGCGCGCACGCTCGAACATAGCGGGGAAGACGCTACGGCCTCCGATGCCGTCAACGAACGAAGGCTCGTAGACGACTTGCCGAGGCTCTCCCGCTTCGAGCGAGGCCGCGAGCGGCGCGGCCGTGCTCACCTCGGCTGCGTACACCTTACATTCGGGTCTCACCTCGCGCATCGCCGACGCAATCCCGCACGCGAGCCCGCCGCCGCCCCAGGGGATCACGACCGCGTCCACTTCGGGGAGGTCTTCGACGATTTCGAGTCCGATGGTTCCGTTGCCCGCCATCACGTCTACGTCGTCGAAGGCGTGGACGAAGTGCGCGTTGACGCCCGCGTAAGCGCGGCTCTCGAAGACCGCCCACCACTCATCGAACGGAACCTTGATGACGCGCCCGCCGAGACGCTCGACGGCTTTGATTTTAGTCTCGGGCGCGGTCTCTGGCGTAACGACCGTGCAGGGGATGCCCAACTCTCTCGCGCGCCACGCGACACCCTGCGCCATGTTTCCCGCCGACGCCGTGAGCACGCCTTTCGACAGAGTCTCGCGCGACAGGCGCGCAATCGCGTTCGACGCGCCGCGTATCTTGAACGAGCCAATGGGCTGAAGGTTTTCGAGCTTGAGGTAGATTTCGGCGGGCGCGTCGAAGACGTTGAGGCGTACGAGCGGCGTCCGTATCGCCGCGCCCTCTATGCGTCGGCGCGCATCCTCGATGTCGACGAGCGTTGGCAGCATTACCGTCCCCTTCCCTTCCCCGAGACGCGAAACCGTTTTCAGAATTGAACCCAAGAGCCCGCGCCCGTCTCTTTAGCTTTACGGTACAAGTACTCGGCCGCCGCGAGGTCTTCGACGGCCAGGCCGAGAGACTTGAAGAGCGTTATCTCGTCGCCCGAAGTTCGCCCCGGCTTCGTCCCTTTGAGCACCTCTCCCAACTCGGCGCGGATGTGGCCGGGCGCGATAACGCCTTCGCGCAGAGCGCGCAGGTAGTCTCCCGCTTCGTTAACGGTTGACTCGACGCTGTCAACGAACATGCTCGATGCGGCAACGGTCGCAGCGTCCAACTCGCGCGCGTTCGGAGTGCAGGAGCCGACCGCGTTTATGTGCGCGCCATCCCGAACCCACTCGCGCCGCACGATGGCCTCGGCCGAGTTCGTCGCCGTCACAATCAAGTCCGCCCCGCGCAGCGCGTCCTCGATTGTCGCGACGGCCTCGAAGGGAAACGCGCAGCCTCCCTTCAACTTGTCCGCGAGCCTCTGCGCGCTCTCCATGTTGCGACTTGCAACGCGGCAACGTTTGATTCGCCGGACGTGTGACATCGCTTCGACGTGTGAACGCGCCTGCACGCCCGCGCCGATGACGGCGAGGTCGCACGCGTCCGCTCGCGCGAGCGCCTCGGTCGCGACGCCCGACACGGCGGCCGTGCGCGCGGCCGTCACAGCCGACGCGTTGACGATAGCCTGTAGCTCGCCCGACTCCGCGCTGAAGAGCAGCACGGCCCCTTGATGCGAGTCCAAGCCGCGCGCGGCGTTGCCGCCGAAGACGCAGATGGCCTTCAGCCCGAAGGCGGCGCGTGCGCCCGAGGAGTAGGCGGGCATGAGCCCCATTATCCCTGCGGCGTCGGGCGGGCGGACGATGGTACGCAAGGGTTGATGGACTCGCCCTTCGGCGAGCGAGACGAGCGCCTCACGCATGAGCGCGACGCACTCCCCCACGGGGAGGAGCGCGAGGACTTCGTCGTGGCTGAGGAGAAGGACGTTCATGTCGTTTGTGATATCAAAGAAGTCTAATACCACTTGAGCAGACGCACCTCGACGGGCTCGCCCGCGAGCGCCGTCTTGAACTCTTCGGGGTTCTGCCCGCGATAGTGATACGGGAAGACGACCTTCGGCTTGAAAGCCTTGACGCACTCGGCTGCCTCCGAAGGCGGCATCGTGTAGGGCAGGTTCATCGGGATGAAGGCGACATCAATATCTTTGAGAGCGCGCATCTCGTCCGTGCATTCCGTGTCGCCCGCGATGTAGACGCGCCTCGTGCCGAGCGTGACGACGTAGCCGTTGCCGCGCCCCTTCGTGTGGAAGAGTTGCCCGGCCGAGGGGCCGCGCTTGAGGTTGTACATCGGCACTGCCTCGATTGAGATTCCCGCGACGGTCTTCGTCTCGCCGTTGGCGATGACGGTCGGGCTCTCTATCTTGTCCGCGGCGGCCGAGGGCGCGACCACTGGCGCTCCCGTCTTTCGCACGCGCGCGATGGCGGCCGGGTCGAGGTGGTCTGGGTGTATGTCTGTGACGAGCACGAGGTCGGCCTGCGACGCTTTGGAATAGTCGCCCGGACTCGTGGGGTCTACGTGAATAACTTTGCCGCCGTACTCAATCTGGAAGCTCGCGTGCGTGATGGCGGTGATGCGTATGTCGCCCACCTCCGAGACTGTCTGCGACGCGGCCGCGCCCGGCGTCGAAGCCTGTTGCGGCAAAGCGTCCGGCGTCGAGGCTTGCTGTGGCGATTGGGCAGGCGTCGCATCGTTCCGGTTCTGCGCGGGCGGCGGCGGCGCGCAGGCGAGAATCAGAAACAGCGCCGAAGTTAAGATGACCGACGCGATAGTGCTTACCCTCATATGTTCCCTCCCTGAGATAGCCCGCGTTGATTGTTCGGCTTGACCGACAGAGTACAGAATTCGACGGGCCGCTTCCAGTCCGCCACGCGCTTTGAGCCTCGCCCCGCATCCCTTTCAGTCGTTCATCAAGTGAATGCCCTTACCAAGCCGACATACTCAACACAAATTTTAGTCTGAAAGGGCTCGTCCGTGCGTGTGAGGCGGAGGAAGGTAGGGCTTCGGCGCGGGGTTGAAATAAGAGAGCCCGGAAGGGTGAAGTCTTCCGGGCAAAAAATAAAATTTTCGCCAGAATCAAATTGCTATTTTCAGCAAAACAGCATCCCCACCCTTAGACAACTAAGAGACTACAAGCAAAATTAGAACATCAAGATTTATTCTTAGTTGCTGGCCTTCCAACTTTCCTTACTGCAACTAGCTTCAAATCAGCTTCTTTAATCAAATAATCTCTACCGATCTTTTGTGCCGGAAGTCTTCCAGCGGTAACAAGTGCTTGAACTCTCCTCGGAGTTATTCCTAATCTTTCCGCAACTTGTTTTGTAGTTAAAAAGTCCATAGGGAAGAAGTTATAGAAGCAAAGTAATTATTCGTCAAGGAGAAGAAAAAGATTGATTTTTATTCTGTTAGAAGTATAATTAGGGAAAGAGGGAAGAAAAGGGAGATAAAGGAAAAGGCCACTCAAATGAGCAGCCTTAACTTATTGATTAGATTGATGCACCCGGCACGACTCGAACGTGCGACCTTCTGATTCGTAGTCAGACGCTCTATCCAACTGAGCTACGGGTGCGAATCTCTTTGTGAAGAGAGGTAGAGAATATAAGGGCGTGTGGCGCGGGTGTCAAGCGGGCCGGGTTGTGTCGAATGTGGCCGGAAAATCACGTATTGTTCGTAGGTTGTGGGGCGGAGTTTTCATCGTGCGTAGTAGCCGGGGCGGGAGCGTGCGATGGCGTCGGCGCGTGTGACTTCGACGTTGATTGCGCGCCAGCGGCCGTCGCGCGTGCCCGCGTTCGAGGACTGGTAGGCGATGCTGTAGAGCGTCCGCATGTCCGCGGCCACTTCGGCGTAGAGGCGGCCCATGTCTTCGAGGCGATGTATCTCGTGGAGGCGGCCGCCCGTGCGGTCTGCGAGACTTTGCATGCGCGCGCGCGCGGCCGTGTAGACCGCGGCCTGCTGCGGTGTGAGCGGCAGGAGCTTTGTGGGGTCGCTGGATGGAAGCGCGAGCGGGTAGACGGTCACGCCAAGCTTGTCTGCCGAGTCGAGCACTGAACGGACGGCCGCGGCCTGCTCGGGCTTGACGGACGCGTTGGCCTCCGCGATGGTTGCGGCCTGCGCGGAGGTCTGGCGGTCGAGCTTGCCCATCTCCGTGTCTATCCCGTCCGTCAGAACGACTATAGCCTTCCGGCGCTTGCCCTCCTTCGAGAGATGTTCGAGCGAGTAGCGCAGCGCCTGATAGAGGTTCGTGCTCCCCGTGCCTTCGGCGAGATAGTCTATCGCGAAGGCGACCTTCCGGTGGTCTGTCGTGAAGCCCTGAAGCGTCTTGATCTTGTCGTTGAAGGCGACGACTGCGATGCGATCTTCGGGGCCGAGCGCGTCTATGAAGCGTATGGCCGACTGCTTGAGCGTCAGGCGGAAGTTGCGCGTCGAGCCCGACATGTCTAGCAGGAGCACGAGGCTGAAGGGCGAGGCGGCGGGCTCGAAGCTTAAGACTGTCTGCTTGACGCCGTCCTCGTAGACACTGAAGTCTCCGCGCGTGAGGTCTGTGACGGCATTGCCCTTCTGGTCGGCGACGCCGACGTTTAAGACGACAAGGTTCGACTCGACTCGTATCGGCTCGTCGTCCTGCGCGTGCGCTACATTAAAGAGACAGAGCATCGCCGCGAAGGCGATGGCGGTCAGGCGAAGTCTAACGGGGAAGATTCTGTAAAAGCTCATCGCTCGAAAGTTCTTGCGTGATAAGTATGCCGTCGCGCCGCTCCGGCGCGCAAGCGGCGCGGGCACGCCGAAAATTTGAGCGCGCGGCCGCGAGCCGTAAGTACAAAATATTAGCCCGACGCGCGAGAGCCGCTGCCCTACACGCGTCGGAATGTTTTGGTGCTACCCGCGCGCCGCGAGTTGCCACGAACGCTTATGCGGAAGGCAGAAGTAAAAAGGCAGAAGTCAAAAGTTAAGACGGAAAGACAGCGCGGCCTTCATCATCAATCATGGATGAAGGCCGCGCTTCTTCTTATCCTTACTTTTACCTTCTGCCTTTTTACTTCTGCCTTACCTGCCGGCGCGTGCGCGTGCGCGGCGTGGGGCGGGCGCTTCACGTTCGGCGTCGGCGTTGGCGACGGGCGCGGGGAAGGGGACGGGCGCGGGCGGCGCGGGGCGAGTGTCGCGCTTGCGCGTGCGGCGTGCCTCCGTGCGCTCCGACTCTTCGGCAGCGACGCGGCGAGCCTTGTCTATGCGCTTGCGCGGGACGAGCTGGTAGCGCAACTCCATCTCCTGCGCGACGCGGTAGATGTGCTTGGCCTTCTGGCCGCGTTCGGCGCGGCGTATGACTTCGCCTGTCTCCAGAAGCTCGGCGTGGTCTTCCTTGTCAATCCAGATGTAAACGGACTCGGCCATCTCTCTTAGAACCTCCAAACGTATAAGCTTCCGCAACTCCTCGGGCCGCGCGATGGGCGCGTGGCCGAAGGGCGTAGAAATGTTGTGTGCGCGCGCGTCGGGCCTTGCAATCCCATGCTGCCCGCGTCGCGCCTCGTAGTAGTCCGAGACGAGCGCATCGACTCCGGCGCGGTTGTCGTCGTAGAAGAGCGCGAAGTCGTTGCAGCGCGTCCGGTAGACGCAGTTGACCGAGCAGACAAGCGCGTCCTTAAAGTGTCCGTAGCGGTTGCAGTAGAGTTTGAGACTCATCACACTGACGCGCGCGGCCTTTCACGCCGCCGCGACTCTCGGGAGTATTCGACAATATATCACACGCGTTCCACGCGTGCAACGTACGCTTGCACGTGAAACGCGGGGGCGGATGAAGGCTCGCCTTCATCGAATCTTCGCGCACGACGCGTCGAACCACTTCACGCGCGCAGAGACTCGGGCGTATAATTCGCGCCGCCGCAGGTTAATCGCGTCTCGCTTCGGATGCGCGCGCTCTTCTTCGCTCAGGCGCGCGCGTCCCGCGACCTGCGGCCTCGCTTCCTTACCGTCTTCGTTCTCGATTCTCTGTTGACGACTGTGCGCGGCGTCGTGAACCCCGTCGCCCTCGGAAGGGGAGGGGTGTGCGATGTACAGGCCGAACTTCTGCTGCGAGTGCGGCGAGCGAGTGGCGCGTGCGCGCTGGCGCGTCTGGACGAGCAGGCGTTTCTGCGACGCGTGCGAGCGGCGGTTTCTGCGCAAGAGGTTTACAGTGCCGCTCGTGCTCATGGCGGTGGTGGCGAGCGCGTGCTTCATGCTCGGGCGCGCGACGAAGCCCGTAGCGCCCGCGGCCGTCTTCGAGCGCAACGCGCTAGACCTCACGCGTCTTCCCGCGCCCGACTCGGCGCATACGCGCGAGACAAAACGCGACGCCTCGACGACCACGCCGACGCCCGCGTACGGCCCCGACGGCACGGCGAACGAACGCCCGACAGACCCTTCGGAAGTCGTATACATCTGCGGCGCGCGCACGAAGAAGGGGACGCCTTGCAGTCGTCGCGTGCGCGGCCCCGGCCGTTGCTGGCAGCACCGCGGCATGCCCGCGATACTCCCGCCGTCGAAACTCGTCGTGCCCGGATAACGGACGAGCTTGTCGCGCTAAGGGTTGACGGCCGGGGCTCTGCGCCGGGTGTCGAGCGCCGCCGCGCACCTTGCGCGGACGCGTGCGCGCGTTCTATTCTCTCGGCTGCTCACAGATGAACGGTCGGCGGGAATGGCGCGCCGATTGGACGTTTCCCCGACAAGTACGTTCTACATCGCGAAGGCATCCTGCACAGTCTCAAGCTCGCTTTAAAGGAGAATCCTTTCATGTTCAAGCTCAGGCACACTATCCCGGCGGCCGTCGTCGCGTGCGCGGTCGCGCTGACGGCGCTTGCGATCACGTACGGGCAGGCGGACGGGAACCGTCATCCGGAGGTCGGCGCGCTCGTCGGCACGTTCTCTTCCGGGACTTTCCCATACTGCTCCGGCACGCTCATATCGCCGACTGTCTTCCTCACGGCCGCGCACTGCAACATAGGCACGTCGCGCGTCTACGTCACCTTCGACTCGAAGTTCTCGTCGAAGTCGAAACTCTACGCGGGCACGTTCTACTATGACCCGGCTTATAACCAGTCGCAGAACGACCCGCACGACATAGCCGTCGTCGTCTTCGACAAGCCGATTAACAACATCGCGCCCGCGCGTCTGCCGACGGCCGGGCAGTTGGACGCGCTGAGCGGCACACAGAAGTTCACGGTGGTGGGCTACGGCGGGCAGGAGCCCGTGAACCAGCCGGGCGGCCCTGTCATCGCGTACCTCGACACGCGCGAGTACGCGGTGGCGACGCTCAACGCTATCAACCCCGCGTGGCTGCGCCTTTCGCAGAACCCCGCGCACGGCGACGGCGGCGCGTGCTACGGCGATTCGGGCGGGCCGAACTTCCTCGGCGCGGGCGCGTCGGAGACGAACATCGTCGCCGCGACGACCATCACAGGCGACGCGCTCTGCAAGTCCACGAACGTCACATACAGAACCGACACTCCTTCGGCGCGCAACTTCCTGAGCGGCTTCGTCACGCTTCCGTAAAACAGGACCGCGAGCGGTAGCGAGCGGGTAGCGGCCACGAGATGCGTTTGCATGTCGAAGCTTGCGACCCGGTCGCTACCGCTCGCGGTTCTGATTGAAAACAGCGATGCCTTCATCATCAATCATTGATGATGAAGGCATCGCTGTTTTGCAGGCGAAACTTTTGCCTTTTTACTTTTGCCTTAACTCACTGCTGAGTAGCGGCGGAAGTCTTCGTGCCGTCGCCGGGCTCGCCCGTCAGGCCCTTGTTGACGAGCACGCGCACTTCGGCGCGTCGATTCTCTGTGCGGCCCTCGCGCGTCGTGTTGTCGGCGACGGGGTTGGTCGCGCCGTAGCCGAACGGCGTCAGGATGCGGCGAAGCGGGATGTTGTGATTCTCGACGAGGTAGCGCACGACCGACTCCGCGCGCTGCTGGCTAAGCTGTCGGTTGACGTTCTTGTCCTTCGACTCGTACGCGTAGCCCGTGACTTCGATCAGGAAGCCCTTCGCGTTCTTCGCGTACTCGGCAACCTGATCGAGCGAGGTCTTCGACTCGGGCGTCAGCACGGCGCTACGGAGCTTGAAGCCGATCTGTATGCTCTGCGCGGGCGTGTAGTCGTCGAGCGAGTTGATGCGGTCGTTCGCGACGTTGACGCCCTGCACGGCGCGGTCGGCCTGCTCCTGCGCGGCGACCGCACCGCCCGCGGCGGCGTTAGAGACTGCCGCCAACTCATCGAGCTGTCCGGACATGCGAGTCGCGTTCTGCTCTGCCTCGCCGAGACGATTCTCGGCCGTGCCGACGCGGCCCTCTACGGGGACGATGTTGGCTTCGAGCGTGCGAGCGGTGCGAAGGTCTGTGTCTGTGAAGCGAACCTTGTCGGCGACGAGGTTCGTGCCGTCGCCGCGCCCCTCGACCTCGACGTGTAGGCCGCGCGTGACGTTGGAGGCGGCGTACTTCGTGCCGCTGCTCATGAAGCCGCCCTTCGTCTTGATGCTCGTGCGGTCGTTGACGACGACGGTCGTCTGCGCGCCGCTCACGTCGTCCTGCACGACGAAGGACGTGTCGGTGCGGCTGACGACCGCGCCGCGAAGCTTGACCTTCTGGCCCGAGGCTACGCTCCCGCTCTGGGCCGTCGAAGTCGAAGTGTTCTCCTGCGCGAAGGCGGCGGGCGCGAGCGCCAAGACGAGCGCGCAAGCCCCGACGAAGGTGCGTAGTGTAGTCGATCTCATTTTCATATCCCCTTCCTGCGTTGAAAAGAAATTCGGTTTCACTGCGACCTTGAGACGTGAGTCTTAAGCGAGGGCGCTCTTTAAGACGATTGTCGGGGCAGTGATTCTTGTCGTTGAGAAAATAATAGAAAAAGCACGGGCCGTTGGTTGCAATTCGCTTGCGAGGGGATTCTAAAAGGCAGAAGGCAGTAGGCAGTAGGCAGTAGGCAGAAAGAAGGCAGCCGGAGAGTGAAGTGCTTCCCGGCTGCCTTCTGCCTTCTGCCTTCTGCTTACTTCCTATCTTTGAACTGGTCGCTGAGCATCGTGTGGCGGCTGACGAGCGGAATCATGCGGCCCGCAATGAAGAGGTGGCGGACGCTCGTGCGCGCTTCGAGCATGTCGCCGTCTGTGACGACGAGGTTCGCGACCTTGCCCTGCTCGATTGAGCCGAGGCGGTCCGCGACGCCCAGGATTTGCGCCGGGTAGAGCGTCACGGCCTTGAGCGCTTCGGCCTTCGGCAGACCGTATGCGGCGGCCATGCCTGCGTGGAACGGTAGGTCGCGCACGTGCGCGCCCGAGTCGCCCGTCGAGATGCAGAAGCGCACGCCCGCGCTCGCGAGCTTCGACGCGTTCTCGTAGAGCGAGTCGTACGGGTCGTCTTCGCGAAGCGGCATGTTGAGGACGCTGTCGAGTATGACGGGCACGTTGTGCTCTTTGAGGAACTGCGCGGCCTTCCACGCTTCGCTCCCGCCGATGATGACGGGCTTGAGTTTCATCTCTTCGGCGAAGCGAACGACGGCGCGAATCTCCCGGTCGCGCTCGGCGCGGAAGATGACGGGCCGCTCGCCACGCACGTACGGGACGAGCGCCGCGAGCTTCAGGTCGCTCACGGGGCGCGGGACGTTCTTCGGGTCTTGCGCGTAGGCGTCCTGCGCGCGGCCGTATGCTTCGGCGTCGCGGAGCATCTGTCGTAGCTGGTCAACGCGCCGGTCGCGCTGCACGAGTGCGTCGGGCGTGATGCCCTGCTGCGCGGCAAGGAAGGCCGCGAAGCCGCCTCCGCCGCCGATGCGCGGGAACTCTATGACGAGCGCGGCCTGCGGCGCGACGGCCATCTCGCGCGGACTCGAACCCGCGAGGTTTATGAGCGCGGCCTGCCCCGAGATGATCCCGCCCGAAGGCAGAGCGAGCGCGCTCGTCACGCCCGCGACTCGCGTCACGTTTATGTGGTTGCTGTGCGGGTTGATCGACCAGATGGTGGCGACGTTCGGGTTCATGTCGCCCAGTTCGTTCGTGTCCTGTGTCGCACCGACGCTTGAGACTTCCGAGAGCCCCATGTTCGTCCCCAAGTCAATCATGCCGGGGTAGACCGTCAAGCCCCGCCCGTCGATCTCCTGCGCGCCCGCGGGCGCGTTGGCGCTCGCGCCGACCGCGGCGATGCGGCCGTTCGCGATAACGACGGTCGCATTCTCCATGTCCGCGCCCGAGACCGTGACGACGCGCGCGCCCCTTATGACGTAGGCGGGCGCGGGCGTGTCCGACATGTTGGGGTCGGGCCTGTCCGTGTCCTGCGCGCTTGCCGCGCCGTAGCAGAGCACGCAGAGGAGGAGCGCGGCGAGTGCGTTCGGGAGACGTTCCGGTGTGCGCTTCATCGCTGGTTCTCCTCCTCCTGCTGGTCTTGTATGTCGTCGTCGTCGGTGTATGCGCGTCGTATCTGCGCGGGCGGGCGCGGCGGCGTCGCGCCCTGCGCGGGCGCTCGGTTCGACTCGGCCGCTTCAAGTGCCTTGCGCTCGGCTTCGAGCTGCGGGCGGCGAGCGATGTCGGCCTGTCGGTCGAAGAGAAGCTCGCCGTCAACGAAGGTCATGTCGGGGTGTGCGTAGACCGAGAGCGGGTGCGCGCTCCACACGACCACGTCGGCGTCCTTGCCAACGTCAATCGAGCCGGTGCGCTTGTCTATCGCGAGCTGTATCGCGGGGTTGAGCGTCACCATCTTGAGCGCCTCGTCTTCGGTGACGCCGCCGTAGCGAACCATCTTCGCGGCCTCTATGTTGAGACGCCGCGCGCGCTCGTCCGAGTCGGAGTTGAGAGAGACGACGATGCCGTGGCGCATCATGATGGGCGCGTTGTAGGGGATGGCGTCGTATGCCTCCATCTTGTAGCCCCAGAAGTCCGCGAAGGTCGAGGCCATCCCGCCGTGTTGCGCAATCTCCGTCGCGACCTTGTAGCCTTCCAAGACGTGCTGGAAAGTCCTGACCTTGAAGCCGAACTCGTCGGCGACGCCGATGAGCATCAGAATCTCGTCGGCGCGGTAGCAGTGCGAGTGTACGAAGCGTTTGCCTTCGAGGACTTCGACGAGCGGCTCAAGCTCAAGGTCGCGCCGCGGCGGAATCAGATTCTTCTCGCCGCGCGCGGTGGCGGCGCGGTACTCATCCCACGAGCGCTTGTAGTCGCGCGCGCGCGTGAAGGCGTCGCGTATCGTCTCTTCGACGCCCATGCGCGTCGCGGGGTAGCGCGGTTGCAGGCCGGGCACGTTGAAGTTCGAGCGCTTCGGGTTCTCGCCGAGCGCGAACTTGATTCCGGGCATAGCGCCCGCGATGGGGAAGTCTGCGGCGGGGTGGCCCCACTTGAACTTAACGGTCGTGCTCAGGCCGCCGATTGCGTTGCAGGAGCCGTGTAGGAGCAGCGCGGCGGTCGTGCCGCCCGCAAGCTCTCGGTAGATGTTTATGGCGGTCGGGTTCAGAATGTCCTGCGTGCGCGCCATCGAGGTGACGGACTTGGTGCACTCGTTGACTGAGCCGTCCATCATCGAGTGCGAGTGAGCGTCGATGATGCCGGGCAGAACGAAGCGGCCCGTGGCATCGACGACGCGCGCGCCGTCGGGCGCTTTGAGGTTCTGTCCGACGGCCGCTATCTTGCCGCCGCGTATGAGCACGTCCGTTGCTGGAAGCGTGCCGTGCGAGACGGTTAAGACCGTCGCGTTTCGTATGAGTGTGTCCTGCGCTGCGGCGGCGGGAGCGGCGGGAGCGGCGGCAGAGCGCGCGCCGCGCGTCTGCGCCTGTGCGGCGGCGGCCCCGCACCCGAGCGCGAAAAGGATTGCGAGTGTCAGCAGTCTCTTCATTATCGTTCTCCGGTATTTAGTTCAAAGTTGCAAGCTCAAAGTTCAAAGTTAAGACCCTATCTTCTAACCTTGAGCTTGCAACTTTGAACTTTGAACTTCTTACGGATTGCGCGTGCCGCTAAACGGGAACGAGCCTTGCGGGGAGGTGACGGTGCCGCTCATCTGGTTGCCGTTGACCGTGCCCTCGAACGTGATGTCGGTGCTCTGCCCCTCGATGTTGAGCATGGTGGAGATGCGGAAGTTGTTGCCCGTGGCCGAGCCGTCCGTTATGTCCGCGGTGCCGAAGGGCGTTTCGACGCGCCCCGAAAGGCGCTCGCCCTGCTGTTGGAGCGTCAGCGTGCCGGGTATCGAACGCGGCCCGGCGCTCGTCGTGATGCTCCAAGTACCCGCGAGTGCGCCCAACGCTGACGTTTGACCCCCGCCACCCGTTGGCTGCGTTCCGCCGCGCTGCGGGGTCGCGCCGCCACCGCCCGTCGGCGGGCCGCCGCCCGTGCGCGCGCCCGTGAAGGTGCCGGGGCCGCGCCCGACTATCTGCACGGTGCCCGTCATCTGGTTGCCGGAGATCGTCCCGGTGAATATCGCGTCCGTCGTCTGCGACGCGGGCGCGGGCAGAGTCACTGGAATCGTGAAGTTAACGTCCGAGCCAGTCGCCGTCCCCGTAGCGAGCTGGCCCGAGCCTAGCTGCCCTTGAAGTGTTCCAGACAGGCGCTCGCCCTGCTGTTGCAGGTTGAGCGTGACGCTGAACTCCTGACGCTCGTTGCCGGAGCCGCCGAGGTTGACCGTCAAGGCCCACGCGCCCGAAGCGTTCGCGCCGCCCGTCGCGGTGGTGGGCGCGGACACGGGCACCTCTGTCGGCCGCCCGTCGACGAAGACGTACGTGATCCGGTGGTCGCGCGCGAATATGTCGCCGCGTGTGACTGTGAGGTTGGCAATCTTCCCGACCTCAATCGTCCCGAGCTGGTTCGAGACTCCGAGAATCTCCGCCGGTCTCAAGGTCAGTGCGCGCACAGCTTCGTCGCGCGAGAGCCCGCTCTCGACGGCACGCGCGGCGTTGGCGATGTAGTCCGACATCGCCGTCATGCCGCCCGACTGGAACGCGAATCGCACGCCCGCGGCCGCGAGTCGTCCCGCTGTCTTCGGCGCTTCGACGCGCTCGCGCAGCACGCGCAAGGGCTCCGCGTCCGCCTCGGGCGAAGGCGCGGCCGTGCGTCGAGGGAAGTTGAGCGAGAGAAGGACGGGCACGTTCTGCGCCTTCAGTCTGTCGGCCACGCGGTCGGCCTCCTGGCCGCCGTTGATGACCATCTGAATGTTGAACTCCTGTGCGATGTCGAGCGCGCGCACAATCTCGCGCTCGCGGTCTGCCTGCATCACAATCGGCATCTGCCGCGCGAGCACGGGCAGCAAGGCCGCGAGCGACTTGTCCTGCTCGGGGCGACGCAGGCCGCGCGGGCTTCGCTCGTAGATTTCGTTCGCCTCTTTATAACGACGCGCGTCCAGAAGCATCTGCCGAACGGAGGTGAGCACGCCCATCAGCGAGCCGGGATACTGTCCCTGACCGAGCGGGTTCAGACCGACGTAGACCGCGACGGGCGAGCGCACGATCATCTGCTGCGGCGAGTCGCCCCAGAGGTTTATAACGGCCGACTGTCCGAGGAAGACGTTGCCGCGCGGAGCGGTCTGCGCGGCGGTTATCCCCGCGTTGCGCGCGGCCTCTATCTCCGCGCCGCCCGGCCGTATGATGTCGGATGCCATGAGTTCGGGCTGAAGGCCCGGAGGCTGCGTCGAGTTGGGCGAGACGGCCGAGGGCGCGGTCTGTCCGAAGAGTCCTCCGAACCCGCCGCCGCCACCGCCCCCGCCCGCGCCGGGCGTCGGCGTCGGGCGCGGTATGCCGAGCGTCGTGTTCGCGTCGATGATGCCGGGGTAGACCGTGAGCCCCGTGCCGTCTATGACGCGCGCGTCGGGCGGTGCCGAGACGCTTGCGCCGACGGCGGCGATGAGCCCGTCGCGGACTACGACGGTGCCGCGCTCAATCACCGGGCCGGAGACTGTGACGATGCGCGCGCCCGTCAGGGCGTAGGCGCTCACGCCCGCGCCGCCGCCGAGAGTGGAGGCCGTCGGGCCGCCGCCCGCGCCCCTTCCGCGCTGCGCGCTCGAAGGCGAGGCGAGCCAGAGGCACGCGGCCGAGAGCGCGACGACGAGTGCGTAGAGAGTTCTTTTCTGAGAGTGTCGCATGGGATGGGCTTCCTGTACGAAACGTGTAACGCGTTGACGCGCACGCTCCGACCGCTTCGGAAGGTGGCCGAGAGTGACGCGCCTACAGATTTTGTGCGGTAAGACTTGACGACTACGGGATGCGGATTACAGGCGGAGGCCCGAACGCTTCGGAAGGATGAAGGCGGAAGGATGAAGGATGAAGTTAATGCCGTATGGCTTCGCCTTCCGCCTTCATCCTTCCGCCTTCATCCTTTCACTTACGCCCTCCCTCGCGGTCGGGCTTCCGCCTTAAAGCAGACTGAAGACAGCGACGCCTTCATCATTCGGCAATCCGAAATCCGCCGCTACGCAACTGCGGCGGCTACTTCTTATTGGAGTTGGCCGCGGTGTTCTTGTTCCCTGTGGCGGCGGTGTTCTTGTTCCCGTCGGCGGCGGCCTTGACTTCGAGCTTGTTGGAGACGCTCTTGACGCCGTCAACGTGAGCGGCCTTTTCGGCCTTGGCCTTCTGGTCTGCGTTGGCGACAGAGCCGCGCAGCGTGACGACGTTCTTGTCTACGTCAACGTTGATAGTCGAATCCCTCAGATCGTCAACGGCGGCGAGGGCGGCGCGCACCTTGAAGTGAATCCAGCCGTCCTCGATGCTCTCGCCGACGGACTCGCCCTTGTTCTTCGCCTCGGCGCGGTAGTTGTTCGCGTTCTTGTTGAAGTCCTCACGGTTCATGTTCCAGTTGACCGTGTTGGTGTTCGCGTTGGCGGTCGGCGCGGGCGTGGCGGTCGCGACCGGGGTCGCGCGGTTGGCATTGACGTTGACGTTGACGTTCGTGTTGTCGTTGCCGTTGCACGCGGCGGCCATGCTGAGCGCGGCCCCGGCGAGTAGCGAGAGAACTGTCTTCCTATTCATACCTTCTCCTGTGATTTTTTCATACCTTCTCCTGTGATTTTGTTTGACCCTCGACAGCGCACGCGCGCCCGGCCGGGTCTCCGCCGCGCGAACGGCGGCCCGCATACTTCGCCGGGCATGTGCGTGTGGGTTAAAGCTCGCGCAATCTTAACGCCGCGGGCGTGCGTAGGACAAGAGAAAAGAAGGGGATAGATGTTAGATGCCGGATGTTAGTTAAGGCACGACCTCTTTCACTAACATCCCGTATCTAACATCTGCTCTCCTCACCACTTGACTGTGCCTTCCTTCGAGGTGTCTATCTGCGCTTCGGGCGCGCCGCCGCCGAAGAAGAATGCCTTCATGTTGTCGAAGAGGAAGGCTTGCGCGTCCTCGTTCATGAGGTCGAGGCCGTAGTGGTTGATAATCATGTTCTGGCGTGCCAGCCACTCCTTCCAGCACTGCCCGCAGATTTCCGAGCCGATGCGCTGCCCCAACTCATTCGGGAACGGGGCGAAGCCCAAACCCTCGCGCCGCTCGCCGCAACGCGCGCACTTTATCTGTTCCGCCATCGAAAACTCTCCTTAGAAAAAGTCCGTCCGATTTATTCGTGTGCGCGAAGCATAGCATAGAGGAAGGATGAAGGATGAAAGGAAGGCTTATCTTCATCCTTCATCCTTCCGCCTTCATCCTTCCTTCTGCGCCGCTCGTATGGCGGCGAGGACTTCGTCGTCCTTCGGGCGGAAGAGCGAGAGGGGTTGGGCCTTGTTGTGTCGCACCCGGCCTTCCGAGTCTATGACTATGACCGAGCGCGCGGAGCGGCCCGGCAGCCACGACTTCGCGCCGTACATCTCCGAGACGCGGCGGTCGGGGTCTGAGAGCAGGCGAAGCGGAAGCGAGTGGTGCTCCGCGAACTTCTTGTGCGACTCCACCGAGTCGGTCGAGACGCCGACGACCTCCGCACCCGTCTCCTGATACTGCTCCCAGTTGTCGCGCACCGAGCACATCTGCTTCGTGCAGACGGGCGTCTCGTCTCCGGGATAGAAGAGCAGCACGACGACGCGGCCCTTCTGTTCCGACAGACGCCACTCTCGCCCGTCGCCGTCCTTCAAAGTGAAGTCGGGCGCGTGCGCGCCGACGTTTGCGCTCATCCTCGCATCTCTCCTTTAGCGAAAGTCGCGTATGTCTTTGAAAGGCTCTTCGGAGTCCGCGAAGTCGGGGCGGTAGTAGTGCGACGCGCCATCGTACTCCTGCATCCAGCCCTCCTCCATCCCGAGTTCTTCGAGGACTGAGACGGCGCGCCACCACTCCGACTCGCTTACGCGTCGCGAGAGCAGCGTGTATCGCTCGTCCGTCGCGGCCTTGTTCGTCGCGTAGTACTGCGCCATGAGGGAGACGGCGACGCGTGGGCTCAACTCGTCGCGAATCCATTCGAGCGATTCGCGCACGCCCGCAACGTCGTTCGGAAGCACGAGGAGGCGCACGACGAGCCCGCGTTGCAGTGTGCCGTCCCCGCCGAAGACCAACTCGTCGCCCGTCTGCCTGAACATCTCACGAAGCGCCGCGCGCGCGTGCTCGGCGTAGTTCGGGACTTTCGAGAAGGTGTAGCCTTCGGAAGAGTCGGCGTACTTGAGGTCGGGCAGGTAGACGCCGACTATCCGGTCGAGCAGCCGCAGGACTTCCACGGAGTCGTATGCGTTCGTGTTATAGACGATTGGAAGATTCAGGCCACGCTCGGCGGCGATGAGGACTGCGCGCGCGAGTTGCGGCGCGAAGTGTGTGGGCGAGACGAAGTTTATGTTGTGGCAGCCGCGCGACTGAAGCTCAAGCATCATCGAGGCGAGGCGCTCGTGCGTCACCTCGTTCTTTATCTGCTCCTTGTGCGCCTGCGAAATCTGGTAGTTCTGGCAGTAGACGCATCGCAGGTTACAGTTGCCGAAGAAGATGTTCCCCGCGCCGTGCTTGCCTACGAGCGCGGGCTCTTCGCCGAAGTGTGGCGTGTAGGACGAGACGACGGGGAGCGCGCCCGAGTAGCAGCGCGCAAGCTCGCCGCGCGTGCGGTCGTTGCCGCAGTCGAGCGGGCAGACGTTGCAGCTAAGTAGCATCTTCTCAAGGGCTTGCACCCTCTCTGCCAACTCCCCCGACTCGTACAAATCTAGATATGCCGGTCGATAATCCGCTGTCATAATTTACCTCAGTGCCTGTTTTAGCCGACCCCACTAAGGTCGCTTTTCTCCTTCGGGAGTCGCAGCGGAGTGCATTCCCCCGATTACCCGGAATCCCTCTTTTCCCCCTAAACCCGTCAAAAAGCCGTCAAGCCTTTCGAAGGGGCCGCGGTCTCCCTCGGTGTCTTCCCCCGGTGTAAGTACACCCTGACGAGGCAAGGTTGTAGGACGTAACCGTGTGTCTACTATAACCCGGTCCGGGACATCGATGGTATGACGGAGGCGCCGAGTTCACACCCGCCCGGATTACCCAACGCTCCGTATAAGGGCTCGGCTGTGAACCACGCCATAGGAGCTTAAAGTCACTCCGGTCTCCATGTCGGGCAGCGACTCCAAACCGTTTCCGGGAAACTCGGCGGCGACGCGGCGCCGACTCGCGTCAAACCCCGTCGAGCGGACTTTTGACTCCGCGCCCGCCCTTATTCAGCACGTGCGTGTATATCTGTGTCGTCTCTACGCTCGTGTGGCCCAGCAATTCCTGCACCGTGCGTATGTCGTACCCGGACTCGAGCAGGTGCGTGGCGAAGGAGTGGCGGAAGGTGTGGCAGCTAACTCTCTTCTCGACGCCCGCCGCCCTGACGGCCTTTTTCACCGCCGACTGCAGCATGTCTTCCGATGCGTGGTGGCGGCGCACCTCGCCCGAGCGCGGGTCGCGCGAAAGCTTCGAGGCCGGGAAGGCCCACTGCCATACCCACTCGGCCGCCGCATTCTGATACTTCCTCTCTAGGGCGTAGGGCAGGTAGACGTGCCCGTACCCTGCACGCAAGTCCTCGTCGTGCGTCAGGCGTACGCGCTCGAGGTGTCGGCCTAGAGGCCCGGCGAGCGTCTCGGGCAGTACCGTGCGGCGATCCTTCTCACCCTTACCGTCCCTGACGGTGACTTGGCGGTAGCCGAAGTCAATGTCCTTGACCCGAAGCCGCACGCACTCCATCAGCCTCAGCCCTGACCCGTAGAGCAGCCCGGCCATGAGGCGGTAAGTGCTGCTCATCCGTGACAGGACGTGCTCGGCCTCCTCGCGCGTGAGCACGACGGGGACGCGCGACGGCCGCTTCGCACGTTCGATGCCTTCGACGTACGGCAGCTCCACCCCGAGCACGTTGCGGTATAGGAAGAGCAGCGCCGAGAGCGCCTGGTTCTGCGTCGATGCGGCGACGGCCCTGTCAGTGGCGAGGTGTGAGAGGAACCGGCGGATCTCGTCCGCGCCCATCTCTACAGGGTGCCTCTTGCCGTGGAAGAGGATGAAACGCTTGATCCAATCCACGTAGGCGCGCTCGGTCCGGATGCTATAATGCTTCAGCCGCAGGCATCCCCTGACCTGCTCCAGGAGCGACGGTCTTTCTGCCATGGTCTACTCCGGTTGCTGAGGACTGTCCTTGGCGGGATGTGGGCATTATGCTACGGCCGCGCGGTAAAATCTAGGGTTTTTCGCGACTAGGCCGTGAGGCGCGGTATTTAGCGAGATATTCCGGTCTTAGACCGCGCGACCCGGTAAAAGATAAGGGATGGCGGAATTAGACCGCGTCATCCGGTCTAATGGTAGTTAGAGCCGCTTTGAACAGAATAGAGAAAGTCGGGGCGCGTGTTGTGTGTGTTGAGGACGCGCGGGTTGAATGATTGAGTCGAAGGGCGGTCTAACAAGCGCATGCACGCGACCCGCATCAGGTCGGATTTCATCTACCTTGTGTGGGCGGGCGCGTGATGCGCAGCGTTATACCGCTTCAGACAAGAGGGCGAGGACGTGGCGTGTGTCGTGGTTGTTGAGGTCGCGCGAGTTGGATGATTGAATCAATCGGCAGTCTAACAAGCGCATGCACGCGACCCGCAAACAGCGCGGCTCTTATACTCAATCCGGCCTGCGGGCGCGTGATGCGCGGCGTTAGATTGCTTACCTTATGCCAAAGTTGAATTGGAAAATCATCCTGTACAATATCGCTGAAGCGCGCGAGCAGCTTGAGCAGATCGAGGAGCTTGCGAGGGGTGGAAAGAAGTCCTCAGAAGTCGAGCTTCAGATCATGCTCGAACACGCCTATCACCACCTGAATTTCGCCTGGAACATCCGGCATGTCTCGACGAAGAGGTACTCGAAGCTCTCCGATGATGAGTTCAACGAGTGGAGTAAATTCCCGAAAGAGATTGAGGTGTCCGAGATTGAAAAGAAAAGGAAGCGTGG
>JBJMGR010000233.1:0-8047 GCA_045807805.1 Pyrinomonadaceae bacterium | reverse complement strand
GATTGAATGGCGATCTGCGCCGTCTCGTTGTCGCGAATCTCGCCGACCATTATCTTGTCGGGGTCGTGGCGGAGGATTGAACGAAGGCCGCGCGCGAAGGTCAGACCCTTCTTCTCGTTGACGGGAATCTGCGTGACGCCGTGGAGCTGATACTCGACGGGGTCTTCGATGGTGATTATCTTGTCTTCGTCGTTGCGTATCTCGTTCAAGGCGGCGTAGAGCGTCGTCGTCTTACCGGAACCCGTCGGCCCCGTGACGAGCACCATGCCGTAAGGCTCTGCGATGTAGCGGCGGAAGTCGCGCACGTCGCTCGGGAGGAAGCCGACCACGTCGAGCGTGAGGTTCTTGAACTGGTCGTTAATCTGCTCTTTGTCGAGGATACGTATGACCGAGTCCTCGCCGTGGACGGTCGGCATTATCGAGACGCGGAAGTCCACGTTGCGCCCCTTGTAGCGCACGCGGAAGCGGCCGTCCTGCGGGATGCGGCGCTCGGCGATGTCAAGCTCGGACATGACCTTGATGCGTGAGATGAGCGTCTGATGATACGCGAGGTCAATCGGCTCGACCTTCTCGTAGAGCGCGCCGTCAATGCGATACTTGACGTGGACGGCGGTGTCGCCCGTCTCGATGTGAATATCAGAGGCGCGCGACTCCATCGCGTTGTAGATGATGGTATCGACGAGCTTGATGATGGGCGACATCTCGCTGTCGGTCGCGAGACGGTCGAGGTCTAGAACCTCTTCGCCCTGCTCCGTCTCCTTGACGAGCGAGATGCGGAAGCCCGACGCCGCCTCCTGAAGGACGCGCTGCGTGGCGTCGCCTTTTCTGAGGACGACTTCGATTGCGCCGGCGGTCGCCACGTGCGGGACGACGCGCGCGTGAACGGCCGACGCTATCTCGTCCAGACGTTCGAGGTCGGTCGGGTCTGCCATCGCTATGTGCAGACGCCGCCCCTCGCGCCTCAGGGGCACGAACATATGCCGCAGCATCAACTCGACGGGAACCTCGCCGAGGAGCGCGTAGTCAATCGGCGAGTCGCCGACGGGCGGCAGAAGGTCTACGTAAGGCAGACGGTAGCGGCGAGCGAGCGAGAGCGCCGCGCGAACCTCGGGCGGGACTTGCCCGTCTTCGCCCGCGGGGACGGGCGGGCGCGTGCCGTTTCCGTCGGGGCCGTTTTGTGGGGGGTTCGCTACCGCGGTCGCGGCCTCTTTTTCGGTTTGACTCATGAGCTTTCTTCAGATGCGCTCGGCCGGGCGGGGGTGGCTTGGGTTTAACCTCGAAAACTCAGGTTCGAGATGGACTGGATAATCGGGAGATAGATGGAGAGCAGAATCGTCACGACGACGCCGCCCATCACGAGCAGGATCGCGGGCTCAAGGACTGTGGTCAACTGTTCGACCCTGACCTCGGACTCGCGGTCGTAGAATTCCGCGACCTCTTCGAGCATCTCGCGCAAAGAGCCCGAACGCTCGCCGACTCCAATCATATCAAGCGCGAGCGGGGGAATCCACCCCGCCGATTCGAGGCTTTCCGTGAACGAGCGCCCCTCGCGAATCATCGGCAGAGTCGCCGAACTGCGCCGCCGAAGGTCTTTGTTCGTGACGGATTCGGCCGCAATCTCCCAGGACTCGACGACCGTGATGCCGCCCGCCAGAAGCGTCGCGAGAGAGCGCGTCACCTGCGCTATGGCGAGCTGTTTGAGCAGCACGCTCACTATCGGAAGTTTCAGCAGGAAGCGGTCGAGCGCGAGACCGCCCGAGGCCGTGCGCGTCCAGAGATATAGCGCGATTATCCCGATTAAGAGCGTCGGCGCGAACCAGTAGAAGTTGTTCGAGGCGAAGTGCGAGATGCCTATCACGATGAGCGTCGGGGTGGGGAGCGCGCGGTTGAAGCCCTCGAAGAGCGTGGACATCTTCGGCACGACGTAGACGGTCAGGAACATCACCATGCCGAACGACGCCGCGAGCAGGAAGAGCGGGTAGGCGAGCGCGCCACGAATCTTGCGGCGTATCTCGACGCCGCGCCGCATGTATGTGACGTAGCGCGACAGCACCTCGTCGAGCGCGCCCGAGCGCTCGCCCGCGAGGATGGAGGCCGTGTAGATGCGCGGGAATATAGGCCCCTGCGCGGCGAAGGCCGAGGAGAGAGCCATGCCGCTGCGAATCTTGTCCTCAACGTCGGCGAGCACCGAGCGAAGGCGCGAAGAGGCCGCGCGCCTTCGGAGCATCGCCACGGCCTGAAGGATCGGGATGCCGGCACGCAGGATCGCGGAGAGCTGCTGGTTGAAGAGTAGGAAGTCGCCGGGCTTGACGCGCGCCTGCGTGCCGCCCTTGCCGCCGCGAGTGAGCGCGCCCAAGCCCGCCGCGCGCGGCGCCACCACGGAGAAGACGCGGAACCCTTCTGCTTCGAGACGCACGCGCGCCTCCGCGACGCCGACGGCCTCGACCGTGCGCGTCACAACCTCGCCCGCGGGCGTACCCAGACGACAGATGAACTCGGCCATTCGCTTCTATTCTTCCAAAGGGGTTGGTCGGGCATGGGCAAGGCGTGCGGGGCCGCCCTCGCCCGAAATTTGACGGCGGATTATAGCACGGCCCCGCGCACGTCTCACACAGAGGGGCGGGCCGCTGCGCCTGTGTGTGTGCCCTCCCATTCCGCCCGCCTCAGGTCTACACGCGCGCGCGGCCGCGAAGTTGCGAAGATGTAAAAGTTGCGCCGAGATACATTCGTAACCAAGTCTCAACCGAGATGTATGTTGCGCGCGCCGCGCGCGGTGCAATACAATGCGAAGGAAAGAAAAAGGAAGTCTCCCCGTCTTCCACGTGCGCACCGCAAACAACCGTTGAGGCCCGTGCCGCCGTCAAAGCGGTAACGCACGCTACTCGCCGAACGGCCCGACGCACGCCACCGGGGCGCGCGAGCCCGCCGCGTTTCCGGCGTTCGCAACCCGTACAAGTTTCAGGAGGGTTCTATGTGGGCAGGGCGCTCAAACACTCTCTTCAGAGTCGCCGTCATCTCCTTCCTCTTCGCCGCCGTCCCTGTGTACGCGCGCGCAGAGCCCGCTCAGGCGCAGGCCGGGCAGCAGAAGTCTGATCCGCAGAAGTCTGATCCGCAGAAGTCTGATCCGCAGAAGACCGAGCCGCAGAAGCCGACGCCGACCGGCGCGCAGCCGACGCCTGACGACAAGGGCACGCAGCAGAAGGGCTCTGTGCCCGCCGCCAACGGCCGCGCGACCTCTCTGGACATACAGGCCGACGGCCCGCGCGTTCAGGCCGCGGACGACACCAAGCCCGTCATCGTCCACACAGACCTTGTGACGCTGACCGTCACCGTCACCGACACCTACGGGCGCTTCGTCACGGGGCTCGGCAAGAACGCCTTCAGCATCGTGGACGACAAGACCCCGCAGGAGATAACCTTCTTCTCCGACGAGGACGCGCCCGTCAGTCTCGGCGTCGTCTTCGACGTGTCGGGCTCGATGAGCGGCGACAAGATAAGCAAGGCGCGCGAGGCGCTCTCAAAGTTCATAGACACGAGCCACAGCCGCGACGAATACTTTCTCATAGGCTTCAACAATCGCGCGCAGCTACTCCTCGACCGCACGCGCGACAGCGACTCGCTCCTCGAAAAGCTGACCTTCGTGCAGACCAAAGGGCAGACGGCCCTCTACGACGCGACATACCTCGGCGTCGAGCGCGTCGCGCGCGGCACGCACCCGAAGCGCGCGATACTTCTCATCAGCGACGGTCAGGACAACAGCTCGCGCTACACCTTCACAGAGCTTCGTCGCCTTCTGAAGGAGTCGGACGTAATCATCTACGCCATCGGCATCGTCGATGGGCACGACGACTCGCAGCTCGGCTACACGGGCCGCGCGATACTCGAAGAGCTTTCGGGCGTCTCGGGCGGCAAGGCGTTCTTCCCCTCGACCTCCGCGGAGATGAACGACACGTTCGAGCGCATCGCCCTTGAGCTTCGCACGCAGTACTCCATCGGCTTTCGGCCGACGAGCTTCGCCAACGACGGCAAGTGGCACAAGCTGAAGATAAAGGTTCAGCCGCCGCGCGGCTTCCCGCGCCTGTTCGTGCGCGGCCGAGAGGGCTACTTCGCGACGGCCGCGCCGCGTTGATTTTCGGCAACGCGCGCACGCACAGGGGCATCTTTACTAAAGTGCGCGCGCTCCCCCGTACGGAGACGCCCGCAAGGTCTCGAACCTTCGAGACGAGAGTTCTTTGCCCCGGCCACGCGGAGCCTTCCGGCACGAAAGCACAGGCAAGGCCCGAAAGGTCAACGCCCCGCGCCCCCGCCGCCGTAGGCGGGCAAAAGCGCGGGGCGTCGTTTTAGCTGTTGGATTCCAGATGTCGGATGTTAGTTTAGGAGTCGAGTACCGGCATCCGACATCTGGAATCTAACATCTGCTTTTCGAGGGATGAGGATGAGACAAAGAAAGTTCCCTGCTCAGTCGAAGTCGTTCGCGCGCGTCGCGCCCGTGCTGTTCGTTCTGCTCGCGCTCGCCGCGTCGCCGGTTCCCGTCTCGCATGCGAGGCCGCAGACGGGCGGGCGACCGCGCCGCGCCACCAACGCGACGGTGCAGAAGGCCGCCGCGCAGGCGACGCCCTCGCAGACTACCGTCGCGCAGTCGAAGCAGACGCCGACGCCCACGCCTTCGGGGCAGACGCCCGCGGGCCAGAGGCCGAAGCTACAGACTCAGCCCTCGGTCGAGCCGGACGCGGCACCGCGGAGCGGGTCGGGCGAGGAGATAGACGACGACAGCGACCCCATACGCATCGAGTCGAACGAGACGATACTCCACGTGCGCGTCATCGACCGCAATAACCATCCCGTCAACGACGTGCGGAAGGAAGAGTTTCGCGTCTTCGAGAACAACGCACCGCAGGAGATAACCTCCTTCACGAGGGAAGAGGTGCCCATCACCTACGGGCTCGTCGTGGACAACTCCGGAAGCCTGCGCAACCAGATAAGCCAGGTCATAGAGGCGGGCAAGACCATCATCTCAAGCAACAAGCAGGGCGACGAGACCTTCGTCGTGCGCTTCGTCTCGTCCGACGAGATAAAGATCATGCAGGACTTCACGGCCGACCGTCAGTCGCTCACCGACGCGCTCGAAGACATGTACGTCGAGGGCGGGCAGACGGCCGTTATAGATGCCGTCTACCTCGCCGCCGAGCACGCCTCGGAGCGACGCAAGGGCGACCCCGTCGAGGACAAGCGACGCCGCGCACTGATACTCGTCACGGACGGCGAAGACCGCGCGAGCTTCTACAAGCAGGAGGCTCTCTTCGAGGCGCTCAAGGAGGAGGACGTACAGATTTTCGTCATCGGCTTCGTCAACGAGTTGGAGAAGGATCGCGGCTTCATCTCGAAGTCGAAGCGCGACAAAGCGGTCTCGCTCCTCGACAGGATGGCGAAGGAGACGGGCGGCCGCGCCTTCTACCCGACCTCGCTCTCCGAGCTTCCCGACATAGCCGAGCAGATAACAAAGGACTTGCGCACGCAGTACGTAATCAGCTACAAGCCTACTGTGTCGGCGCGCCCCGGCGAGTATCGGCCCGTGCGCGTCGCCGTAGCCGACGCGCCGGGCCGCGAGAAGCGCATCGCCGTCACGCGCTCGGGCTACACGGCGAAGGGCGCGCAGCAGCAGCCGACCGCGCCCGCGCCGCAGTCGAACAAGACGCCCGCACCTCCCAGGAGGCAGTGAATGGCAGTAGAGCCCTCTGCGTTAGAGGACGTTGAATTCTTCAAGCTACTCGGCGACGAAGACCGGCTCGCGCTGGCCGAAGTCGTTGACCTCTTAAAACTTGAGAGCGGCGAGACTCTCTTTCGGGCGGGCGACCCCGGAGAGAGTCTTTTCCTCGTGCGTGCGGGCGAGGTCGAGCTTTACGTTAAGGACAACGCCGGACAGAAGATAATCCTCGACATCACACGCTCCGGCGACTTCTTCGGCGAGATAGCGCTCCTCGACGCGGGCGCGCGCACGGCGTCGGCCGTCGCCCTCACGGAGACCGAGCTTATCGAGTTAGACCGCGACGACCTGCTGCTGCTCTTCGAGAGGAAGCCGGACGCTGCGCTCTCCATGCTCGCGGCGATGGGGCGCATGACGCGCAAGGCCGACGAGCTTCTGCGCATACGCGTCTCGCGAAACGTCAACGAGGAGGTCGAGGAGAGTTTGACCGTCGTGCAGCGCGTCGCCGACTGGCTCGCGTGGTTCTCGGGCAGCATCGCCTTTCTGGTACTGCACGCGCTCTGGTTCGGAGCGTGGATACTGCTCAACATCGGCCTCATACGCATCCCCGGCCTGAGCGGCTTCGACCCGTTCCCCTTCGGACTCTTGACGATGATCGTCTCGCTCGAAGCAATCTTCCTCGCCACCTTCGTCCTCATCAGCCAGAACCGGCAGGTCGAGAAGGACAAGGTTCGCGGCGACATCGAGTACGACGTGAACATCAAGGCCGAGATGGAGGTCGGCGAGCTTCACCAGAAGATAGACCACGTTCACGCGGAGATGCTGCGCCGCTTCACCGCCCTCGAAAAGATGCTCGCCCGTCAGGAAGACACAGTACCGCGAGCGTGAGCGAGCGGGTAGGTTTTGTCAGAACCGGGAGCGGTAGCGACCGGGTAGCTGCTCCGAGATGAGTATCTGTCTCGAAACTATTACCCGGTCGCCGCGGCTCCCGGTTCTGACATTTGCCACGTCATAGTAAAATCTCGGGCGCGATGCTCACCTTACTCTACGTCTTCGTCGTCGTCCTGCTCGTCTTCCTGAACGGCTTCTTCGTCGCGGCGGAGTTCGCGCTCGTCGGAGTCCGCCGCTCGCGCATCGAGACTCTGGCCGGGTCGGGCGACCGGCGGGCGAAAAGGCTTTTGACTGTTCTCGACGACCTCAACGCATACCTCTCCGCCTCGCAACTCGGCATCACGCTCGCTTCGCTCGGCCTGGGCTGGATAGGCGAGCCGACGGTCGCGCACATGATAGAAGAGCCGCTCGCGCGCGCGGGCGTCTCCGAGACGGGCGTACACCTCGTCGCCTTCTTCGTGGCCTTCGTCGTCATCACGACGCTCCACATCGTGCTCGGCGAGCAAGCCCCGAAGCTCTTCGGCCTTCAGCGCGCCGAGCGCGTCGCGCTCTCGACCGCGCTACCGATGCGGCTCTTCTACAGAGTCTTCAGCCTGCCCATACGCGCGCTCGACCGCGCGAGCGCCTCGGTCGTACGCCCGCTCGGCATACGCGCCGACGCGGGCCACGCCTCCGCATACACGGAGGAGGAGCTGCGGCACGTCATCGAGATGTCGCGCGAGGGCGGGCACATCGAGGCGGACGAGCAGCGTCTCATCAACCGCGTCTTCGAGTTCGCCGACGCGGAGCTAAGCGAAGCGATGGTGCCGCGCACGGCCGTGGCGGCGCTCGACGCTACGGCGACGCTCGAAGAGACGAAGGCCGCCTTCCGCGAGCACGGCTACTCGCGTCTGCCCATCTACCTCGGGCGTCTTGACGAGGTCGTGGGCGTCGTCTCGCGTCGCGATATAGAGCCGTTCCTCGAAGGCTCGCCCTCGTCGGAGTTCGACCTCGCGCGCCTCGCTCGCACACCGCTCTTTCTCCCCGCCGCCGCGCGGCTCGGCTCCGCGCTTGCGCAGATGCAGAAAGCGCGCACGCACCTCGCCTTCGTCATAGACGAGCACGGCGGGCTGGAAGGCATAGTGACTCTGGAAGACCTGCTCGAAGAGATAGTCGGCGAGATCGACGACGAGTACGACGAGGAGACCCGCTCGCAGGTCTCCCCTCAGCCCGACGGCACATATCTGCTCGACGGCATGCTCGCCGTCCGCGACGCCAACCGCCGCTTCAACCTCAAACTCCCCGAAGACGGGCACTACACGACGGTCGCGGGCTTTCTGCTCGCGCACGCGGGCCGCATGCTCGCGTTGGGCGACGAGATCGAGCACGCGGGCGCGCGCTTCCGCGTCGAGCGTGTCGAGCGCCGCCGCATACGCCGCGTGCGCCTGACGCCGCTTGAAGCGAACGGGGACG
>JBJMGR010000232.1:0-212392 GCA_045807805.1 Pyrinomonadaceae bacterium | reverse complement strand
CGGGTGTTAAAGCGCATCGAGAAAGTGCCCTCCAGTGTGGCGGTGTAATTTGCGATTTGGCTTGTGCCGGAGTTGCTGAGAGAAAGTGCGTGGTGCGGCTTACTTCGCCGGCACCCTCTTCTGAATTTACATCGTGGTATATAGCATAAAACTTATGTGTTCATAAATAAAAGTAGAGTCCGGCGTGATGAGGCGGGCTTTGAGGAAGGGTCAGGGTTGCGAGGGCGTCCCGTTGTCGCAGGGACGCCCTTCGTGTTCAGAGCCAGTCGAGCCCCTTGTAGAGTCGGGTGACGGTGCGCGACTGCGGGCTGTAAGCGTAAAGACCCTTATTGTGGATGACGAAGACCGTGACGCGCGTCTTGTCGCCGAGTTTTACGTCGAGTTCCGATGGCTCGGGATGTTCGTCGTTCGGGTGGGTGTGGAAGACCGCGATGGTTCCGACGCGCCAGTGGAACGAGAAGCGACAATCCTCGAAGGTCTGCGGCATGAAGGTTGGCACGAAGGTGTTTTCGCGCGACACCGTCACGACGAAGAGTGATTCTTTCTTGACCGTGCCGGCGCGGACGAGGTTCCAGGCCGACTTCGCCGCCTTCAGTACGCCGGGGTCTGCGAGGAACTGGTAGCTGAACTTGGGGTCTACGCGAGGCTCCTCGACCGCGGGCGGCCTCCCGCTTTTCCAGATGGTCGGCAGGTTGTCGTAAGCGCCGTCGGGGGCGACCGTGGCCGTGATGGTAGTGCGGGAGCCGGGCTTGTCGCGAGCCGCCTCTTGCGTGCGGCGCGCGGACGCGGGCGCGATGAGGCAGAGCGCGAGCGCGAGCGTGTAGGCGGTTGGTTTGATTTTATTACGCATCGTAAACCCTCCGGGTAAATTTGAGGTGCCCGTTGCGCGCCACTATTTTTTTACCCGGCCGATGAAGTGACGGCGCGTGAGGGAGCGTTAGATTAACACCCGTACTCGGGGGGCTGCAAAAACTATTTTGAGTCGGCGGGGACGGCGCGGACGGCCGAGTCGGGAACGGTCGTCTGCCCGAACGGGCGGGCCACTTGATAGCCGCGGCGCTCGATGGCTTCGACGACGTGGGCGGCGATGGCGGGGCTCGCGACCAGCCTTGCCTGCTGCGGCCCCTTCCCGTCGTGCGGCACTATGATAAAGGTGACGAGGTCGCCGAGTTGCGGCGCGCGCTCGACTCTCCAGGCTCCTTCCCGCGTCTGGTGGCAGAGGCCGGGGCAGTAGACGAGTTCGCCGGCCTGTGCCGCGGCCGAGAGGTCTGTCGCCTGGCGTCCGGCGCTTGCAGTCTGGTAGGCGAGATGTGCGGCCGAGATAGCACAGATGACGAGGGAGATCAGGAATTGCAGGGCGGCGGGTAGCTGTAGCGTTCGGGTCCTCGGCTTACGGCGGCGGCGGAGAGCGAAGACGAGCAACAGAAGTCCTATGACGAAGTAGGCGGCGCAGAAAGCCCTGATCTGTGTGCCGCTGACGATTGCTTCCGAGATGGCGTCGGTGAGTTCCTGTGTCATGGTGAATGTCATGTGGGTGCCCTGTCAGGGGTGACAGAAGCCCCCGCGACGCTTGGACGATGCGTCGCGGGGGCTTCTACCTCTGCCTCACTGAATGCCGCCCGCTCTAGCCTTCCGCGGGTAAGAGTTCTCCCGCGCCTACCGGTAGGCGTCCCCGTTGTCCCAGTCGTTCTGCGTCCAGGACGGGACGACGTAATACCTTCCGCTAGGCGCGCCTCCGAACGGGCTGGCCTGCTGGAAGCCGGTGCGCGTGTCGAAGAGTTCGGCCGGGGGGCTGTTGGTGTTGCTGAAGCCCATCCAGTTCACGCTCCCGAACCCTAGGTACTTGACATCGATCCTGCCGCAGCCGGCGTTCGGGATGAGGGCAGCGGGTATGATCTCGTCTTTGACGGGCAGGCCCGGGATCGGGGCGTAGCCGGCCATGAGGGCGGTTCCGGGGAACGGCATGTAGAAGTTATTGATCCCCGGCGGGTCGCCGAAGGTGAGGCGCTCGACCAGCGGCACGCCGTCTTTGTAGACCTCGGCGATGCCGCCGGCCGAATAGCCGCCGCCCGTCGGGTAGAGTCCCCCGCCGCCGACGTAGCCGGTAATGGGGATCGAGAAGTCGGCACCGAAGATATAGTGCCTGAGGTGGATGGCTCCGTTCGAGAGCACGCGCGCCTTGACGGCGACCGGGTGGTAGAAAGGGATGAAGGGGCCGGGGACGTACGCCATGCCGCTGCCGCCCCAACCCGCGCCGGCCGCCGCGGGGTTTTCGACGACGATGGTGAAAAAGACGGTCGCGCTCCTGCCGCCCTGATTGGCGACGAGGGTGTAGTCGGTCGTGGAGGCCGGGGCGGCGATGGTGACTGAGCCGGTGGCCGGTAGTCCGGTTGCTACGCCGGGCACGTCGACTGTGACGCCGGCGCGGTTGAAGGCGAACGTGGGCGGCGGCTCGACCTTACCCGCGTCGTAGGTGATGGTGACCGGTTCCCCGGGCGCGTGGTTCTTGGAGTCGGCCGTGACGAAGGCGACGACGTGGCCGTCGGGCTCGACGGGGTGGAACGGGACTGTCACCGTGTGGACGTCGCGGACGCCCGGGTTGGATGAGTTCCATGCCTCGAACGTGTAGGTCTTGGTGCCGAAGGGCCTCTCCGAGAAGGTGCCGTCATGCCAGCCGACGAACGGCTCCAGGTAGCCGACGTCGCCCTTGAGGGGGACGGGGATGCCGTTAATAGTTACGTTGTCGGCGCCCTTGGTGTCCCAGGTGAACTCGGCCGTCTCCATGTTGTTGAACGAGCGGTCGCCGCAGCCCACGGCGTTACGCGGGTCGCAAGGCGTCGTCTCGTTGTGGCCGCGGATGAAGAGGAGTTCGGGGCCGGAAGGAACCTGACTCGCCGGGAGCGGGTCCGTCACCGTGGAGCAGGCGGCCGGGTTGACTGTCACGGTCGCCTGTGCGTTCGACGATCCGCCGCAGCCGGCCGTCGCCGTCAAGGTGTAATCGGTCGTCGAAGAGGGCTGGGTGATGTCAACGAAGCCGGAGGCGGCGGCGAAGCTGCCCACGCCGGGGGAGATGGATACGGTGAGCCCGGTCCCGCTCGGGTCGGAGACTGACCACGAGAGTCGAACCATCTGGTTGCCCCCGGCCGTGACTGAGGAGGGGCTGGCCGTGAAGGAAGTAACCTGTGGTGCCGGGCAGGCCGAGACGGTTACGGTAATCGTCTGTTCGATGTCGCAGCCGCCGCTCGCGCTCTGCGCGATCAGCCTGTAACTCGTCGTGCCCCCCGGCGAGACGGTCATATTGCCGGACGCCGCGACGGGCGTCCCGTTGATGGTGACGCCGACGGCGCCGTTCACGTCCCACCTAATGGTCGAACTGCCGCCGGGGTAGATGGTAGTCGGGTTCGCGTCGAAGAGGTTGATCGACGGGCAAGAAGTGACGTTGATGGTGAACGTGGCCTGGCGCACCTGCGGGGAGCAGCCGCCGCCCGTGGCGATGATGGTGTAGGTGTGCGTGGTGTTCGGCGTGACGGTGAGCGTGCCCGCGGTCGGGCTCACGGCGGCGCCGTCTATCGTCACGGAGGACGCGTCCGACACGTCCCATTGTAGCGTCGCGGTTTGCCCGTCCTGCAACGAGTTGGTTGAGCCGGCGAAAGAGTTGATGGTCGGGGGCTGGCTGACCTCGACGGTGACTTGTGACTGCTGCGGGGCGCAACCGGTGCGGGAGGCGACAAGTGTGTAGACGGTCGTCACATTCGGGGAGACGCCGAGCGCCCCGCTGAGTGCCACTGGGGAACCGTTGATGGTGACGGTGTCGGCGTCGGCCACCGACCACTGTAGCTGAGAAGTCTGGCCGGCGACTATGCAGCTCGGCGTCGCGCTGAATCCGTTGACGAGCGGACACGTGAGCGGGGCCGGCTCGTCCACCGTGACGGTCACCTGCGCCTCGCGTCTCTGCGGGGAGCAGCCGCCGCCCATCACGACCAGAGTGTAGACGGTGGTGGCGGACGGGGTGACCGACATCACGCCCGCGGCGGGGTTGACGGGCGTGCCGTTGATCGTCGCGGAGACAGCACCCGTCACGTCCCACTGGAGTGTGGAGGAGGCGCCCGAGTCCCTGATGATCGAGGCCGGGGCGGCGGTGAACTGATTTATCTGCGGCGGCGTGGTGACGCTGACCGTGACCTGCGCCTGTGTGGTCTGGGGGGCGCAGCCGGCTCCGGTGGCAACCAGCGTGTAGGTAGTGTCGGACGACGGCGTGACGGTCATCGAGCCGGACGAGGGGTCTACGGGCGTGCCGTTGATGGTGACGGAGGCGGCGTCCGAGACGTTCCAGCGGAGTACGGAACTGGAGCCGAAGACGACGCAAGCTGGCTCGGCCGTAAAGAGATTGACCTTGGGCGGGATCGTGACTTCGACGGTCGTCTGCGCTTGGACGGTGCCGCTGGAGTTGGACGCGACGAGCGTGTAGGAGGTGGTCGCAGTCGGCGAGACCGGCATCGTGCCCGAGGTCGGGTTGACGGGCGCGCCGTTGATGGTTGCGCTCGTCGCGCCCTTGATGCTCCAGCTCAGCGTCGAGGTTCCGCCGAGGATGATGCAGGCGGGCGTCGCGTCGAAGGAGAGTATCTGCGGCGGAGGTATCAGGACGGTCAGCGTCCGGGGGGCCGAGTCGGCCTGGCAGCCGGTCCCGTTCGACGCCGTCGCGTAATAGGTCGTGGTGGCCGACGGCGAGACGGGTATGTTGACGGTCTGCGCGGCTCCGGAGTTGGCGACCGCCTGGCTGAAGACGACGGCACCGCCCTGATCCTTTACGAGCACCGAAGAGGCGTTCGTGTAGGTGACGACGAGCGTCGAGGTCTCGCCCTGGGTGATCGTCGCCGGGCTGGTGTCGAGCGTGACGGTGGTGTTGCAGCCCTCGTTGGCCGGGCCGAGCAATATCAGGCCGGAGGGGCGGACGCGGCCGTACTGACCCGCCGCCGCGTCGACGTAGAATTCGAGAGCGTAGCCGGGCTCCGAGAAAGGCTTGCCGCCGGTGAGCGCAGGGCGATATGCCTCGCGCAACAGTGCCACCTTGGCGTTGTAGCCGAGCTGGCGCGCGTACTCGTCGGCGACGGGCCAGCGGGCGGCGGCCCAGGTGTCGATGTTGCCGAGGAGGCTCGTGCAGGAGGCGGCGTCGTAGGAGCTGCGGTGGCCGTCGGGGAGCATGAGAGGCCGGCTGGACGAGGCGGCAACGTCGTGCGAATCGAAGGAGGGCATGGTGCGCCCGCCCGCCATCAGCTTGGCGCGCGCCACGTCGGCGTCGTACGCGGTCGGGATGTCCAACCGCAGACTCGCCTCGACGGCGGCCGCCCCGGAGCGTGCGCCCCAGTACTCGCCCTGCTGGGCCTCGTGGTTGTCGGCGCTGCGCGCGCCGGCGACGCGGACGGAGGTTGCCGCGAGCGAAACCGTCATGAGCATCGCCATCAGGATGATGGCGACTATGATGGCCGAGCCCTCTTCGCCGCGGCCGGCGCGCGCGCGGGCGGGATGTCGATTCGTCATCGGGATTGCTCCATGGTCGGGCTTCAGATTCTGAGCGAATTGTCCATGAGTCCGCCCCCGGCCGAGGCGTTCCTCGTGCCGGCTATGGCGGCCCCGGGTGCCGACTTGCTGTCGATGAGTTCTTTCAGCTCCTTCGTGTCGGAGGAGCAGTTGAGTGCAGCGGGCAGCGTTATCTCGCCGGCCATGTAGAGGTCGCAGAGGGACTGGTTGAGCGTCAGCATCCCGGTGCCGCGCTGGCCCGTCGTCATCACCGAGTAGATCGAGTGGACCTTGTCGGTGCGGATTAGGTGCCTGATGGCCTGGTCGGGGAGCATGACTTCGAGCGCCATCACCCTCCCGTCGCCGGAGGCGCGCGGCAGTAGCTGCTGGCTGAGGACGCCTTCGAGCACTTGGGCGAGCTGCGTCCTGATCTGCGGCTGCTGGATGGCGGGGAAGATGTCCACGATGCGGGTGATGGTCGAGGCCGCGGAGTTCGTGTGCAGCGTGGCGAACGTCAGGTGACCCGTCTCGGCGATGCGGAGTGCTGCTTCGATGGTCTCCAGGTCGCGGAGTTCGCCGACGAGGACGACGTCCGGGTCCTGCCGCAGGCCGACGCGCAGCGCGTCGGCGAAGCCGTGGGCGTTGGTGCCGACCTCGCGCTGGTTGACGAGGCAGTTCTTGTGGCGGTGGATGAACTCGATGGGGTCTTCGATGGTCAGGATGTGCTGGCTGCGCTCGCGGTTGAGTTTGTCGATCATCGCGGCCAGCGTCGTGGACTTGCCCGACCCGGTGGGGCCGGTGACGAGGATGAGCCCGCGCGGGATGTCGCACAACTCCTCGACGACCGGCGGCAGTCCCAGTTCGTCGAAAGACTTAATCTCGTAAGGGATGGTGCGGAAGACCGCGGCCGCGCCGCCGCGCTGGTCGAAGACGTTGGCGCGGAAACGGGAGACGCCGGTCAGCTCGAAGGAGAAGTCGATGGAGAGTTCCGTCTCGAACCTGCCGCGCTGGGGCTCGGAGAGCAGGGAGTAGATCAGGGCGCGCGCCGACTCGGCGTCGAGAGGCGCGCAGTCTTCGACGGGTTGGAGACGGCCGTCCACGCGGATGCGCGGCGGCGAGTTCGTCGTGATGTGGAGGTCGGAGCCGCCGCGGCGGACCATCATTTCGAGCAGTGCGGTGAGCGTCGTATTGTCCATTGTCTCGTTGTGCCTTCCGGGTCAGGCGACCGAAGCGAGCGAGCCGTCCTCCGAAGTGAGTGAGGACTCGTCCCTGGAGCACAGGGACCTGATGTCGTCCCAGTCGCTGTGCGGGACGAGGGCGAAGGCTTCGACCACCGACGGGTCGAACTGGGTGCCTGCGTAGCGGCGCAGCTCGTCGAGCGCCGCGTCGTAATCTTGTGCGCGGCGGTAGCAGCGGTCGGACGTGATGGCGTCGAAGGCGTCGATGACGGAGAAGATGCGCGCCGCCAGGTCGATCTCGTCCCCGGAGAGGCCGGACGGGTAGCCGGAGCCGTTCCACCACTCGTGGTGCTGGCCGACCACGCGGGCCGCCGCCTCGGGGAGGTTGGCGGCGATGACCATCTCCATCCCCTTCGTCGGGTGGGTCTTCATCATCTCCCACTCGCCCTCGTCGAGGCGCGCGGGCTTCCGCAGGACGCGCTCGTCCACGCCGATCTTGCCGATGTCGTGCAGGCGCGAGCCGAGCTTGAGTGCGACCATATGCTCCCGCGGGAGCCTCATCTCACGCCCGAGGCGGAGGCTGAAGTGGACGACCCGCGCGGCGTGGCCGTCGGTCTCGTTGTCCTTCGCCCCGAGGGCGATTGCCAGTGCCTTCGACGAGGCGTTCCAGCGCAGCTCCCTGATCTGCTCCTCGGTGACGATGGCACCTGCCGGGGACTGGAGCGCGCGCAGGACGGCGTCGGCGAGTTCGATGATGTCGAAGGGCTTGACCAGGTAGTCGTCGGCGCGGGCGCGGAGGGCGGCGACGGCGATGTCGATCTCGCTGGCTCCGCTCATCACGATGATGGGTATGTGGTTGTAGTGCTCGTGCGTGTAGCGGACGAACTCGATCCCGTTCATCTTCCCCATGCGTACGTCGGAGATGATCAACCGGAAGTCGTCGTCCTGGTGGAGCACGTCCTGCGCCTGCTCGGCCGAGGTGGCGCCGACGCAGACGTAATCGGGGCTGAGCGCGTCGGTGATGATGGTGCGAATCATCGGGTCGTCGTCGACCACGAGTATGCGGGGCCGGTCATTCGGGCCGGTCATTAGAATGTCTGTACCGTTGTTGCCTTGATTGCTGTAACCCACGACCGACTCTCCCTTGGGTGTTTGCTAAGTTTCATCCGGCGGAGGCGTCCGCAGGCCGCGCCGGCGTGCTGTCACGGCCCCGAAAGCCGACAGCGCGGCGAGCGCGATGACGAGTAGGGCGGGGAGAAAGAGCCTCACGACCGCCGAGAGCAGGCCGAAGGCCAGTAGACAAAAGCTTAAGAACCAGAGGAGCGTCGAGAGGGCGCCCCACCAGCCGGCGGATTCGTCTTTCAGTTTTTTGGCGGCGGCGCTCAACGCTGAACCACCTCCGACTTCCGGACGGCGAGCGGCTCGCCGGAGCCGTTCGGGAAGACGGCGACCGTAATGCGGCGGCGCTTGCGGGCGGCGTCCAGGGTGACGACCGACCACGCCCGGACGTATATCTGGCGGCCGTTGGCCGGGATCGCGGCGCCCCAGTTCATCTTCACGAAGTCGAGCGCCGTGCCGGCGGCCTGCGGCAGGGCCACTATCTGGTCGCAGACCGAGGTCGCGCAGTTGAGCGTCACCGTGTTGTCGGCGTTGCGCGTGGGGTCGCCGTCGGCGGTGAGGCCGAAGGCCGCGGCCGACGGGAGGTCGGCGATCTTCCTGCCGGCCAGTTCGTTGAGCACCGACTCGGCCTGCTTGCCCGCCTTCTCCTGCCGCTCCTTCTGCAACAGGGGCTCGACGTTCCAGCGCAGTACTTGCGCCGCGGTAACGACGGCGATGGTGAAGATGACAAGGCCGACGACGGCCTCGATGAGGATCGAGCCGCGCTGGCCTCTTCCCCGTGCGTATCCGGTCTGTGTCCTTCTGCGCTTCATACGTTCCGTTTCGCGGCCCGCTTGACCCGGGTCGTCGGCACCTTCTATCAGCGGCCGGTCGAACGCACCGCGTGGACGGGGCCGGCGGCGGTGTCCTGCGTCGTGGCGGGCGTGACGGTGATGGCTATGTAGCGCGCGCCGTGGCCGCGAGCGCGGCCGCGTGTCGGGCTCGCGGAGCCGTCGCGCAGCAGGGCGACTTGGCCCGCCCTCAGGAAAAAGTTCCGCGCGGTGAAATACTTGATGGCCTGGGCCGGCAGTCCGGCGGGCCGGGGCGGCGTCGTCGTGATCGTGACCCGCATCGCCTCGAATACGACCTCATAGTCGCCGGGCGTCTGGGCGTCCGGCCTCACGAGCAGTTCGACGGAACTGTCTTCGTTGATGAGGCGCGGGGTCGGATCGAATCTGCCTTTCACGAGGAGCGGTCGAGCCGCGAGGTAAGAGTCCCCGTTGCCGAGATGGAGGCGCTCGCCGCCTTTGACCAGGGCGGTCAGTGTTCGTTCGACGTGGGCTTTCCCGCGTCCGTTGAGCTTCGCGAAACGACTCTCGAAGAAGGCGCGGTCGTAGACGCTGGCGGCGTCGGCGAGGCGGGGCTGTGGCCGGCGCGAAGTGCGGCGCGGCGCGCGCGCGCCGTCCACGTCTGACTTATTCAGGTCGAGGAAACGGACGACGACGGAAACGAGGCCGCCGTCATGTTTCTCCGCGGCGCTCTCCTGCGCGTAGGCGGCCGGGCAGGCGAAGGCCCCGAGAGACAGGAGGAGAGATAAGGTGATCTGACGGGCGTAAGACTTAATGCCCGCGGGTGTGTCTTTGTTTGCTGAAATGTTCATCGGAGTGTCGTCCTCTGTCTTTCGAGTCCCGTGCCGTTTCCGTACCGTCACTTCCCCTCTCTCACAACAACTCGTTGAGGGCTCCGTCCAGGGCCGGGGCGGCGTAATAAAGCATCACGGCGACAGCGGCGGCGGAAGATAATGCGATGGCGAGCGGGTAGAACATTGCGCGGCGAAGTTGCTTCAACAGGTGCTCCGTGCGGGCGCGGTTCAAGTTCCACAGCGACAGCAGTTCAGGGTTGTGCGCGACTCGTTCCGGGGGTTGTTTTGTGCTCATCTTTATTTCCGAGTTAAGGACTTTATTCCCTAAGAAAAATCAAAATTCCCAGGCGCTCAGTGGTTGGCGAGCTTCCCGATGAGCGAGAAGAGTGGCCAGTAAGCAGCCATTACGAGTACCCCGATGATGCAGCCGGCGATGGCGATGGAGATGGGCTCCGCCAGCTTCGAGAGGCGCGTGATCGACTTCTCGACCTCGTAGTCCATCAGGTCCGCCGTGCTGTGGAGCTTCGTCAGGTCGCCCGTGTCCTCGGCCGTGGCGACCGCCGGTTGAAAGCTGTCGGTGAAGAGGTACGGGTAAGGAAGTACGGCGACCTTGATCTTCAGCCTCTTGTTGACGAGCGCCTCCTTAACGGCGGTGAGCGTGTCGCGGTAGACGACGTTGATGGAGGCCTCCGAGACTTCCTGGAGGCATTCCGAAGGCTTCATGATGGCGCTAAGGATGGCGATGAGCCTCGTCGTGTAGGCGGCGTTGAACGTGCGCAAGACTTCGCCGATGAGGGGCCACTTGAGCATCCGGCGCTGGAAGAACTCGGAGCCGGCCTCCGTCCTCGACCACCTGACCAGGAGGACGACGCCGGCGACGACGGCCGCCATCGAGACGAGACCGAGGGGGCTCGTGATGTTGTGCGAGACGAAGAGGAGGATGCGCGTGAGCAGCGGGAGTTCGGCCTGAGAAGTTTCGAGCAGCCCCTTGTACATCTCCTCCATCTGCGGGATGACGTAGTAGCAGAGGATGACGACGATGATCATCGCTATCGAGAGGACGACGCCCGGGTAGATGAGCGAGCTGATGACGCGGGAGATGTTCTCCGCCGTCTTGATCTGGGTCTGTCCGTAACGCTGGAGGAGGTCGGACGGGTCGCCCTCCTTCGCGCCGACGGCGAGTATCTTGCAGAAAGACTCGGGGAACACGTCTTCGCGGGTGCGGAAGGCGTCGGCCACGGGGAGGGCCTCACTCCTCATCGCGTTGTGTACGTCGAAGAGGGCGACGCGCATCGACTGGTGGGTGCTGATCTTCGCCATCTCGCCGACGGCGAAGCGGATGGTCTGGCCGGCCTTTGTCCGTTGCGCGAGTTGGAGGGCGAAGATGCCGGTGTCGGTGCGCGAAATCTTCCGGCCGCGCAGGCGCTCCAACAGGCCCACGCGCTTCAGCCAGACTTCGATCTCTTCGAGCCCCGACTCTTCGAGCTGCCTCCTGGCGTGCTCCTCGTCGTCGGCGAAAATGTAATATTTGATCGGGGTGCCGGAGGGGTCTACGCCCCTGTAGGCGTATCGGGCCTGTTCCCTGTTCTCCCCGGCGGGGGGCTGTGGCGCTGCTGCTGGTGACGACATAATTCCTCTCGGTCCCGTCTCTCCGTGAAGTGGTTACTGCTCGACCCTGGTGCAATTCCTGTCCCACGGGCCCGTGCGCGGACACCTCCGCAGCTCGTTGTCCTCGAAGATCACGTAGCTGCGGTCGGCGGGGTTGTCGGCCGTCGGCACGGCCTTCAGGCCGAAGGTGGTCGCGGTGATTGCGCCCGCAACCTCCGAGAACGCCCAGCCGGTGACGGTCGTGTCGCCGGCGCTCAAGAGCGGTGCGCCGCCCGACAGCGTCGCTTGGAGTTGGGCGATGGTGGCGTAGGTGTTCTTCTTGAGCGTGGAGCGGTACATGCGCTCCTGCCCACCGGCCTGCGCGAGCTTGACCTTCGCCGTGCCCTCCTGGGCGGCGCGGCGGGAGGCGAGCATGTTCGGGATGGCGATGCCCGCGAGGATGCCGATGACCGCGACGACGATCAGCAGCTCGACCATCGAGAAGCCGGAGTGTGCCGTCGCCTGGGTCGAGGGGGAGCGCTGCGCGCCTTCAGCGGCGAGCAGCGCCGAAGCCTCGGGGCGAGCCGCGGACGACAGTGAATTAGAGAACGCCGCCTCGATGACGCCCACGCCTCTGGCCTCGCGGTCGCCCTTGGGCAGGACGTTACTCGGCAGTTTGTCGATCCTGGCCGAAGAGTCCGGCGCGGAGCCCGCGGGGTCCCGCCCGAGCGCCACGTGGACGTGCGGCTCGCCCGTGTTGCGGTGGACGGCGGCGAACCAGCGGAGGCCCACGCCCCCGAGGGACTCTTCGACCGCGGCCATCGCGGCGCGGGTCGCAGCGCGGAGCGCCGCCCGGCGCCCTTCCTCGGTGTCGCCGGCCGCCTCGAAGGCTTCGGGCATCGTGAGGATGGTCAGGTGAATCACGTCGCGCTTAAGCGGCCCGCCCTTACGGTCTGAGAGTGATGACTCCGCCTCCTCGACGGGGAGCGCGTCCGAGGACGACGTGAAGAGGGGGCGCGGCGAGTCGCCTTCGAGCCCCGCGTTCAAGTTACTCTCGGCGATGTAGCGGGCGAGGCCGCACGGGCCCTGGCCCTGTTGTGGGGCTTTTGCCGTCACGACGACCTTCGGGGCGGTTGGTTCGTTGGTTTCGCTGTGGCTCATGTCAGACCCCTTATGCGGCCTCTTCGACCGGGCTGTATTCGGCTTCTATGACTGTGTCGTCGTCCTGTGCTTCGGCCGCGTGGTGCGCGTAGGTCGGCGGCTGGCGAACGCCGGCGGCGGCGGTGGCGTAACGCGGGGAGCCTGCCCTCTTCATCGGCGGGGGCGAGAGCCACTGCTCCACTTCGGAGAACGAGGTCGCGCCCATGAGGAGCTTGCGGGCGGCGGCCTCGGCGAGCGTGATCATCCCGTAGGAGTTGATGGCGAATTCGACCGCCTGCTCGCCTCTCATGCCGAGGCCGATCATCGTGGAGATGTCGGGGGTCATATCGAGCGCCTCGGCGATGGCCGTGCGCCCCGAGTACCCGGTGAAGTTGCAGAGCGGGCATCCGACTTTGTCCTCGGCGACCCCCTTCCCCCGCCCGACCATGAAGAACGGGGTCTCGGACGACTGGTGCTGACGGATGGCCTCCTTGATGTCGGGGCGGTTCGGGAAGACCTTCTCGGCGATGTTCTCGGCGATGAGTTGGGCGCGCGGGTCGGGCTGCTTGCAGCTTTCGCAGAGGACGCGGACGAGCGCCTGCGAGGTGATGCTCCTGATGAGCTCGCCCTGGTCGTAGGCGGGTATGCCGAGGTTCGCGAGACGGCTGAAGGTGCTGGCCACGTCGTTGGTGTGGAGCGTGGTCAGGATCAGGTGGCCGGTGTAGGCGGCGCGGAAGGCGATGCGCGCGACCTCCTCGTTGCGTATCTCGCCGAGGACGATGATCTTCGGGTTCTTGCGCAGGGCGGCTTCGAGCGCCATCTCCCACTGGTAGTCTTTCGTGATGGGGATCTGCGTGCGCCAGTGGTCCTCGAACTCGATTGGTTCGCCGATGTTGATCGTGTTCTTCTTCCTGTCGGCGGTGGCGCGGCGCAGGATGGCTTCGAGCAGCGTGGACTTGCCCGAGCCGGTGGTGCCGGTGACGATGTTGATGCCGTGGTGGAGCTGCGCCTTCTTGATGAAGAGTTCCGTCTGCTCCGGCTCGTGACCCATCTCGTGGAAGTCGCGGAATGTCTGGTTGAGGTAGCGCACCGTCACGTCGATGCCGTCGAGGGCGGGTACGGCGTTCAGGCGCATCGTGGACAACGCGTCGGCACGGCCCGCCGCCGGCAGCATCATCTGGATGGAGGAGTCCTTGTTGCCGTAGGGCAGCTCGTACTCATTGACGCCGGCCATGTCGGCGAGCGTGCGGATAACCTTTTCGTGCTCGGCCTTCGGCACGTTCTCCGAGTAGGGGTAGAGTTCGTTGTTGATTTCGAGGTAGATGCCGCCGTGTTTGGGTCCGGGCTTGAAGTGAACGTCGCTCGCCCCGCGCCGCGCGCCCTCGCGCAGCACGTGCTCGACGAAGACGGTGAAGCCGGTGGCCGATTCCACCGCCGGCTCGTCGCGCCCGCCCGCCCCCCCCGCGCTCTGCGGGTTGATGTCGCTCCAAGAGACGGCGCGGTGCGGCTCCGCTTCGCCGACCCTGGCGATGGCGGCGAACTCGCTGGCGTAGGCCGTCTCGAAGAGGGCCTCGAACTCTTCCGGCTGGATCGGCCTGGCCTCGACGGTGACGTACGGGTCGCCCGTGGTGGCGGAGATGATGCGGGTGACGTTCTTCTCGTTGACGAAGTTGGGGTGGCCGATCATCCCGACGTAGTAGGTGCCGTCCTTCTGGTCGAGGATGATGGCCTGGTTGGAGCGCGCGTCCGCTTCGGGCAGCAGCAGCGCGAGTTTCGCGAGTCGCGTGGACCGCGCGTCTTCGACTGACGCGGAGAGTTGTATCCTGCCCCCGTGGGCGGCGGCGGCGGCCTCTGGCCTCTGCTGGTCGCTCGATGTGCTCATGACTACGTGGCTCCGGCGGTCTGTTATTCGCTTTCCGGTTACGGGTGCGCCTGGTAGGCGGACGGCTTCTGCGGCTGCGGCGCGGTCGGGAAGTCCGTCTTCGCGTCCGACGGCAGTTGTATCTGCGGGAAGGGCTGGCCGCGCTGGATGATCTTGAACCGGATGGCGTAGTAGAAGCGGGTGCGGATCTCGTTCTTCTCCTTCTTCTTGAAGAGTTCGCCGATGCCGGGGATGTCGGCGAGGAACGGGGCCTTCGTCAGCGAGTCGGAGAGCGAGTCGGTCGAGAGACCGCCGATGACGACCGTCACGTCGTCCGGCACTTGGAAGGTGGTCTGCGCGCTGTTGCGGTTGATGCCGGGGTTGCCGCCTTCGCCGGCGACGCTCGTGTCCACGCTGTTCTTTTCGAGCCTGACGCGGACGGTGAGTGTCTTTCCGTCCGGGCTCACGAAGGGCGTGATGTTGCCGATGATGCCGGCTTCGAGGAACCGGAGCTGTCCGTTGGTGGTGCCCCCGTTGACGATTGCCGGGATGGTGATGGGTATCTGGAGGCCCGAGTCTATCCGGAACGTCTGGCCGCTCATGACGATCCCGTTAGGGCGGGCCTGTTCGTTGAGCAGGCCCTTGAACTGTGCGGCCGTGTACTGGAAGGCGAACTGCGCGGTCCCGAAGATGCCGGTCGCGCCGACGGACACGGTCGGGCTGGGGACGGAGAGTCCTGAGGGCTGGGTGAATCCGGTTCCGAGGCCGGGGATGCCGCCGGGGTTAATGCCGGAAGTGCCGTCCCCGCTGCCGCCGTTCCCGCCCGTCCTACCGTTCGGAAGTGATGTGACGCCGCCGAGGTTCGTCCCAGCGCCGTTGCCGACGACGACGGCCAACTCTCCGCCGAGCGCCTTGCGCTGCGTGTTGTTGACGGTGTACATGAGGGCCTCCATGTACACCTGGTATGGCGGCCGGTCTGCCAGCGCGATTAACTCTTTGGCGCGGTCTATCTGGTCGGCCGTCGCGGCGATGTAGAAGATGTTGGTGCCGGGGACGCGGCGGAACTCGGCGCGCTTGTCCGAGGCGCGCAGCAGCTCGCGCACCTGCGTCTCCAACGTGTCGAGTGTGGAGGCTGCCGCCGACTGCGGCTGTCCCGACGGGTCTACGGGACTGCCCTCGGCGGCCTGGAGGTTCTTGACCTCGATGTAGTCGGAGATGAGCGGGGCGCTCAGGCGGCGTTGCTCCTGAATCTGCTGAATCTTGACGCGCTTGCCGATGGCGACGAGGCCGTCGTCGAGGCAGATGGTGTCGAGGTCGTTGAGCACCAGGAGCGAGCGGAGCACCGAAGTCCAGGGGCCGTCCGAGAGGGTGAAGGTGACGGGCAACTGCTGCACGTCGTTGTCGAGGAGTATTCTCGCGGCGAACGCGGTGTTGAGCTTATCGACCAGGCCGCCGAGCGTGATGGAAGACGGGAACTCGAAGTCGGTTGGCTCGCCCCTGTACTTGGGGTCGCAGAGCGGCGAGGAGTAGCGTGGCGCGGGCGGCTCCGGCGCCGCGGCGACCGCCTTGTTCGCCGGGGAGTCCGTACCGGCGGACGTGTAGCTGGCGACCGGGACGGTCATCGGGACGGCGGACACCGGCGTGGGCGTGACTTTCGGCGACGGCTCGGCTGAGGGCGGCCCAGGCTTGCGTAACGCCGTCAGGTCGTCCTGGTCGAGGTCGATGTCGGCCGCGTTCTCACCGTCGCTTATCCTGACGAAGCGCGTGGCGGACTTCTTGCCGTATTTCGCGATGAGGAGCCCGGAGCCCGTCTTGATGTTTGCGAAAACGAATTTGCCGCTCGCGTTGGTCGAGGCGACTATGTCGGGCTCTCCGTCGAACCTGAGGCGCACGTCGGCCCCGGCGACGCCGGAGCCCGACTGGAGTACGAGCCCGGTGCAGAGCGCCGCCCGGACGGTCTGGGCGAAGGCGCGGGGCTGGAGGGCGCCCGACTGGAGTGCCAGGGCGGCCGTCAGCAGCAGGATGGCTATTCGTTTAAGCTTCATCACGGGGGTTCCTTTTACAATCGGTCTTTATTCTTTCGGGGCCGACTTGGCCGACTCTTCAGCCGCGGGCTCGGCCGTGGGGGTCATCGACTGCGCGGCGGCGTCGTTGCAGGCTTGGTACTTGACCGTCCTGGTCGTGCCGTTCTTCAGCCTGAAGACGGGGCCGTCGGGGCCTACGTCGATCAACTCGGCGTCGAAGAATTGAGTACCGACCGGTACGGAGAATTCCGTCTTGTCGGCCGAACTGCGGAAGTAGACGTACTGCGTCCCCTTAATCCGCACCCTGCCCGTCGGCGAGAGTTCCGAGAGGAGGTAAATCTTCGTCCGCGGCGGGCGCTGGCGCTGGGGGCTCGCGCCGAGGGCCGCCCGGTACTCTTCGCGCCAGGCGGCGACGCGGGCCGCCAGGTCGGGGACTGGCGGCTGCGCCGGCAGCTGAGGCGCGGCCTGCCTCAGCCCACCGCCGGGGAAGAGTCCCGCGGCGAAGGAAGGTCGTGTGCCGGAGATGCCGGCGCGGTCGAGCGAAGGGTCTACCGCGGTCGAGACCGGCGGCAGCTCGGGGAAGTTCGCCGCTTCGAGCTTCGCCTCGGTGTCCGGGGCGAGGCGGGGGATCTTGGCCTCCGCCTCCTTGCGCGCCTCTGCCATCTGCCGAGGCCCGAACTCCGGACTCCCGCCCTCACCCAGTGCGCCGTGTTCGCCCCAGGCGAGGGCGACGCCGACTGCGGCCGAGAGGATGATCGTGAGCACGCTGAAGCGGCGACGGCCGCGCGCGGAGTCGTTGTTCTTATTGACGGTGGCTCTCATCACTGGCCTCCTCCGGCCGCCGAAGCGAGTGAAGCCCGGTATAGATCGGGCGGGTCGGCCGGGAGCGCGCCGCTCGGCGGGGCCTCGAAGGAGACGAGCTGCACGTTGACGGACTCCTGGCCGTTGAGGGATTGAATCTTCGGGTCGCGCGCGTGGATGATGAGGACGTAGCCGGCCACTTCGCGGAAGAAGTTCATCACCGCCGCGTGGCGGCCGACGACCTGGATGGGTATGACGCGCTCTTTGAGTACGTTCTTTATATCCGGGGCCGGCGCGGCGGCGTTCCCGTCGGCGGGCGGCGCGGGCGGCGCGGGCGCCCCGGTGGGGTCGAGCGCAGACTTGCCGCCGAGTGAGCGGGCGTCGAAGCTCGTGAACTTGACGTTGTTCTTGCGCGCGATGGCCTGGACGGTGGACATCACACGCGACAGCTCAGTGCTGGTCGGCAGCAGCTCCCGCGCCGTGACGTAGACGGCCTTCGCGTTCCGGTACTCTTCCATGAACGTCGGGCGCGTGTCCTGCACGAGCGCGGCGACGGCGTTCTGCTTGCGGAGTTCGCGCAGCTCTTCACTCTTGGCCCTGTTGGCGGCGTCGGCCGGCATGAGGATGAGCCAATAACCGAGCGCAGCGAGCAGCAGCGAGACCACGGCCGAGACGGCGAAGGCTTTGGCGGGCCCGGCCTTGACGACGTGGCCGGCGATGCTTTCGCCCCCGCGGCCCTTTTTCCGTTCCGTTCTTCTTCTGTCTTTCACTTCTCTCCCCTTCGTCTTCAGCGTGCGGCCGGCGGGGCCGGTGCGGCGGCAGGCGCGGCGGCGTTGGCGGCGGGTTTGGTCGGGCTGTAGATCGCCCTGACCTCGAATTCGACCACGGGCTGTGTCTTCTGCGCGGCGGGCGTGGGCGCGAGCGGGGCGGGGCCGGCGTTGCCCCGGTTGGGCTCGTCATGCTTCTCGGTGACGTTGGCGAAGAGGCCCTCGGAATTTTCGAGCGCGCGGACGAACATCGTCACGGCCTGCTCGTCGCGCGCCCTGCCCTTTACTTCAAGCTGGTTCCCGGTGCTGTTCACCTCCGAGACGTACCAGGGCGTGCCGCGGGGCCAGCGGCTGTTGAGCTCGACGAGGAGCTGGTAGGCGTCGGCCTGCTTGGCGCGTAGCGTCGTGATCTGGGAGATGAGGTTGGTGATGACGGCGAAGTTGGCCTTCGCGGACTCATAGTCGGCGTTGGCCTGTTTGAGCCTCGCCGCAGTCGCCTTCTCGGAGGCGATCTGGCGGTCGAGGGTGGAGGCGTCGGCCCTGCGCAGCGCCCAGCCCGCGCCGACGAAGAGGAGACCGAAGGCCAGCGCCGTCAGGCAGGCGAAGGCGACGGCCTCGCGCCGCCGGCTGAAGACCGTGAGGGCGTCGGTCTGCTTCAGCCTCTGGACTTCGGCGATCTGGTCGGTCAGCTCCGCCGAGAGGTTTACCGTCGGGACGAGGTCGGGGTCGGAGACGGCGCCGACGGCGAGGGCGGAGTGCAGGTCGAGCGCGATGCTGTCGCCGCCGTCAGGACTCTCCATCAGCAGGCGCTCGAAGGCGATCTCCCTGAGAGCCTCCGCGGTGTTAAGGAACTCGACGAGGTGCGGCCTGATCCTCTCGGAGAGGGCCACGACCAGGTGCTTGACTGGCGGCAGCCCGAGCTTGTCAACGGTCGCCGGGGCGACGAAGTTGGAGAGCTTGCTGGTGATGTGTGACGCGAGCTGTACCTCGTTGGCCCCCGGCTTGAATCGCTCGCCCGTCTCGTAGACCAGTCCCGCGTTAGCGCCCCACAGGGCGAGGCCGTAGCCGTCCTCGCCGACGACGAGAATCGCAACGGTCGCGCCGGGCTTCAGCTCGTCCCTGACGACGGGGCCGCTCAGCCAGAGGCGCGCGACGCTCCGGGTGGCGGTGTCGAGGCCGAGGGGGACGGGAGCCGCGGCAGTGACGCGCTGCGACGAGAGCCACGACCGCAGAGAGGAGACTGATTCCTCCGCCTCGGCGCGCAGCGCCTGTGTGAGCACCACCCTGCCGTCGAGAGTTCTGGTGAAGGTGAAGCGGAGGTTGACCGTGCCCTCGTTCTGGGCCTGCGCTTCGAGCAGTAAAGATAGGATCTGCTCGTCGTCGTCGGCGGCGCTGACCGGGAGGGACGTGCGGTCGGTGTGCCCGCTCCAGCCGCCGATGGTGGAGAGAACAACGTCGGAGGTGATCTGCGCCGCCATCGGCTCGAACGCGGCGACGCGGCGGACGGAGATTCGTCCGGCGGCGTCCCTGTCGGCCAGGGCCACCGACGCGGTCGTCCTGTCGAACGAGACGCCGCATTGCGTGCGGGGTGCTCCGCCGGCCTCATTCTTTTTCGGTCGTAGTATTCTCATGGGGTGCTACCGCGTCGTGTTGAGTTCGTTGTTAAAGAGGTTGAGTGCCGGCGGCGACGACTTGTATTCGACGGTGTCGCGTGGCTCGGAGGCGGCCGACTGATCCGTCTGGAAGCCTTCGGCCGCGAGCGTGACCGCGAGGACGTAGCTCTTCGAGACGGCCGTCGACTGTTCCGTGCAGGAGGCTGAGCGGACGCCGAAGGCCGCGGTCGCGGGGCGACTACCCTCCATCCGCACGAGGCGGCTGTCGGCCGACACCTGATAGGTGACGGGAGGCAGGAGCTTGACGAGGGTGCTGCCGGTGGGCCAGGAGGGGAGCGGGTCTGAGGGGTCAGACCAGAGTCGCCCCCACGCGGCGTCCGACTGCACGACTAGCGTCAGGGTTATCGCCCCGTTCGACGTGTCGAGCGACGTGACCTTGTAGAGTCCTGATCGGGCCGACTGGTAGTCGGTGAGCAGGGCGTAGTCGCCCGCCTTGAAGGTGCCGCGCTTCGGCAACGCGAGCGGGAGGAACGTGCCGGTGCCGGTGCCGACCACAGGGCCCTTGTTGTAAAGAACGTCCGTGTCCGGATCGCCTGAGAGGAGGGTGACGGTGTTGCCGTTGATGGTGACGGGCCCGGTGAGCCTTTGCCCCCTGTCAAAGGGGAGGGGCGCGGTCTGCACCGCGCCGTCGATGAGCGGGATGATGGGGCCGCCCGAAATCTTCAGGTCACTGAAAGAGCCGGTGTTGTAGATCGCGAGCCTCGGGGTTATCGGGTAGGCCGGCAGCGGCTTCGTGCTCTGGTAGAGGAGCGTCTCAGTCCCCGCGCGGCCGCGGTAGTAGCAGACGGCCCTTCCCGTCGGCGTGTCCGCAATCGCGATGCGGTAAGTGTCGCCGGCCTGGTGCGGCGTGACGAGCGCGGTGCCCGGCCAGGAGAAGGACGCCGCGGACAGGTTGTTGTCTTCGTAGAGGTAGACGGTGTTGTTCGAGATGCTGATACGCCGCGAGGCGCCGTCGGCGCCCAAAAGCTCGGCGTGGAAGGTCGGGGTGTTCCCCGTGAACGTGATGTAGCCGAGGCCGGAGCCGAAGCCGCGCGTGGCATCCTTCCAGGGCATCGAGGCGTTGGAGAGCGTGCGCGTGATGGTGCCGGGCGAGACCGAGTAGTAAGAGTCCGACGGGGCTGTCCAGTACTCGGTTCCGGTCCCCGAAGGCTCGGCCCTCGTCAGGTTGCGGCCGGCGCCGTCGAAGTCGGTGCGCAGGGTGTCGGCCAGGTCGCTGCGCTGCTGCTCCAGCTCGCTGACTTCGAGGTAGGCGGCCGTGGTCGAGTTCATTTTCGCCATCACGGCGGCGCCGACCACGAGCATCAGGAAAAGGATTGCCGCCCCGATCAGGTATTCGATCAGGGACGCGCCTCTCTCGCCTCTTCTGCTGTGGGAACTTCGCATCGTGTTAGCCCCCGGAGTTGACTGTTCTGTCGGCGTAGCCCTTCCAGGCGTTTGCCGACGCGTCCCAGCGCCAGAATTCGACGAGCCCCGTCGGGTGGACGGCCACGGCGTAGGCGTTACTTCCGTCCGTCAGGTAGACGGCCGGGAATGGAGACTCGCGTGCGGGGTCGGTCGTGCCCGCGGCGGCCGGAAGGTTCGCCACCTTGCCCTCGCGGGTAAAACTGATGGCGGTCGTCGGCGTGCCCAGCGGGATCGCCGGGATGGGACTGAGGTCTCCCGCCGTGGATGCGAAACGCCAGCGCGCGGGGAGATCCAACGGGCTGCCCTCGTAGGCGTAGGCCCAAGTGCCTGCGGCGCCTGCCGCGGCGGGCGGTATGAAGTGCGTGAGCGGGAGCCCGGAGGTGTCGTCGTTGCCGTCGCCGTTGCCGTCCGTGCCTTCGAGCCTCAGCGAGCGCGTCGTGGCGAGGTCGGCGAAGTCGATGGTGACCGGTGGCTGGACGAACTGCTGGAGCTGAGTCGCGGTCGTCTGCGTGTTGAGTTGGATTGCGGCTGCCCGGCGCTCGCGGATGCGGCGCGCAACGTCCTGCCCCAGACGTACGCCATCCTCGCGGCCTGAGAACCGTGCGAACGCCAGGCTTGCCACAATCATGATGATGACCACGACGATCAGCAGCTCGACAAGGCTGTGCCCCCGCTGGGCCTTGAGCGACGCTGCCTGACGCGCGCTTCGGCGGCGGACAGGCGCCGACGAGCGGCGCCGAGTCGGGTATTGATCGGGGGTCATCATCATTCTTTAGTTATTCGGGATAAGTTTTACGCCGGTCGTATAAGGTCGGGGCCCGGGCTTGTGGATACCTGCGCTAGTCTTTCCGGGCGGGCGGTACGACGTGGTTGCGGCGCCCGCCTGCGGGGGCTTCAAAGCATCTTTTGTGCCGTGGCAGTAAGGCGGATAAAATCGGGTGTCGGGCAGGAGGACGGCTTCTCGACTGCCGCAGGTTGCGGCAATAGCGCCGGTCGTGCCCTCGGCCTGTGCGGGAGATTGAAGTATTCGGGCGGTCTGGATTAAGGTTTACGAGAGTTTTCGACCGGCAGACGAGTTGCATGGTGCCCGCAGATTCGTGAGCGCGTGTCGCGCGGGCGGAGGTTGTCCATCCTTTAGGTTTGGTGACGGGAATCCCGTCGCCCGCCGGAATTCCCGTCAGGTCGAAGATGACAATTCAAACTGTAGGCGTGGGCCGACGGGGCGCGCGGGCGCGGTGACTTCTTTTTCGGGAGAGTTATATGACTCAGGTGTTGGCGGGCGCGGTTGAAGAGGCGGCCGAGCGGCCGGGGCTGGCGGTGCTGATCGTCGATGACCACCCGTCGATTCGGCGGTCTATCTGCGGGACGTTGGAAGGCGCCAACTGCGTCGCGGTGGAGGCGGACTCTGTCTTGGCTGCCGAGGCCGTCCTCGAGCACGAGCGCTTCGACCTCGTGATACTCGACAAGTACCTGGTGGGCGAACAGACGGGGATGGACCTTTTGCCGCGGCTCATCGAGAGGGGCATCCGCGTCGTGATGATCACCGGCGAGGGGAGCATCAACGAGGCGATGGAGGCGCTCTCGACGGGTGCGATGGCCTACCTACCGAAGCCCTTCTTCCCTTCCGACATCCTCGGGCTGCTGCGCAAAGTGCAGGACCAGACGAACCCCCCCGACTCGGGGACGGTGGTGACTCCCAAAAGCTTCGTCGAACGCGGGATCGTCGGGAAGAGCCGGGCGATGACGCTGGTGGCTACTCGGCTCTTCAAGATAGCGCCGACGAATATGAGCGTGTTCATCACCGGCCCGACCGGGACCGGCAAGGAGTTGGTCGCGCGCGAGGTGCATCGCCAGAGCAAGAGGTCAGGAAAGCCGTTCGTCGCCATCAACTGCGGAGCCCTGACCGAGACGCTCCTCGAGACGGAACTCTTCGGCCACGCCAAGGGCGGCTTCACCGGGGCCGACCGTGAGCGCGTCGGGCTGCTGGAAGACGCACACGGCGGCACCATCTTCCTCGACGAGATTACAGAGACGACGCCCGCCTTTCAGGTCAAACTCCTGCGCGCACTTCAGGAGGGCAAGATTAGAAGGGTCGGCTCGAACAGGTATCTTGACATAGACGTGAGGGTGGTCGCCGCTACTAACAAGGACATCGAGGCGTGTGTCGAGTCCGGCGAGTTCAGGGTGGATTTGTATCACCGAATCAACCAGGAGATTCTGGTAATACCGTCGTTGAAGGACAGGCCGGAGGACATAGAGCCGCTGGCGATGCACTTCATCGCGCGGGAGGCGACGAAGCTCAACCGTACGGTCTGTTGCCCCCCGGACGTGAAGGCGGCGCTGAAGAAGTACGATTGGCCGGCCAACGTCCGCGAGCTGGAGAACGCCATCATCCGCGCAGTCTCGGTTTGTGACGGGTTGATAAGAATCTCCGACTTGCCCGACAAGATACAGAAGGCAGTCGGCTACGTCGTCGAGGAGCCGGAAGTCGAGCCGATTGGGAGGGAGTCTACGGCACAGCCCGAGGCCGACCTGCCGCCGCTCGAAGACGTGTTGCCGCTCGAAGAGGTGGCTGAGAGGCACGTGCACATGGTGTACGAGAGGGTGAACGGGAATCTTTCCCGGGCCGCGGAGGTGCTCAGGGTCGATAGGAGCACGCTGCAAAGGAAGTTCAAGCTGCGGGGTACGCGGGGGGCCGGTGTGTCACAGGACGGGGACTCAGAAGTGGACGAGTGAGATGGCCGTGCTATTTGTGTAGGAGCGCATCGGCGCGGCCGGCGTTGGCGGTCACGCACATCCCCTTCCCCTCGTCTCCGCCGGAGCCTTCGATGTACGCGTCTATCGCGCCGACGAGCTGGTAGCCGTTGAAGGGCTTTCTCAGGAGTCGCAGCCCGGGCGCGCTCAGATGCTCGGGGACCTCGTTCTCCGTGGCGCTGGTCAGAAGGACTGAGGCGGCCTCGTTGGAATCTTTGACCTTGCGAATAAGTGCCCGCACCTCTTCGGCGGGCAGGCTCAGGTCTATGGCCGCCACGTCAACTACGACGTCGCGCTTAGACATCATCTCCAATAAACCTTCCGTCCGTCTCGACGCCTCGAACTTGACCACCCTGTAGCCGGCCTGCCGGAGCATAACCTCCATGATTTTGCGGAGCGGCTCGTGCTGCTCGACGACCATGACCAGGCGGCTCCCCCTTGCCTCTCGGAGCACTCGCGGGGAGGCATCGCCCGCGTGTTCCTCGGCGCGGGTGACACTCCTCTGCTCCGCGGGAGGAAGGTATACGTCGAAGCGGGAGCCCTCGCCGGGGCGGCTGCTCGCCTCGATCATCCCGCCGTGATCTTTGACGATGTGGTAGACGTTTCTCAGGCCGATACCCATGCCGCCGGCCTTGGTGGTGAAGAAGTCGTCGTAGATCCTTTTGAGCGTGCCGTCGTCCATCCCCTTCCCCGTGTCGATGACACTCAGGCGGACGAAGCAGCCGGTCTTGGCCCAGGCGGGGCGTGATGATTTGAACGACTCGCCGAGGTTCTCCTCGGCGGTCTCGATGCGGATGCGGCCGCCGTCGGGCATGGCTTCGCACGAGTTCAGGAGGAGGTTCGTCAGGATGCGGTCGAACTGCGTCCTCTCGCAGAATATGGGTCGGAGGCTTTCTTCCAGACGAAGCTCGATGGTTATGTTCGGGCTCATCAACTTCCGGGTGAGCTCGACGGTTTCGCGGATCGTGTCGTTGGCGTTAATCGCCTCCCTCTCGGGCTCCCTCTGCCTGGCGTACGCGAGCAGATGTCGTGCGAGGGCGGAGGTGTGCTTGGTGACTCTGTCGGCGTCCGAGAGGTGTTGGCGGGCTTTGCGGGCGGCGAGGGCGGCGGGCTCGTCACCGCCCTCCTCGATCTCGCCGAGGTGGGCTTCGGCCATCTGGATGTTGCCGAAGATGGCCGTCAAGTCGTTGTTCACGTCGTGCACGACGCCGGTCGCGAAGAGGCCGACCATTTGTAGGCGTGCGGCGCGCGGGTCGGCCGTCATTACGTCGGATTTTACGACGGCGACCGCCCTGGCTGAGGCCGCGGGGAGGGGGCCTTCGACGCGGCAGGGGAGCAACGTCACGTCGAACGTGCGGCCTCGGAATTTGGTGGCGTAGCTCGTGACCTCGCCGCGGAGGAGGGTCTGTTCGAGCGGGTGGCGGCCGGTCGATTCCGGGTAGGGTGGGAAGAGCGTGGCGAAGCTGCGGCCGATGACCTCGGCCGTCGAATATCCCGTGTGTGCGGTCAGTGCGTCGTTGACGGAAACGACCTTGCCCGACTCGTTGACGGTGACGACGCCGTCGCTCAAGTGCGCCGCCAAACTCTTTAGGATGTCTCCCTCGTTTCCCATCATGCCCGTTCGGTCACTCTCAGGCGACCGCGCGCCGAAGCGCGGCCCCCTCACCGGTGCGCAGCCTCTCCAGCCCGAGGCGGTAACTTTCGTTGCCGGGTTCAAGCCTCGAACTTTCTTCAAAGCACCTTTCGGCCTCGCCTACCTGCCCGAGCACTTCGTGTGCCAGACCAAGTTGATAAAGGACTTCGGGGGTGCCGGGGCGCATGGCGGCGGCCGTGAGCAGACAGGCGAGCGCGGCCTCGTGCCGCCCGGACTCGGAATGCACGAGGCCCAATAGGTATTGTGCGACGTAGTTGCTGTCCGGGAGGCGGGTGGCGATTTCGAGGACACGGGAGGCTTCCGACAGCTCTCCATGGTTTCTGAGCGCCAGGCCGAGCGCGCAGCGCGCTCGTACGTCGGCGGGGCGGATGGCGGTGCAGCAGGCGTAGGCCGATGCGGCCCCGCGGTGGTCTGAGGCGTTGGCGAGGGCGACGCCCAGTTCAAAGCGCCTGTGGAAGCTGGTCGGTCGCCAGAAGACCGCGCGCCGGAGTGTCTTTATCACTTCGACGGCGTCGCCGACCGAGCCGTAGATCGAAGTCAGAATCCCTTCCCCTTCAGTGACTGCCTCTTGCGGGGCGCGGTCGAGCGCGTCGAAGACGGTGGTGAGAGCGCCGCCTACGTCCCCGGCCGCCGCCAGCGAGCGGCCGAGCGAGAAGGAGGCGTACGTCATGCCGGGTGCTATCTCCAGCGCGCGCCTGAAGGCGGCCACGGCCTCGTCGTGGCGTCCGAGTTCGGCCTCGGCGGTGCCGACGCGGTAATGGGCCTCCGCCAGTCGGGGTTGCGCCTGGATGGCGAGCTTGAGTTCGGTGATGGCTTTTTCGAGCTTACGACTGAGCAGCAGGCGGCTGCCCTTGGTGAGATGCTCGAGCGCGATGTCGTCATTCGTCTTGCGCATCGTAATTTGCTCCGGGTGAGTCGGGATATGGTTTACGTCCCCGTCTTAGGGCTTCTACTATGCTCTCCGCTTACGTCCCTCCCCTTTGGCCGGGGGCCTGCCCTGGAGGCGTTCCTCTAAGAGCCCCTTCTGGCGCGTCTGGAGAATCCGCGAGAGGTTCGCCCTACCGATGCCGAGCTGCCTCGACGCGAGGCTGATGTTTCCATTCGACGACTCAAGTGCAATCGTGATGAGACGCCTCTCGTGGTCGAGCATTTCTTGGGTGAGAGTTCGGTTCGCGAGCGGCTTGGCCAGGTCGGCGCCTTCGCGCGGGCCAGTGTGGAGCAGAAGGTCTACGGCCGACTCGGTGATCCTGGTGCCCGATTCGGCTGAGGCGAAAGTGAGCTCGATGAGCGAGCGAAGCTCGCGAGCGTTACCGCGCAGCGGGAGACTTCGCAGCGCCCTGATCGCCTCCGGTGTAAACTCGACGGACTTTTTGTAGCGCCCGGCGTAGTCGGCGATGAAGTGATTAGCCAGGGCGGGGATGTCGTCGGGCCTCTCCCTGAGGGGGGGTATGACGAGGTGCGTCTGCCGGAGCGCGCCGTAGAGGTCTGAGAGGAAACGCCCCAGACGCACTTCTTCGCTCAGGTCGCGGCTGGACGAGAAGATGAGGCGTGGGGATTTCGGCTTGGCCGGGCGCTTCCGCTTCAGCCTCCCCCGCACTGCTTTGAGAAGGAGGTTGAGGTTCAGCACGGTGAGTTCTGCGACTTCCTTCAGGTAGACGGTGTCTGACGGGGGCCTGTCGAGGTGGGTGATGAGTGCGCCGTCGGGGACGGAAGAGCAGGCGACGACTTGGAACGTGCCGCCGCCGTGCCAGGAGTGGATCTGGCGGGCCAGGCATTCCTTGCCGGTGCCCGACTCGCCGGTGACAAGTATCGGGCGTCCAGTGTTGGCGTAGCGCCGCGCCCGCTTGATGAGTTCGGCCGAAGACTTCGAGGCGTGTATGAAGCTTCTCGACTCGAACTCGGGTAAGACGATGTCGGCGGGACTGACGATGATCTTGCGGGCGCAGGCGCGGAGGCGTTCCAGGGATTTCGCCCCCCCCGCCTTCTCCAAGTGGCTGTCGGCCAGCTCGTAGGCGGCGGCGATGTCTTCCGCGTTGAGGTGCTCGAAGAGTACTTCGATGATTTCGAGCTGCGCGAGCCCGGCGCGCTCGAAATCGGATTCCGACTCGAAGACTCTGGCGGCCTGCTCCAGCGCGGCGCGCGCCTCGTCGTAGAGTCCGGTCTGCGCGAAGTAGCGCCCTGACCTGAGCAGGTCATCGGCGCGCGTCATGGCTCCGCCCCCATCTCCCCGCGGGCGTGCCGCAGGAGGGCGGACTGAGACTCGCACGACCGAAGTGATCCGCGCTCGCTCGACAAGTGCGTGTGAATCGCCCTTTCGGGCGACACCTCCGCTCTCACACCGACGCGACGGTACAACTAGACGCGCTCGGCCATACCCTACGTCGGACGGCCCGAGAGAAGGCACGTCCGGCAGATGGGCAGCCGGGTTATAGCTATTAAGAGTTCGGTTACGCTTAACTAACGACCCTTCAACAATGCAGCGGGAGGGCGCGTACCCGGACAGGGCTTGGCCGGGCAACTGCTCGCGTGTACCTCTGGCTACTGGCGCTAAAGTTACCACAACTCCGGCCCGTTCCCGCATAGTCGATTTGAGTTTGTCGGGGCGTGACGGAAGGAGAACGGGATCTGTTCCCTGAGAGTTAACTTGCCCGTAGGTCTGTTTAAGGAAGCGGGAATCGCCTTCGGAGATACACCGCGGGCCGGCACGCCGAGCCGAGGCTGAGACGTGTGGACTTACTTTCGGAGATGTGTGAATGGCAGGCTCGATCATTAATGGCCTCGGCCGGGGGTGGGAGGCAGTCGTTAAAATAACAAATAGCTCTTAATAAGTGCAACAAAAATTGCACTTTTATTTACTACCGTAAAAGGAGTTAAAGTATATGTGCAAGAATTAGTGCACTTTTCGGCGGAGGGATGAATGGTTGATAGCAGTTACGCGAGTGAATTCGGGGCCGATGAATTCGACGGCGCTGTGGCCTCAGCCATCGAGGTGAAGGGGCTGGTGTTGTCAGGCGTGCTGGCGCGTGATACGCCGGCGATGCTTTCGGCGGGGCGGGCTCTGTTTGAGTTGGGACTGTTTGTGGAGGCGGGCGAGGTTTACGATTACGTGATCGAGATGAGGGGGGAAATATTTGAAGCCGTGTGCGGCCGCGCCGGCGTTTACATGGCACTGATGGGCGAGGCGGATGCGACCGGAGAGGTGTTCAAGGCGTTGGCCGCGGAGGCGGCTGTTCTCTTCGAGAGGGTTTTGAGTGTTGGCAGAGTCGGCGGAGGGGTGCTGCGGGACTACGCGACGCTCTTGCTGTTGACGGACCGCACGGCCGACGCGGACGAATTACTTCAACCGTCCGCGATTGAGGAGAGTGAGGGCGAGGAGCTAATTGATTTGCTGTACTTGAAAGGTATGGCGTCGCTATGTTCCGGGGAGTTGACCAGGGCGGAACTATATTTCAAACGGATGACGGATGAGGATCCTTCGAGGTGGGAAGGTGTGTTCGGGGCTTGCCTCTGCGCGAAGTCGGCCGGCGAGTTCGCGCGTGCGCGAGGGATGATTCGAGTACTTCGTTCGGGCGATCAACTGCTCGCTCAGATTGTAGAACGCGTCGGGGGGCCGGGGGGGGTAAGTTTCAGGGAGCTGGCGGCAATGATCGCGGCGGGGGTTCTCGAATGAGCTGTCTTCGTGTGTCCTTGGGGCGGGAGGGTTTCTGTTAAGGGCGACGGCGCGGGACGCTCGTCATTCGTCCCGCGCCGCCAGTCATGTCAGCGCCCTTCTTTGAGGTCTTCACCCTACCACATCTTCGCTTACTGCCGGCCGCAAAATTTTCACGCGGGCGCCGGCGTCCCCGGTTTAGTTTCCCTTGCTCGCGGTCTTTTGCGGCAACCTCTTTCGCTTTTTAACCGGGGGCGCGGCGCCGGACAACTCCTTACCCCTTCTCTTCAAAATGTCGTTCAGTGAGTTGTGGTGTTTGAAGCCGAGGAGCTGTGCGGCCCTGGTAACGCTCCCGCCCTCTTCGAGTGCGCGCTCGACGAAGGAGCGCTGGTATTGGCGGAGTACCTCGGTGAGCGTGAAGTTCGGCCAGTCTATTGTCTCGGCGTCGGGTGTGACGAACGTCGTCTTCTGCTTGGCTTCCTTCCTGGTTGTGATGATGGTCTTGGCGCAGATTCTCAGACGGTCGAGTAGCGCCGGCGGGGCGCATTGTCTGAGGAGGGAGTCCGCCGCGTCGTAGTGCTCGGTCCTCGCTTCCTCGTCGAGGTGCGGGAGTAACTCTTCGAGCAGTGTTATATGGGCGGAGGCCGCCATGTCTCGCTCCCCGGCGAGGCTCGCTATCTCGGCCGCCCTTGTGAAACTGCCTTTGGCGAGAACCGTCCTCCCGTTACGCGCCTCCGCCGTGCCGAGTGAAATCAAAGCTTCGGCGAGTAGTCCACGGGCTTCGCTTCTTTCGAGCATGACGACGGCCGAACGGCCGACCTCCTCGGCCTCGAAATACTCCCTTTCCGAGATGAAGACGCGGCAGATGGCTTCGTCGACCTGGGCGACGTGTGTGCGGTCTCTGAGTTGGACGAAAAGGGAGCGAGCTAAGTTTAGGTGGCCGTGGGCCTCGCCGTAACTTTCCCTCGCGTGATGGAGGAGGCCGAGTTGGTTCTCGACGGCCGCCCGGTAGCTCTTGTGCCCGGCCTGATCGAAGTGGTAGCTGGCGGCGGCGTAATCGAGTAGGGCGAGGTCGGTGTAAGTTTCCTTCTTGGTAGGGTCTTCTATGTTCTTCAGTACGGTGGCGCGGTTAACGTAGAACTTCCCCCTGAGCGCGTCGCTCCTGCCGTCGCGCTCGAAGAGGTGTGATGAGGAGTTGAGTATCTCGAGTGCCCTTTCGTAGTGCTTCGTCGTGGCCTCTACGATAGCGAGTCTCAGGTGAGCTAGTGCCGTCATCTCGCCGTCTGACTGGCCGAAGTGTTCGATGGCTTGTTCGAGAACCACCCTCGCGTTGTCGTACTCGCCGAGTCGCCAGTAGCAGTAGCCGAGCTCGGTCTCCGCCTCCGCCGTCTTCTCACTTTCCGACAGGCGCTCGAAAATACCTTTCGACTCACAGATCAGGTCCTTGGCATTCTCCTGGGCGCCCTCTAAGTGTTCGGACTCACCTACCCAGCCCGTCAACGTCCCGCATTGAAGAAGTACCTCGGCCGCGATCCGATCCTCGAAGCCGGCGACGGCTGGGCGTTCGCCGGCGCCTTGCCAAAATTCCCCGAGCGCCTCGGCGGCGTCGGCATACTTTCCTGAAGAGATCAATTCCCCAGCGACCCGGCAGCGGAGTAGTGCCCTGGAAGCGGGTGACAGTCCATCCTCCTCCAACTGCTTCTTCAGTGAGTGGCGTAAAGGCATGTAAGGACTACCTTTCTCCTTGCCTTGACAAGAAACTTGTCAAAGGGTGGTATTATTCCCTCCCCCGCGCTTGTAGGCGGGTTCGCTAACCCAATCAATCAACCGAGCAACTCCTCAGCAGAGACTACCCAAGGAGAAAAACATGAAACAGGCTAAAAGTCTGACGGCCGCATTTTTTTTGTCCCTGTTGTTCGCCTCTAGTGCTTTTGGTGGCGACATTTATTGCGGCGTGATCGGCACGACGGGCGATCCGGCACCGGCTACGACTTCGGCCAGTGCGACCCTACAGGAGACGAATACGACGGGCGGACAGCAGGAGCCGGAAGCCAGCCCTGCCAGCGTTATCGTCGAAGCTGCTCTGGACGTTTTGCAAGGCGTCCTAGCAGTTCTCTAAGGGGAGTAGAGGCTTCCGACAACTGAACCGAGTCGTTGCTGCCAATGAAAGAACTCCAGCCGTTGGCGGCCTAGTATGAGTGTGTTCCTCGGAGGAGAGGGCTGCCAGGGCAAGAATCCGCGTCGGTCGTCCGGCATAGTATCAAAGAGCCGTCAATTAGGCTATGAGTTATTAGCTATCTCTTTGTAGAGATTGTAGTTCTATGTTGTGCAACTTTACTTGCGGTTAATCATCAAATCTTCAGAGATGGCTGTAAGTCTCTATTATGGTGTGGGTTGCAGGAAATTGACAAGAAAATTGTCAACAAATGCTATCGAGATATTCCAAAGATATTCGTTGACACCCTTATTGTTCTTTGCTAAAAGGGCTTGAATTCAAGGTGGACTCCTCTGAAGTTATAGGTAAAGAGATGGAACAAAAGAATAACGGCACGGCTGTAGTGAATGGTGGGGGTGACGGCCCCAACCAGTGGCCTGAGAAGATGAAGCTTTCAAAGGCGCGTCTATTTTTAGGCATCAGCATGTCGAAGATGACGCTTCTTATTAGCAAAGGCATCATTAAGTACGAACAGGACCCGCTCGATCAGCGGGTCAAGCTCGTTAAGCGCTCGGATCTCGAAGAGCTGCAAAGGCAGCGTACTGGTTCTTAATTTTCGGCGCGGGCGGCGGAGTCGATGTCGAAATCGGATGGGGGCAAAGAGATGTTTGTTATCAGCGTCAGCAATCAGAAGGGCGGAGTCGGAAAAACTTCTTCGGCGAGTTCATGCTCCGCCGAGCTTGCCATCCGCGGTTACCGCACGCTCGTCATCGACGGTGACCCGCAGGCGAATCTCACAAGTAATCTCCTGCCGCCCGCACCAGAGCCGTTCAAGCATACCCTTTTAGACCTGATCGCGGGGGACGCGCAAGTACGAATTATCGATGCGGCAGTCAAGACGGAGGTTGAAAGGCTTTCCATCATCCCTACGAACTTGGGGCTCGCGAAGTTCGAGCAGGAGCCGTCAGATTCCATCCACGTCTTGAGGGAGAAGCTGCTTGAGGTCGAAGATCTGTTCGACTTCGTCATCATTGATAACCCACCGTCTTTGAGTCAATTATTGATATCCAGTTTGACGGCATCGACTCACGTCATTATCCCCATTTCGGCGCAGCCGATGGCGCAGGAGGGTCTGCAAGACCTGCTCTCGACCTACAAGCGAGTGACCTCAAGGTCTAACAAGGATCTCGCCCTCCTCGGTATGGTTATCACGTTGTTTGACGCGCGGACCGGCGTCAACGCCACCATGCTTAAGAGTATTCGTAGTAAATTCGGGGATTTGGTATTCGATACGATCATCCACCGTAACGTGAAGCTTGAGGAGTGCCCCGCCGTACACCAGCCGATTCAGGTCTATTCGCCGGATTCACGCGGTGCGCAGAACTACTCCGCGCTGACCGATGAATTTTTGACGAGGTTGGGGATGCCGGCCAGGAAAGACGGCGCGGGTGTAGATGAGGAAGTTGAGGTCGAGCCGCTGATGGCGGCCGGGGGCGCAGGTTCCAAAGAGGTTTGAGGGTTTACGCAGAATTTTGAGTACTGCCGATTCTAAGAATCTCTGTGGCCCAAAGACGTAAATTTGAACTGCCTGATGAGACCCCGCGCCCGCGGGATGAATCTTATTTGGATAAGGTGTTGGGCAGTGACGAGAGTGACGAAGGGGTGCACGAGGCGTCTCCGCATCACGCTGCGGAAAGAGAAGTCTTCGCGGGGGAAGAGGAATCAATAGAAGCCGTCGAGCGGCCTCCTCAGGTCGCCGAGGTGCGCAGGGCCCCACTTGTCGCTTTGCCGTCCGGGCAGGACGCAGGCGGACATGAGGCGGCTGCCGTGGGTGCTCAGGGTGCCGAGCGAACCTCTTCCGAAGCCGCCAGTACCGTCAGAAAGCAGACCCGTCGCGCGGGCGTGAACGATAATAGGGTCAAGGGTGCGTCTCCCGTTAACAGTTCCCTTCCCTCCGATGCGGCGAGATATGCCGAGCTGGAAGAAAGACTGAGTGCCGTGCTGCGGCCCAGTCATTTAACGGCCTTGCGTATCATCTTTGAGAACACGGTTGCGATAGGTGAAGCAGAGTATCGTGTGGCCGGTCCTAAGTTGGCGGAAGAGATCGGGGTGGAGCGTCGCCAGCTGACAAATGTTCTCCTCAAGTTAGAAAAGCTCAAGGTCATCGAGAAGGAAGAGTGGACGAAAGAGAAGAGGTCTCTGGGGCTGGTTTTTAGGTTTACGGGTTTTAGGTCTGTTTGAGCACTTCCCTTCCCCTGCCGTCGCTATCTTCGCTTGATAGTTAAGGCCCGCAATATTCTACGCCGCACAATATACTGCCGCCTGGAAGATATGGCTTCTATCCGGAAGTTATATCTGCCGGGTAGTATCAATACCTACTACCCGGCAAGCAACATTGCTACCCTGTAATTGCGGCTACTACCCCGTTATGCTTATTACAGGGCAGCAAGAAAAATAACCACCCTGTAATAAATCATTCTAGGATGCAAATATTCGTGCCGCCTCGTAAAGCGATATGCTACCTAGAAGAAAAAAATACTAGTATGTAAAGAATCGTGCTAAGTAGCAATTAAGAATACGGCCTAGAAATAAGTCGTTCTAGGCCGTATTTATTTATGCTGCCCCGAAAAGAAATCTGCCAGGCAGTAGAGATGATTACCGGGCGGTTGAGAAATCTTCGGGGTCGAAGAAAATAGTGCCGGCATGTCTAAAGTACTGCTAGATAGCAGATAAAATTTCTGCACAGAAGTAATGAATTCCAGGTGGCACTTAAAATTTCGGGGATTTACAGAAAACTGTGATTGGTGTAGAAGGGGCAAGACTTTAGGGGGCTCGGTGTGTCGAGCCCTAAAACACTTTGACCAGAAGCTCCGAGTTTGGCGACTAGGCTTCTGGTCAAATTTGAACTCGCTTGGGGGCGAGCCGGTAATGGTGTGTCTCGGCTAACGCCGAGGTTCGTATTCTACATTTTTACCGCCTGCTGTCAAGCCTTTTGTGGGGGCTGGACATGACTGCACACGCGCTATCGACGCCGAAGTTTCTTCGGAAAACTACTCTTCGTCCTAACGAATTCAACACCAGATTCAGGATGATCGACGACGACGTCCTGGAGGCGCTCTCGTCCGCGGATGCTGATCGGGTGACGCCGCTAATGAGTAAGGTTTATCTGCGATTGTTGCAGGCCGCTCCGGAGTTGCGTGAGGCGGAGAGGGTTCTGCGATTCACTGGAGAAGAGGACGGGGAAGGGAAGTGGTTGACGGCGTGGGAGCAGCTCTGCCGTCATCTGCGTGTGTCGGGTGAGACGGCCGGTAAAGCCCTTCGGTGGATGCACGAGCGCGGTGTGATTGGATACTCCGCGCATAAGAACGGGGTCGGGATTCGTATTTTTCTCAATCGGGCAGCGAGTTCGGTCGGCGTCAGACAGGCCGGGCAAGGGCAAAAAAATTTGACCGCGGTTCGTGCTTCGGCGGTCGCGGCCCGTACTTCGGTCTCCGACGCAGGCTTTAAGGACAACCTAACGGTTGTTAAAGAAGTTTCAGAAATTGATTCTATTCGGCGCGCGCCTGACGGCGCGGAGCGACAGTCGGTTGATAATAAAAATCCCGACCCGGCTCCTTCCGGCATCATGGCGAGTGAGCTTGTCGAAAGAATAGTGAGGGAGCTTGAACCGCGGCTCCGAATCGTGGCACGTGAAGAGTCCGCGCGCGAGCATGCGCGTACGCGTGAATGGCTGGAAAAGCAGGGGATACCGAAGGCTACTCGGGTGGCACAGCGAGAGGCGTATAACGTGCTCAGGCAGCACGGGGTGGTGGCGGGAGGAAGGCCGGCGGTGGCCTGTTCGTCAGAAGTAGGTCGGAATCATTACGTGGCTAAGGAGCCTCGGGAACTGACTGAGGATGAGATCCGCGAGCTGGCCGCCGGGTGCGTGGCGATGCTTGAGTCGCGCGGTCAGTCGATTGAAGTGACTCTCTCCGAGCTGAGTAGCGAGGCCGGAGGATTTCTACTTCCGGCGGATGCGTCGAAGGTACGTGAGTCTGCCCTCGCTTTGGTCGGCAGGCAGGGGGAAGGGGATTGAGGAGTCAGGTGCGCTTTTCCCCTCCAGGCAAATTCCGTCCCGCTTTCTTTGGCCGGGAGGTGACGCGCGGGCCGGTTTCACGGAGGTTCCACGCCTATAATTTATTCGAGTCGTGCCAGTTTATATTTGTTTACCGTTATGCAGCGCGGTAATTCGCATAATGACTCTTTTCGGAATAGAGAGCGCCCGGCGTTCGTGACGGCGCGGGCGCTCTCTCGGCGTGGCCTCGTTAATTCGGCGTGGGCAGGTGGGCGGCCGGGATGCCGTAGAAGAACGCTGGCGAGTACGGCGATACTTTGTCCGTTATAGAACCTCGGATGCTCGTCTGCTGGAGGGGACCCAGTTGGTCGCCCCGGTCGCCCGAGCCGGCGAAGCGCCCCCGGTATTCCAGGGACTCGACGAAAGCTCTCACCATCTCGGCGCGGCGGACGCGCCTGACGGCCACCGACTCGTCCCGCACGTTCTCGCCCGGCAGGCTGAAGCTATTCATCTTCGCCAGCCAGAAGTCATAGCCGGTGAAGTCGAGGTCAGGCGCGTCGTCGGGGTTGCGCCTCAGATATCCGTAATACTGCATCAGGACGAAAGACGGGTTGTAGAGCGCGGCGTACACGGAGTCACTGTCGGCGACGATCCCGAGCGCAGCCGCGCGGCCGGTGGTATCCCCTTCGCCGTAAGCCGCGACGGCGGCGCCGCGTTCGGCGTCGGTGGGAGTCGCGGCCGTGTTCGTGAATAGCTTGTCAACGTAGGCGGCGGCGGCCATCCCCCGCGGGAACTGCGACACGAATTCCGGGCGCGAGACGAAGTCAGACAGGTAAAAATTCTTGTTGGCATCCAGGCGCTGCGACCAGCCGGCTTGCCCGACGACGACACCCTCCCCAACCTCCCTCTGGTCACGCAGAAAGACAGAGTAGCGCGGCGTATTTTTCGCGACTCCGAATGCCGCCTTGTGCGCGCGCATCACGAGGTAGCCGGTCTGTTGAAACTCTATCGAGAGGAAGAAGGCGGTCGAGACTTCGGCCCGCTTATACGCTCGGCAACGCGCGTCTTCACCGCAGGACTCGATGTTGCGCGTCCAGAAGTCCTCGCCCGACTGGTCGCTCTGCCGGTAGAGAAAGTCGTGGTAGTGCGTGCGGACGAAGGTGCGGGAGTCGTCAATCGGGTTCGTCAAAGATTCGGGCACGTCGTCCAAGATGCGGAGCGTCGCGGCCGAGACCGAGCCGAGCGCCCCGCCCGTCGGATTCTGGAGGACCAGCGTCGCGGTCTCAGTCCCTTCTGCGTAGGCGTCTTCGTTGACGAGCACCTGGAAGATCTTCTCCGACTCGCCGGGCTCGAAGACGAGGCGGCCGGCGACGAATGAGAAGTCGCCCCTCTGCGTGGCCGTGCCGTTGTCGCTGCTCACGTCGACGGCGGCGCGCGCGCCGGTCGGCCCGACGCGAAGGACGCGGACGCTGATCGGTGCGCAGTCTTCGACCGCGACGTAGTCGGCCGAGTCGAACTGGAAAGTGGCCGGCTGGGGCGTCGGAGTCGGAGTCGGGGGGAGACGTATCGAGATGCGACTCTGAACTGTGTTGTTAGTCGGAAGCGTCTCGGGCGTGTCCCCTGTCGCAGTGACCGATAACGCGGCCGACGTGGTGGTTGAAGAGGCTGCGGCTTTAATGTTGAGGACTACGATCTCTCCGGCCTCGACGCGTCCGAGGTTAAAAGACCATACACCCCCACCGAGGGGCGAGGGCGTGCCGCGGCTGCTCGAAGAGCTGAGTAGCGAAAGGCCCTCGTCGAGATAAAGATTTATCCTGGCGTTCTCCGCCGCCGCCGGGCCGTCGTTAGAGAACTCGAAGCCGCAGGCGAGAACGTCTCCGGCTGACAAGACCGAGGGCGGAGCGCTCAGGGCCGTCATCGAGAGGTCCGTGCCGTAAGTGGCGGACGACATGCTTCTGGTGTCATACCACACCTGCGCGGTGGGGAATGCCGCGGGCTCAATACCCCTCATCGGTTGTGCGCGAAGCGCCACGGTCTGGGGCACGGTTGGCGGCAAGTGCCAGTCGAGGACGGCCGTCCCCTCGTTGACGGTGGCGTCGCCGACGAAGCCGTAGGGGCTAACCCAGAATCGGACGCTCGTTGGGGCCGAGGACACTCCCGGCGCCGCAGTCAGGGTTGCGACGAGTCGAAGTTGAGAACCGTCCGTCGGCGTCGCCGATAGAGAAGTCGCCGCCGTGCGGGGGGCGGCAGCCTCTAACGTCAGGTCGTAAACGCCGGAGCCGCCCGCGTCCGAGGACGTAAGTCCTGCGTCGGGGGTGATGGTGATTACCCACTGACCGGCGCGGTCCGTGACGAATGAAAATGTCCTCGCGGTGAGCGAGTAGAAGGCTTGCGGCCCGCTCAGTCCGTCGGCGCTCGTGAGTCCGACCCAGCCGTGAAAATTCGATCTGCCGCGGAGTCTTACTTTGAGAAGGCCGGGCACCGGGACGGCGAGTTGCACCGAGTCCTGGCCGCCGGCCTCCGCGAAGCCCTTTATTCTCGTCGGGAGTTGGGCGGTCGCGCTGTTCGGCCGCGGCCGGGAGGGGAAGTCGTCCTGTTCGGTTAAAGCAACGTCGTCGATGATGCCGTCGCAGTCGTCGTCCTTTCTGTTCGCCGACTCCATCGCGTCGGGTCTCGTCGAGGGGTCGCGGTCGTCGGCGTCGCCCGTGAGGGGTGAAAAGCCGTCGCTGTCCTGGTCGAGACAGAGGGCGTTCTGCTGGTGGTACAGCGACGAAATTTCTGCGCGGGCGGAGGACGAAGCTTCCCAGTGCCAGGCGTCGAGTTCACACGTGATGTCGGCCGCCGCGCCGGCCGCGAGGGCTTTGATGAGAAGGTCGTTTTTTCCCTCGGCAGTCGCCGGCGCGGGGTGTGCCTGCCTGTAATCGCGCAGGTAGGCGAAGGCGCGGAGGACGGCCGCGGCCCTGTGGGCTCGGGCGTAGCGAAGCATGAAACCGGCCCAGGCTTCGTTCTGGGGTACGCCCGGACAACCGGCGTCGCGTACGCAGCGACCCCAGGAGGCGCCGGTGCCGAGGGAGCCCCAGGCGGCGGTGTACTCCTCGATCTTATCGTCGAGGAGGTCGGCGTCGTTGAGCCGCAGCGAGCCCGACCGCGAATAGATCTGCTCGTAAGTGACGGCGAACGTCGTCCAGGCGTGGCGCCAGTCCGGCCAGTACGAGAGGTAAGCGTTGTTGAGGTCGAAGCAGTGTTCTAACTCGTGCAGCACCTCCTCCGGAAGCCTTCCGGCGCGAAGGTGTTCCTTCAGCTTTGTGAGCTGCGTCGGGGACAACTCCACGCCCTTAGCTCCAATGAGGCCGCTGCCGCTGGCCGTGCCGGTGTCGACGACCGCGATTGTCAGTAGACCCGCCCCCCGGGGTTCGCCGCCCGACAGCTCGGCCATGTGGGTGTAAGCGAGGTCGGTGTTCTCGACGAGTGAGTCAACCTCCTGCCGCGTCAGGGCGCCCTCGCCGAGCCAGGAGTCGGGCAGAGCGTAGCTCACGTTTCTCCCGTCGAAGGCGTGCAGCGCGTAGGTCGCGCCACCGAAGGAGCGGTATTGAATCTCCCTTTCGGCCGCCGCGGGGGCGGAGGAGCTGGACGGCAACTGAGCCGTTAGGGTGAACTTCCCGGCGGAGGAAGAGGATGAGGAGGTCAGTGCGAAAAGCAGCAGGACCGTGATGAAGAGGGCGAGTCGGCTTCTGTTTGTGTTCCGCATGTTACGTCCGTTTCGTCAGGTGAATGTTGTTCGGCGGGAGTCGTCTCGACCGGAAGGTTCGGCCGTCGCGCTCACGTCGCCGTGGCGGCACTTTTTCTCTCTGTTTTTGCTACGCGAGAGGTAGTGCCTAGACTCATTCACCGTGGGACGCCACTTCTTTTTTACTTACGCGGCTTCCTGTGTTTTGTCGAAGGAGGAGGCGTTGAAGCCCGCCTCGGACCATACGAGGTTAACTTCATCGAAAGAGGGCTGTTGGAGTGTGCGGTGCCAGTCGAACGGGTGAAGGGACTTGAGTTGGATCTGTAGCAGGGCGGCGTCATCGACGCCTTTGTCTTTCCTGCCGGGAACGGTATCCCATACTACGACGCGGGACGGTGCTTCGTGGCCGTGTTCGGCGGCGTCTAAGGCGCGGGCCGCGACGAGACGGGCGATCTGCCGGCAGACGGCCATGTTCGTCCGGTGGTCGGCGTCGAAAGCAATTAACGCCTTCCGGCCGCGGGTGGCCTCGACCAGTTCCCGGTGTGAGCAGGTGACTCCGGAGGTGGCCAGGACGTAGGCGAGTGGGCGGAGGCGGCGGAACGCCGTCGCCTTGAGCGCGCCTTCGGTGATGAGGATCGGGGAGTCGGCAGCGCACTCGCCGGGGCTGAAGGTGAAGTGGATGGGGGTGCCGGAGGAGACCCCTTTATTCTTCTTGGGCGTTGAGAGCCACGTGTACCTGTCTACCTTGTCGGGTATCTCCCCGCTCCTGCGGAGCTGGCACGCCTGAATGTGTCCCTCACCGTCACGGTAGGGAATGAGGAGCATGGGTCCGGACTCTTCGTAGCTCAGCCAGAGCTGTACGGCGCCGAAGGTGTCCTGCCAGAAGCCGGGGACGCCGACGACGCCCGCGTAAGCGGTCTCCTCGGCATAACGCGGGAAGAGGCTGCGCACGAACATCCGCAACTCACGCGCGAGCGCCGCGCGCCCGGAGGGCGAGGCGGGGAGGGAGCCGAAGTTTGCGAAGTCTTCGGGCAGGAGCCCGCGGGAGCGCAGGCCATTTTTGCCTTCAATCAGCTCGGGGTAGAGTGTGCAGGGCGAGAGCCTGATGAGTTCGCGGTAGACGGCGTCGCGGACTTCGAGCGGGGCGACGGGTAGAGTGGGTTTGTTGGCGCGTCGCCTGGGGCGGCTGCCGTTAGAAGGGGCGGGGGTGGCGGTGACGCCGTGGACGTGAATGTAGGCCCCGTTCTCCGCCGTCTTGACTGAGCCGGCGCTGATGCGCATGCAGAAGGAGAGCTGACCGTCGGCGGTGTAGCCGCACCAATCCGGTCGGCCGCAGATGAGGCACTTCCGCTTCGAGGAGACGCGGGTGACTCCGGTGTTGGCATGGGTGGGGCTTGGGCGTGAGGGCCGGCTTTTGCGTGAAGCTTCCATCATAAGATACGTGTTACGGCCCGGACGTTTCTGGCACGTAGCTGCACGCCCCTTATTTTTTAAGCCCCCTCATCGCTGAACTCGCCCGGGTATGTGTCATTCGTCAGCGACACTCCAAAAGTAAAAAGCACCTATTTGCATGAACTCCACGCGCATTGTCGGCAGTACTCGCACCCGCCTGACTTCTCAAGGGGGTTAGAGCATTCCGGGCAGGGTCTCCCCTGGGTTCGAGGGACGGCGTGCGGACTGTCCGAATTAGCAGAAGGGGCGGCGTGAGGGGCGGCCGCGGCCCTGGCCGAGTCGGGTTTATTTTCGAGGCGGCGTTGCTGAATCATGAGGCACTCGGCTACGGCCTGCTCGGGGCTGGTGAGGAGTCGCTCGTTGAACCACACGGAGTGCGTGCCGGTAGTCGTCTCTAACGTCCTGACGACTTCCCGCACCTGGAAGCCTCCCCGAAGCATTTTGGAGGCGAGCTTGCCGACGCTGGGGCTCATCGGACCGGTGACGAAGACTTCGAGCACGTCGGCGCCGTCGTGGTTGACCGTGACGTAAAGATTCTGTCCCTCGAAAGGTATCTGCCAGGTCGAGCCTGCCAGTTCCTTCGGCCTGTCAACCCTGTCAGGGGCGCGCTCGGCGGTCCGGGCGGCGGGTGACGGCGCGGGTGACGGTTCAGCGACGGGTGCGTCTGCCGGCGGGTGGCTCTTGACGGCCGAGAGTACCTGCGACTCGCGGCTGCCGTCGCGGTAGTAGCTGACGGCCTTGCAGCCCAGCTCGCGCGCGAGGCGGTAGAGCCTGTTCACGCTCTCAAGCGTGTCGTCGCGCGAGCCGTTGCAGGTCTTCGACACGCCGTTATCGACGTTGCGCTGCGCCGCGGCGAGGACGTAGACGTGCTGCTCGGCGGTGACGGACATCGCCGAGATGAAGTAGTCGGGCAGCTCCGACTCGTGAGCGCAGACGTACTCGGCCGCCGCGTCAATCGAAGCCTGGTCGGTCTGGTCAACCTTTATCCCAAGCGCCTCGGCCGCGAGCGTGTTGACGTAGGTGCGCTTTCCCAAAGTGTCCTGCCGGACGTAGGCCCACGAGAAGTTCGGCTCGACGCCCGACGAGGTCTCCGCGACGAGCGAGATCGTGCCGGTCGGCGCGATGGTCGTGACTTCGTAGTTCCTCGGCGTGGCCTCATCGAAGCCCGCCCCGTCGACGCTGATAACGTTGAGGTCGAGCAGGAGATTTTCATAGGCGGCGTAATTGGGTTTGAGTTCCGGGAATGTTCCTTTCTCCTTACCGAGTTTGCAGGATGCCTCCCACGCCAGGCGCCGGAAGCGGCTCATAATCTCGTCCACGAGTTCGATAGATTCGTCGGAACCGTACTTGATCTTGAGACGCAGGCAGAGGTCTGCGAAGCCCATGATGCCGAGGCCGACGGGGCGCGTACGCTTGACTACGTCGTCAATCTCGGGGAGCGGCCACGCGCAGGTGTCGATGACGTTGTCGAGGAAGCGCACGCACCAGTGAACCGTGTCGGCGAGGCGTTTCCAGTCCACCAGCGTCTCGGGGTCGTAGAACTTGGCGAGGTCAACCGAGCCGAGGTTACAAGAGTTGTTGAAGTGGAGCGCCTGCTCCGCGCACGGGTTCGTCGCGTAGATCGGCCCCATCGAGTCCATCATGTGGTTGTGGCGGTTGACCTCGTCGATGAAGATGACGCCCGGCTCCGCGTAGCGGTGCGCGCTGGCGACGATCCGGTTCCACACATCCTGCGCGTAGACCATGCCCGGCGCGGGCGCCTCCTCGCGCGCGCACCGGTCGAGCAGTCCCGACTCCTTCGCCTCAAGGAAGGACGCGCGGTCGCGGAACGTCACGGTCTCGCCGTCGGTCGTGCGGTAGACGGCGTAATCGTCCTCCTGCACCGCGTCGTAGACGGGCTCGTCCCACGGCTCGCCGTCGAAGGAGAGCTGATACCACTGCTTCGCGTCCACGGCCTCGAAGAACTTGTCGGTCACCGTCACCGAGATGTTGAAGTTGGTCAGGGAGTGCTGGTCGTTCTTCGCGTGGATGAAGCGGAGCACGTCCGGGTGATCGACCCGCATGATGCCCATGTTCGCGCCGCGGCGCACGCCGCCCTGCTTCACCGTGTCGGTCGTCGTGTTGAAGATGTTCATGAACGACACGGGGCCGGACGCCACGCCGTGCGTCGAGCGCACCATCGCCCCCTGCGGCCTGATCTTCTCGAAGGTGAAGCCAGTGCCGCCGCCGGTCTGGTGGATGATGGCGGCGTCGGTCGCGGTCTTCATGATGCCGGCGATGGAGTCCGGCACGTCGAGGACGAAGCAGGCGGCGAGCTGCCCCGAGGGCTTGCCCGCGTTGACGAGGCAGGGGGTGTTCGGGACGAACTCGCGCCGCAGCATGATGCCTTCCATTGTTCGGACGAACAGGCCGCGTCGCATTTCGTCGGACTCGGCCTGAGAGACGTGGCCCACGACGCGGCGGACTATGTCCGGCCACTCCTCGATGGGCTCGCCCTGCGGGTTCTTCAGGCTGTAACGCTTGGCGATAACGCGACGTGCGTTCAGGCCGATGACTTCGGCGGCGGCGGCGGTCGCGGCGCCCGCGAACTCAAATGCGGAGGGGCTTCCCTGCGGTGCGTTAGGCTCGATGACGGTGCTCATAAAACTTCTCCGGTCTTCATCCTTGCGGTGTTGCGTGTGCGGCCGTCGTGCGTTCCGGCGGACGGCTCCCCGTGCTCCCCACATCTTTTCTCTCGATGTCGTGATCTGTTATCCCGATTTGACCGGGACAACCTTGAGGCTTGGAGCAAATGAACCGTTGCCGCCCTTCCTCGGCGGATTGGATAGACATTTCGCCGCGGCACAGGGGGCACTTGGGCCGGCGCTGGGCGAGGACGACGGCCCCACCGGCGGTTTCTCTCAAGCGTTGTCTCCACTTGTCGCCCGTGATCAGCACCTTCGAGGTCCACAGCTCGATGACGGAACTGTTGGTGTCGTCCGTCACGGTGATGGTGATGGAGCCGGCGGAAACATTGGGCTCGACGCGGGCGGTCATCTGGGCCATCCTCGAAGTCCACGAGAAGGCCCACCTCTCCTCGGGGAGCTTCACTCGCCTGTAGGTGAAGATGAGGCAGTTCTCAATCGCCTTGTAGATGGGGGGGAGCCACTCGCGGGCCGTGCCGTTGCTGGGGTGTGTATCCACTGAAAGTCTTCTCCGGTGTTATTCGTAGGGGTCAGTAGCGGGGCTTGAGGCCGTCGTCTATGCGGCGGGCCACGTCGCGGAAGACGCTCGAGACGACGGTGCCCAGCGCCCGAAGGTTCGCCGCTTCGACCGCGGCGTCGCGCGAGATGCCCGCCGCCTTCACGGTCGAGTCGAAGACCGTCTGGTTAGCCTTCGTTTCGAGCTTGTAAGACTGGTTGATGCCGCCGAGCGAGATGTTCGCGCCGTGCTGCGCGCCGCCCGCGGCTATGGAGGCCCCGGCGCCGGCCGCCGCGATCTGTGACCCCGACTGCTTGTCGTAGGCGGCGCCCATCTCCGAGCCGTAGGCGTCCTGAGCCGCGCCCAACCGCGTGGCGGAGCTCGTCTCAAGGTTGTTCATGTTGCCGGTGTATGTGTTGGCGGCGAGGTTCTGTGCGCGGTTCTTGTAGCCGACGGCCTTGTTTTCCAGTCCGCCCGCGGTGATGGCGAGGGGGATGCCGCCGATGAGGCCGACGCCCTCGATGGCGTTGCCGACCTGGCCGCCGACGTTTCCGACCGAGTGGGCCATGATGCGGTACTTGTCGGAGTACGCCTCGCCCGCGTAGTTGATGGTGTCCCTGCCGAGGCCGGCGTTGTTGCTCCCTACTCCCTTGTCGCGGTTGACCGCTATGTCCTGCTGGCTCAGCCTGACGCCGGCCGCGGTGGTCTCCTTGCCGAAGGTGGCGGCGGCGGTCGCGATCATCGTCTGCGTGACCTGGTTGCCGCGGATGTTGGCGAGGGCCGCGGCGAGGCCGCCCTGTACGTTGGCCGTGGCCGCGATCTGGCGGGCGCGGGCGCCCAGGTTCCCGGCCTCCAGCGAGCCGCCGGCGCGCGTCATCTCGCTCTGGTACCCGCCCTGGATTTGAGTGTTCTCGGCCTGCTTCTGGATCGTGGCGGCCGCGCGGAAGCCGAAGGTCTCGATGCCGGTGCCGACGATGGAGGCCATCCACCCCCCGGTGACGCTGGAGATGCCCTCGAAGTTCTGCCCCTTGAGGAAGCGGTAGGCGAGGACGGTCGACATCGGCATGGAGAGCGCCGCGACCAGCATCATGAAGGCGGCGATGAAGATGGTGACCGACGGCTCGTAACCCGCCCGCGTGATGATCTGGCCGGTGCGCTCGTCCATCCAGTACATCGGGCGGCCGTCGTACATCGCCAGGCCGACGTTGCCGATGATGTAGGCGACGATGCGGAGGATGTCCCTGAAGAGCGGGAAGACGAGAGTGAAGGCGGCCGTGCCCCAGGCGTAGGGGTAGGTCATCTGGTGCGCCAACTTCTGGTCAATCCCCATCGCGATGGCGACCGGCGAGCCGAGGCGCAGGCCGATGAGGATTATTCCGCCGGCGACGATGAGGAAGAAGTCGAAGAACTCAAGCGAGCCGCGGCAGAAGGCGAGCAGGGTGAAGAGCTTCGGCATGGACCAGGACGAGACGTCGAGCGCCTTGTCGATCTTGTCGATGTCGGTAATCTTCGCCTCCTTGTCCCAGAGGATGCCGAGGAGGCCGGGCTTGCCGTCCGCCATCGGGGCGAGGAAGACGGCCTTATCGTCCCGGATGATGAAGTGCCCCTCCATGAACTCCTGGTACTTGTCGTCGAAGCTCGTCTGCATCTCGGTCGTCACGTTATCGAGCGGGATCGTGAGTGCGTTGCCGACGATGAGCATGGCGCTGACGACGAAGGGGCCGACGATGAGGAGGTTCATCCAGAGGGCGCCGCGCGCGATCCAGTAATAGAAGTCGTCGGAGGCACCGTTGTTCTCGCGCATCACGCGGATGAAGGAGGCGACCAGGATAAGGCTGGCGAGCACCCAGGAGATGCGCTGGAGGAGGCCGAGCAGGGGCTTCTCGACGAGGCGGCGGATGGTCGGGACTAACTCGCGCGCGTGATCGGCGAGCCTGATGAACTGGCCGCTGAGTCCCTTGTCCTGGGATGAGCCCCACGGCTCGGGCGTGGGGATCGGCGTCGGGGCGCGACGAGGGCGCGTCGCCGGAGTCGGGGAAGGGGACTCGTCTTGCCAGCAGAGTTCGCAGACGAGGAATGGGTCTCCGGGGTTGGTGTTGCTGTTGGACTGCGCGCGCGCCGAGAACTGGGACGACGCGAGAATGGCGGCGGCGGCCCAAGCCATGAGAAGCACCCTGATTGTTCGTCGGACTGTCATCGGCAAATGTTCGGCTCCCTCGTCGCGGGCGGCTGTGCGGGTCTGTTAGTCGAGGCTGTCCGGGTCGGGGAGGAGGTTGTCGGGCTCGAACTCCTCGTTGATGGCGTCGATGATCTCCTGCTTGGCGTCAACCAGGCCCCGCAGCGCGTCGTTCATCTCCTGCACCTGATTAGCGAAGTTCCCGCGCTCCTCAAGCACGACGCCGTAAATCTTCACCCTCTCCTCTATCTTCGAGAGGAGGTCGCTGCGCTGCTTCCAGAGTTCCGCGAGGGTCTGCTTGCAGAGAGCGATCTGGTGCGTGATGACGTCTATGGCGTACTGGTCGTGGGCCTCTTTCTTCGACGCCTCTTCGAGCATCTGCTCGTACTGCTTGAGCGTATCCTCCTGCTCGGAGATCTGCGCGTCGACCTCGCTCAGCTCGTAGCGGAGGCGTTCGAGCGTGGCGTCCTGGTTCGCCAGCCGCTCGATCCGGGCGATCTCGTCGTCGGCCGACTTGCCGATGGTGTTCTTCAGGTAGACTTCGAGGTCCCGCTCGTTGGCGGCCATGTCGAAGACGCCGTGCTTCAGCCGCTGCGTCACGCTCTCGATGGCCTGGATGCGGCAGTGGATCATGTTCCTGAGCTGCCGGTGCAACTGGAAGACCCCGCGCACGGCCTTCCCGACGTTGCTGAAGGTCGTGATCATCTCCTTGTTGCGCGCGAGGGTCTTATCCACCACCGTCAGGATGCCGCCGAGTGAGGTCACCTGCTGGGCGGCCTTCTCGTACATGTTGGCGTAGTGGTCGATGGTCTGTGCCCAGTGGTTGAGTTCCTCGATGAACTCTCGGAGCTTGAGCGCGAAGTTCGGATGGTCGTAGACGGCCCACTGCGCGCGGGCCGGGGCCGGCGAGAGCAACATCGCGCCGAGGACGAGGCCGAGCGTGACCTGCCTCACGCGGGAAGTAATGTTCGCCAGGTGGCGGCCGTTCGACTTCATGCGGCGATCCTTTCCCCGACGACCTCCTCGAGGTCGATGTGCGTAAGCCCGGCGCCGGTGAGGCCGGTTGGGTACCGCTCGGCCAGCGCGGCGACGATCACGGCCATCGGCCACGTGGGTTTGTTGGACTGGACGATGAGCCGCGCGTTCCTCTCGTTGGTGTCCGTGGTGTAAGTCCAGTACTCGGTCGGAGAGAGGTTGACCTGGACGAGCTCGACCACCTTGTCGGTGCCGGAGCCGATGACGAGCAGCCACTGCGACTGCCTGCCCGGGATGTTCTTGATGGCGCTGATGGCGCCGGCGGCCTCGGGCGAGAGCTGGCAGTCCCTGACGAGCGAGTCGAACGGGCCGATCTGCTTGCCGATGAGCTTCACCCCGCTGTTTTTGGCGAGGGCGATGCCGATGGGGTTGGGCTCCGTCAGCGTGCCGGTGAAGTCCTCGTACGCCTGAGACATGAGCAGGGTGACGACGCCCTCCTTGCGGCCCATGCGCGTGGCGTGCTCGATGACTTCGAGGATGGCCGGGTAACGCTTGATGATGTCCTTCATCTCGTCGAAGACGAGGAGCACGGGCCGGTAGGTGCCGTCGGGCATACGGTCGCCGATGCAGCGCATGACTTCCGCCGCGATGCGGTAGGCGATGGAGCCCTGCACGGCCTCGTCGAGGGCGGAGAGGCTGTCGAGCTCGAAGAGGTTGAAAGCCGTCTCGGACTTGAGGCGCTCGTGCGTAGGCGCGTCGAGCAGCGGATCCTTCTTGAACCGCTTCAGCCGCAGGAAGAGTCTTTCGGCCGAGTCGCGGGCGGCGGCTTCCTTCCACTGATAGCGCTGGAGGATGTTGAGGAAGTTGCTCAGCGTCGGCTCGAAGTCGGGCAGCGTCGGCGCGTTACGCGCGACGGCTATCTTGTAGACCTCCTCCACGATCGTCGTGATGACGGACTTCGTGATGGCGTCGTCTTTCGGTATCCCGGCGAGGATGCGGATGTCGCCTTCGACGAAGGCGAGCTGAATCCTGTCGGGGGACTCGCCGTCGAAGAGGCCGGGGAAGTACCAGGGGTTGAGCGAGGGGGCGTCCGGCGTGTCATACCTGACCTGGCGGCCCCCTAACATCTCGCAGAGCGGTCTTAGTGAGCCGCCGTTATCGACGGCGCTCACCTTCAGGTGGGCGATGCCGTCCATGCAGTCGGTGATGATCCGGCCGCCGGTGACCGACTTTCCTTCGCCGGCCGCAGCCGTCAGGATGACGGTGGGCGACTTGACCCTCGACCGGTCGTAGAGATCGACGCCTGTCATCTGTCCCGACGGCGTCGCGAAGAGCGTGCGGGCTCTCGGGCTGCCCGCCCAAGCCGCCTCGGTCGGGATGAGTCCGGCGAGCGAATTACCTACCTCAGGGTGCTCGCGTCCCGTGGGCTGGTGGTCGAACTCGCCGACGAGGGAGCGCATGTACATGGCGCGGAGCGCGGCCGGCTCTTCGCGCTCGGCGTCCGCGCCGGGAATCTTCTTGATGGCGGCGACGAGCGTGCCGCAGTCGCGGTCGAGCTTGTCGATGGCGACCTCAAGCTCTTCGCGGTTGCGTACGCGTTCACCGTAGACGACTACCTGAAAACGACCTTCGAGGATGGTCTCGCGCCCCTGCTCGACGTGTTGCAGGAGTAGCTTCAGGTCGCCGATGCGTGCCTTGGCGTCCTCCTTCAACTCGCGCTTGCCGAAGAAGGTGTTACCGGTGAGCTGGGCCTGGCGGATGCTGGCCTCCAGCTTTGCCTTGGCCTTCTTTTCGTCCAGACAGACGAACTCCGCGAGCACGACGTGGCGGCAGTTGAGCGCCGGGTTGGCAGTCAGCTTGCGCATCGAGTCCGCGGTGATGAAGGGTTGCGGCGGGACGAAAGCCGAGACGACGGCGACCGGGTGGGAGCCGTGAAGGAGGAACCAGCCCTTACCCTGGATGGTCTCGGCGCAGGTGTAGTCGCGCACGTCGAGGCCGGGCGTCTCCGGCAGGATGGGCGAAGTTGCGGCGTTCTGCCGGTGGCTGCGGTAGAGGGCGTCCCACAATTCTTCGCGGCTCATCTCTTCGAGCCCGAGGTCCTGTGGCGCTTGGGCTTCGACGGCGCGGAAGACGCGGGAGGCGTCGTTCATAGTTTCGCGCTCGTCGTCCCGGTTCCTGACGACCACGACCTTGTCGGACGCCCTCCTCCACGCGGAAGCTAGCGACTTGATGAAGCCGAAGACGCCGCGCCGGGACACCTCCCTGCCGACGTAGGGGATGAGCGCCGCGATGCCCGTCACGTCGTGTGAGTGCTTGGCCGGGACGCGGACCCACATCGAGAGCATGAGGTCTCGAAAGACGCCGCGGGCGGCGGCCTCCTCGTAGAAGCCGACGCTCGAGGCGTGCAGGAGTCCCGCGAGGGGGTGAGTGTCGCGCGGGCTGCGCGAGTCGATGTGCCGCCTGATGGCGTAGCCGGGGTCGGGGCTCACGTTGAGGCGGAATTGAAAGGTGGTGCCGGGCGGGTAGTTCCCGGCGATGAGCCGCCCGAGTTCGTCCGTGCGGTTTTCTACGACGGCGTCCTCGTCGAACACGCTGTTGGCGAGCCTCAGCTTGTACCCCTTGGTGTACCCGCCGTCTCGGTGCCGTAGCACGTTGGTGATTAGCCCGCACACGGAGCTGTTGCGGCGCCGGCCGGAGGGGAAGGCTAGTAGCTTTCGCTCCCTCTCGTCCTCGGCCAACTGCTCGCGCAGGGCGGCGTCGGGAGTGCCGGCCCACCTCTTGAGGTCTCGACGCGACCGGCGGTTGGCCGGCAGGACGAAGAACGCGAGGGCGACGCCCATGCCGAGCGCGAGCGCGACGCCCGCCGACAAGACGATGATGAAGACTTTCGAGTCCACCTTTGCTTTACCTGTCTCCGCCGGCCCTCACTTGAGCCAGCTCACGTCCGAGTAATCGCCGGGCAGCGCGCGCCGCCACGGCGCCCACCGCTCGCGAACCGCCTTCACCTGGTGCTGGAACCAGAGTGACCTCTTACCCCGGTTGACCCAGTTGAAGAAGGCGAAGAGCGCGACGGCCGTCGCCGGCCCGGTGAACGCGCCCAGGGGTATCACCCAGACCCAGAGGTTCAGCAGGAACGGCGCGAAGAAGAGCGAGGCCGCCCCGATCAGGATGTACTTCCAGTTCTCGACGTTGATGCCGAGGCGTGGGAGCGGCTTGAGAGTGTTTGAGCGGACGGGCCTCGCCCTCATTCCTTGAACCTCCACGCGGTGTCGCGCCCGAGAGTGCGGTTAAAAGTCGAGTCCCACATCCACCGGCGTCCCCTGCGAGATGGCCCACATCACGGCGAGGAAAGTCGAGAGGCCGAAGCAGAGGATGGTGGCGACCGCCTGACTGCTCCACTTCTCGTCGCTGCCGTAGTTCTTGATGCCTTTGATCGCGAAGCCCACGCCCAGCACCGTGACCAGCGCAGCCGCCAGTAGCAGGATCGCCCTGATGATGGCACCCAGCTTGGAGGCGTTGCCGTTGAAGATCGGCCCCGTCTGCGCGAAGGTGGGTGCGGCGGAGAGGGCGACCATCAAGAGGCAGAGGGCGGGAGCCTTCATCGCGCTGATGAGTCTGCCCGCGTTGATGAGTGCGCCGTGCGCCCAGGAACCGCCCGCCGCGGGGGCCGCGTTCGTCTTTTCGTTTCTCATAAAATCTGTCTCAGCTCCTTAACCTGGTTTGACTCGTCTCTGGATTGCGAGCCGGGCTCGAAGCGCCCGGCCTGGTGTCGCGGGGTGGCAGATACAAAGGTCGTGCCATAGGTTGCGGCACTCCTCTTGCAGGGGCGGCTGACGGAGGCGTGAGACGCTTATGAGACTAACCAGGAAGAGCGTGCCGGTCGGCATCACGGTCGCGGCCCTGTTGATGGTGCTGTCGCAGGCGGAGGCCAAGGCCGCGGGCGCGGAGTCGTCTGCGAAGAAGGAGAAGGGCTCTTACGTCGGCCGGCGCGGGAAGGTGGCGAAGCGTGTGCGGCCGCGGCGCGCGGCCCGGCAAATGTCGAGGCTGCGTGAGAGGGCGGCGGCGGTCGAGCCGCTGATCGCGGCGGCGGCGATAAAGTACCGCGTAGACCCTTACGCCATCTGGGCCATCGCCTACAAGGAGACGCGTTTCCGCGCGTGGCTCGTCTCGCCGGTGGGCGCTCAAGGGCTGATGCAGTTCATGCCGGGGACGGCGGCCGAGTACGGCCTGCGCGACCCCTTCGACGTGGCGGCTTCCGTTGACGCCGCGGCGAGATACGTCCGTAAGGGCATGAACCAGTTCGGCGGTAGGCTCGACCTGGTCTGGGCCAGCTACAACGCCGGTTTTCTCGCCGTCGAGGCTTACAGCAAGGGCAAGGCTTTTACGATTGTCGAGAGAGGGCGCAAGAAGGTCATCAACGCCTCGGCGCGCGTGACGGGAGGCGTGCCTCCTTACCGTGAAACTCAAGATTACGTCGCAGGTTGCGGTGAGGCTTACCGCGCGGCCCGACGGGCCGGCCTCTTCTCGGAAGAGGTGGTTGCGCGCTCGCGGATGGGCACACTACCCGACTCGAATGACGGCAGGCGCGCGCCGTCAGCATACCCGGCCGGAGATCCGGAATTAGCTAATCTCACTTCACCCGTAAACCCTGCCTTTAAAATCAGTTCAACGACGCCGGGCACTGCCGGCTCCACGCCCAAGTCCTCACCCCTTCCTACCGACGCCGCGGCGGCTCAGGCGTCGGCCAGGCGGAGCGCGAACGCGGTGTTGGAGGAGGTCTTCTTCGACGTTCACTCCGGGGCACGTTACGTCGTCCGCGGCGGCGAGATAGTCCGGCCGCTGGAAGCGGATTCGGCGGGCGTACAGCCCGCCCCTGAGGGTAAGCAGGCTCAGGCTGAGGCTTTCGTCGCGAAGTCGGTCTACTACGGCGCGCACAGCGAGTAGGGATGTCGTCCGGGCTCATACTCCGCGATTACCAGATTGAAGCCGTTTACTCGATGATTGAGGCCGCCAAGCGCGTCCGCGCGCGGGGCGGCGGCGGGGCGGCCGAACGCGTGCTGGTCATTCAACCGACCGGGGCCGGGAAGACCGTCGAAATGCTCGCCTTCGCGCGGGGCGTTCGCAAGCACTGGGGCTGGCGAACTCTCATCATCGTTCCTTCCGTAGATCTCCTCTACCAGACCGAAAAAAGCCTGAAGAAGAACGTACCCGAACTCACCTGCGGGCTGGTGGGCGATGGTAAATTCGACCCCGCGGGTGACGTGGTGATTGCCATCGAGGCCAGTCTGAACGAGGGTAAACTCAGGCAGATTCCGGGTGACACTTTTCAGGCGGTCATCTGCGACGAGGCTCACCACGTCGCGGCCGACAATTACCGCGAGATGCTCGGACACTTCTCCGGCGCGCAGCTCATCGTCGGTATGACGGCGACCTTCATCCGAGGCGACGAGGTCTGCATCGCTTCGGACAAATACTTCCCGACCGTCATCGTGTGGCAGACGGTGGCGCAGCTGACGCGAGCGGGTTGGCTCGTCGAGGCCTTCGGCCATTACAAGCAGACGAACGTCAGCCTGGATAACGTCGAGGTGAGGAACGGGGAGTTCGCCGAAAGGCAGTTGTCGAGGGCGGTAAACACCGAAAAGCGAAACAAGATAGCGGTAGACGCCTACAAGGAGTTTCTCGACGGCAGGCCGGTGGTAGCCTTCTGCGTCGACGTGGCGCACGCGCGGGCGATGGCCGATTGTTTTAATGACAATAACGTGCCCGCCGCCGCCGTCTGGGGCGACATGCCCGACGACGAGTACAAGAGCATCATGGAGAGGTATGCCACCGGCGAAATTCTTGTGCTCCCCAACGCGAAGCTTCTCTGTGAGGGGTGGGACGCGCCCTGGACGGCGGGCGTGCTGTTGGCCTTTCCAGTGACGAAGCGGGCCGCCTACGTGAAGGTGCCGCAGATGTTCGGGCGCATGCTCCGGCCGGACACGGCGTCGGGGAAGGTGGATGCCGTCGCGGTGGAGTTGCGGGACAAGCCGAGGACCCGGCGCGGCTCCAACCAGAACATTGCCGTCAGCGGACTGGCGATGATGGCCGGGGGGAGTGAGTCGGACTTCGTCTGCGGGAGAGTGCCGATACACGTGCAGGCGAGCCGGAACGGGGCGATTCAGGCTTGGCGTGAGCGCCGTAAGTTACTCTCGGAGTTCAGTTCGGAAGACTCGGTGCTGGCGAAATTCGACGTCATCGACCGTCTCTCTCACGTCTCCGCGTACGCCTGGGTCCCTCTGGGAAACGCGCTCTACATGCCACTGGCGAACGACGATTTTATCGAGGTCGTCGAGGTGACGCCCTTCTCTTTTGAAGTCAAGGTGTGCGTGGCGGGCGAGCTTGATGATGCGGCCACGTCTTCGACCCGCGAGGGGGCGCTTTACTTAGCAGATCAGTGGGTCGGACGGCACGTGAAGAACAAGGCCCTCCTTCTCAGGGATACGGAGTGGCGCACGCGCAAACCCTCGGAAAAGCAGGTTACCTACGCGCATGGCCTGACGAATCTTCCCAAGAACCTCCTTTATAAGCTGACTTCCGGGCAGGTGAGCGACCTCATTAAGAGTGCGCGAGCCCTCCTCGTTCAGCCCCCACTGGCGGGCATGGGGGACGAGGCGGTAGGCGGCCCCGTCGAATACGTGGGCCAGTACACCCCACACGCCTGGCAGGTCCCGGCCTGAAGAAGCCAAAAAAAATTTTGTTGTGGGGTGACGGGAATTCCGGCGGGTGACGGGATTCCCGTCACCCTGAGTCGGTTTTGGTGGCCGGCGTCCCCCTGTGAGGTGACGGTGTGCTGGCATGGCATTTGTAACTGTGACCGCGGGGAAATTCTTCCCCGCGATTGAGTCGTCTGATGAGAGGCAAAGTTCCAACTCACCGGGATAAGAGAATGCAACAGCGAGGGAATGCAAGTGTGTCCGGCGGACAGAGCGACGACGAGCTGCGCGACGAACTGGCGCGCGCTGTGGTCGTGGCCGAGCAGGTCATCAGGGGGACGACGATGCCCCTTCCGTTCGCGGTCTCGGCCGAGGCGGACGGCGAAGGCATTGATGACGAGGGTTGGGACGGGGTATCGCAACTCGTCAACTAAGGCGCGGCCTTCGACGGCGCGACGGGAAGGGTGAAGACATTGGCGGCAGCAGCGAGACAACTTGGAGGCGCGGGGGAGCTGGACAGGCTCGTCAGCGATCTAGAGGAAGACCAAGGCGTGCAGCAGGGACTCGACGGCCTGCCGCTGCCGTCGGCGGGCGCGGGCGCGACGGTGGTCTACAGGGACGCCGACGACGTGCTCACGATCAACCGGAGCACGTGGGCGATCATGTTCCTCGCGCTCTCGTTGACCCTCTCGCTCGTCGGCAACCTGGTGATGTACGTCCGGAAGGCGAGCCTCGTTGTTATTGACAGGACTACGGGGCAGACGCTGGTGGTGAATGATCGCGAGTACGGCAAGACACCCGCGGCCGAGGTGACTGAGGATCAGCCGCTCGAATCTCAGAAGCTCTTCATCGTCAAGGAATTTCTGCGCGGCGTCTACGAGTTCAACCAGTCGAACCGCCAGGAGACGATTAACCGGGCGATAAGGATGATGCACCCGGACTCGTCGATCCAGTACGTGAAGTGGCTCAAGCACAACCAGGTTCTTGAAACGCAGGAGGCGGAAGGCTGGCAGGCGCGGTGGGAGGTGGACGAGAAGAACATCACGGTGGACCCGCGCGACAGCCAGATCGTGACGGTCGTGGGAGAGCAGACCGTCCGGAGGATGAAGGACGGTCAGTTGAAGCAGGCGAAGATCACCCTGAGCATCAAGGTGCTCGTCATGGAGAGTCCGACCAAGCCGAAGAGGAATGACAACAACCTCCAGACCGGCTTCTGCGTGGTCAAGTTTAAGCCGAAGGCTTTGAACTCCGAGGAGACGCCCTTCCTCCTGATGAACGACGGGCAGCAGCAGTGAGGGGCGGCCCGGGGAAAGGTTGAGGATGATGACAGGAAGAAAATTGGTGTTGGCGTTGTCGGTGCTATTGACTCTCCAGCCGCTGGCGGCATCCGCGCAGCAGAGGCGGTCGCGCGTCGCAAAGGGCGGGGAGCAGACCGAGCGGGGTCGGAGGGCGGGGGCGGAGCGCGCCGGGGCCGCGAAGCCGGCGGCGGGCGAGCAGGCCGGGGTGGGCAACGACAAGTTCCAGCCCGTCGCGGTGATCAACCGCACTGTGCCCGACTACCTGTCGGGCGAGGCCAGCGTCACCGTCAACCCGAAGCAGCCGACCGTCATCAGGATAGGTCTGGCGCAGAACGCCACCTCCACGGTCGAGTGGACGGCGACCGATCTCATCTACTACCACCACGAAGGCAACGACAAGCTCGTTACGGTTTTCGACTCGCCGACTAAGGAGACCGACCACTTCATCACCCTATACCCGAGCCTGGGGTTCGTGGCGCCGTCCGAGGAGGCGAGGAAGCAGGGCGCGCGGACGCCCTCGACGACCGTCACGCTTCAGATGACCAGCGGGCTCGTGCTGGTGCTGGAGATCGTGCCGGTCGACGACATTCACAAGAACGCCCACCGCGTCGTCATCAATTACAGCCGCGACGAGGTGGTCGCGGCGCGCAAGTCGGCGGGCCTGGCGGTCAACCTCGACGGGAACGACAAAGGCGGTCCGGCGACGAACGCGAGTTCGAAGCGTGTGGCTCCTAACCGGGGGTCGGCAGGCGGCGAGTCAGACCCGGCGTCTCCCAAGGCCGAGAGTCCGGTGGTCGCGGACGTAGACAGCAGCAAGGCCGATTCGAGCAAGAAGAAGGGGCGCAAGCAGGAGAACCCGTCAGACGCCGCCAACAAGGAGTTGGTGAGCGCGGTCAAATCCCCCGAGAAGTATTTCAAGGTGTGGTCGGCGGCGGCGAACGGCATGTCCATTTCACTCTCGCCGGTGAAAGACGTTGACGACAGGTCGCGCGTGGTAGTCGTCGCGGTGAAGAACGTCTCGACCGGGCCGATCAGGCTCGTGCCGGGTACGCCCGACCTTTTCATCCAGATCACCGACGAGCGGGGCACGGCACTTAGGACGGACACCGTCAACCGGCTTCACCTTGAGTCCACGTCCCTGGGTGGGCGCATCCCGGCCGGCCAGGTCATCTATTACGCCATCGTCTACGAGACTCCGATCCTCGGGTCACACGAGAAGCTACGCGTCTCCGTCAGCCAGACGGAGGCTGCCGACGAGTCGGTCACGGCCGAGATGAAGCCCGCGACGAACTGAGAGACGGGGGATTAGAAACAGATGTCTACAACAACGTTACCCAGAGTCAGCCTGCCGTACAACGGTGACGACGGAGCAGACGAGGCGCGCGAGGAGGCCATGCGCAGCGCGGCCACGCAGGCGGCCGCGCCGCCCACCCCGCTAGACGCGCGCGACGAAGCCCCGCTCGACGGCTCGGGGATGGACGCAGTCTCGGCCAAGAAGAGTAAGCGTAAGGGCAAGAAGCTCGCCGTCGCGGTCGTCGCCCTCTTCGTACTTTTCCTGATCATCCTCGTCGTGGCCGTCCTAGCCGTCAGGGCCATGCGTGGCGGCGGGAATAAGAACCCGACACTGAAGGTCGGCGCCACCGAGGAGAAGAGGGGAAGCGAGACAGCTCCTAACCTGACGGACGACCAGAAGCTGAACGCCGCGCTAGACCTTCTTTCACGAAAGGACGGGCAGGCCGGCGGAGACGCTGCGCTCGCAGGCGGCTCGAACTCTAACCTCGGCGCGACGAACAATAACGCCTCCACGGATCCGGGCGGCGGACTGACGAACTCCAACGCGAACGCCGCGGCCAGCGGCGGCCAGGGGCAGCAGCATGATGGGTTTAATAACCTCCGGCCTGAGACGGTTCCGGACGCGGGCGGCGGCCAGCGGCAGGCGGCCGAATGGGAGGGCAGGGGGCAGGCCCAAGGCGCAGCAGCCCCCGCGCCGACTGGTCAGGCGAACGGCGGCGGTGCGGTTAATCAGGGCGGCTCGGTTAACGCCAACACCGGCAGACAGGCCGAAGCGCGGGGGGGGACGCTGGCGCGTTCTGTCCTCCACAGCCCACGGAAGGAGGAGATCGCCGCGGCAGTCCCGGTGACGGCGGGTGGGGGCTCTACGGGCGGCGGCGACGCGCGTCCGCGTGCCGACGTGCCGGGGTCTTCGATTGTGTTGCCCACCTTCGGCGCGATGCTGCCCATCAAGACGCTCGGCGCCGTCTACACGCTGCGGTCGCAGGGGGGCGTCGTCCGCTTCCAGGTCTCTTACGACCGGCGCGGCAAGGGGTGGTTCGTCCCGAAAGGGACGGAGATCATCGGCGTCGTCCGGGGGAGTGATTACGACCGCGCCTACGTGACGATGACGGGACTCATCGACCCGGCCTCGGGCAAGTTCATCAAGCTGTCAGGCGACATCCTCGCTTCCGACGGTGCTTCGGGGCTGGTGGGCAAGCGTAGGCAGGTGTCAGGCGGTTGGTCGAGGTTCTTCGACAGGCTGCGTGAGGCGGGCCTCAGCTCTCTCGGCGCGCTGGCGGGCGGGCTCGGGCGCGGCCCCGTCATCATCACGGACGTTTATCGCCGAGGGTCTCAGCCGGTTACGCAGGAGTTGAGTGGCGTCCTCGGCGACAGCCGAAACGGCTTCGTCGAGGTGGGTGCAGACGTGAGCGGCTACGCCTTCGTCACCCAGATGCCGGACGAGGTGCACGGCGTCGATGAGCTGGCCGGCATGGCCCGCGATTCGATCACGGGGCTGGCAGACACGACCCGCAGAAGGGATTCGACCGGGCTCAGCGAGGGCGAGTTGGCCGAACTCCTCACGCGAGGCGACCCGGAGGCGCTGCGTAAGGCGCTGCCGCGGATGACGCCCCAGATGCGGCGGGTTGCCGAGGGCTTTCTGGAAGACGCCGGAGCAAGGTAGATGATACCGCACGACCCTTCGAGGCAGCAGATTGACCCGCGACAGCTCATCCTCCGCGAGGGGCCGGGCGCGCTGTGGGACATGCTGGTGGCCCATGGTTACGACCCGCAGGTGGACGTGTTCGAGGATTTGATGCAGTGCCTCCTCGGTAACGACCCGTTGCTGCTGGAGGGCGTTCGCGGAGGCGGTAAGACTGCGCTGGTTATTACTCTCGCCCGGGCGTGCAACCTCGACCAGTTCGGCGTCTCGGGGCGTGACGGGATAACCGCCGAGGAGTTGCTCTACCAGTGGGACAAGGACGAGCAGCGTGAGTGGATGGCGGAGGCGCGCGCGGCGGGCCTCGACGTGGCGAAGGCGAGGGAGAAGAAGTGGACGCGTGAGTTTCTGATCCTGGGCGAGTTCCTCGCGGCTTACGAGGCCGCGGCCGCCTCAATCGTCCCGCCCCTCTTATTCATGGACGAGATAGACAAGGTCGGCCCGAAGATCGAGGACATGCTTTTGCAGCCGCTCGCGAACGGGGTGATGTACATCCCGCGGTTGCAACCCGAAGGGTACGTCGGGACGCACGACCGGGGGAGGTGGCCGATTGTCCTCTGCGCCTCGAACAACCTCAGGCACAAGCTCTCGACGCCGTTCCGCTCCCGCCACATACACAGCTACATCGAGACGCCCGACAACAGAAAGGAAGTCACGATACTGCTGCACCACGTGCCCGACACCACGCCCTATCTGCTCGGGGCTGTGGTGAAGTGGCTCGACGCCGTCCGGTGCCTCGGGGGCCTCGACGACCCGCCGGCGATACGCGAATCAATCAGGCTGCTCGCGGCGCTCAACCGCGACCGGGTGGGGCTGCTGACCGAGGAGATCGCGCTCAGGTATCAGGGGCTCGTGGTCAAGTCGAAAGAAGACCGCGACTACTTGAAAGAGAACATGGATTACGTCGTCAGGTTCGCGAACGCGGAGAACGAGGTGTTCGACGAGTGGGTTCGTGAGGCGATAACCGAGCGGCGGTTGGCGCTCGGCGTCGCCGACTTGGAGGAAGAAGAGGTCTTGGCTGTCTGATGGGGAAGAAAAGGGGCTTAGAGACTCGGGACTTGATGAGGCGTCTGAAGAAGCCGTCGCCCGGCGCGGTCGTGGCCTTCGTCGCCGCGCTGGTCATCTGCACGGGGGCCGCGGCGAGTTTCGTCGGGAGCGGCGAGGCGGCACGTTACCCGCAGGTCGTCTACGTTGATTCCGAGGGCAACCCGACCGGCGCGTCGAAGGAGTCCGGCGTAGTCGTCCCTGACGTGCCGGTCTTCTCCGGGGAGGTCTACTACACCTCGCTTCGCATCGGGGAGGCGTCGGCGGTCGCGGGGGGGGCGATTCTCTACTCGGCGACGCAGGGCGCGGCCGCGGCCGCGCGCAACGGCGGCGACGCCCTGCCGGGACTGCCGGCCGACCACAGGGAACTGTTGGCCGGGATGCGCGCCGCCGGGGCGATGCCCGAAAGCATGACGGTGCAGGACGACTTGAGGCTGGTGTCGGCGACTTCCATCATTACGGTGCGGTACCGCCGCGACCCACTCGGCGTCGAGGTCGTGTCACTCTCGCGGAAGAAGGAGTACGGGCCGGCGATCCTACTGAGACTGCCCGACGAGTCGCCGGCCGACACGCGCCAGGGGATACGCTATTTTCATTCGCTGAAGTTGGAGGGGGCGGAGCTGCCCGACGCGTTCGCCCCGGCCGCCGAGGTGATTCGCAAGGGGTGGTCGCCGGAGGCGTGGGCGGGCGAGGTCGTCAACCAGGAGGAGTACAGGAACGCGAGGCAGTGGCTGTCGGCGCAGACGGCCGAGATGACGCGGCCGGCGGCGGGGGGAAGGTAACTGATGGCAAGTTCAATCTGGGAGAGGATAGATAAGTTCGACGCGGTCTGGCAGTTGAAGCGGCCGGCGAACTTCCAGCACCTTCTGCCGTACCAGGCCGTGCTTCGCTGGATGGGTGACGGCATGTCCATCATCTCCATCCTCTTCGCGGGGCTGCTTTCCGCCTTCTTCATTTTCCTGATGGGGTACTTCCTCGAAGTGCGTCCGCTCTTCGCCCTCCTATTCCTGGTCGGGATGATGAGCGCCGTCGGCATCTCGATCTCGGAGGTGGGCGCCGTCCTCTTCCCGTATTACAGGGTTAACCAGCTCACGACTTACGGAACTTCGCGCTGGGCGGAGTTGGCCGACCTGAAGCAGCACGGCATGGTCAGGCTGGCGAGCGACCCGCTCCCGCCCGGCTGGATCGTCATGGGCCGCTTCAAGCGCAAGTACGTCGTGGTGCTACCCCCCTGGGAGTGGCTGCGCCACATCGTCGTGTATGGCAACTCCGGGTCGGGAAAGACTAAGACGTTCTTCATGGGGTGGCTCCGGAACGTAGCGCGCGGGGGCTCCGCGGTAGTCATCGACCCCAAGGCCGAGCTGTCACGGCAGACGGGCGGGGCTTTCAAGCGGAGGTTCCATCTGAACCTGAAGGACCCGTCCAAGTCCGACAGGTGGAACTTCGTTCCGAGGTGCTCGACCGATCCGGAGTTCGCACACACGATGGCCGCGATGATGATCGGCCTCGAACACGCGAAGCGGACGAACCAGGACCCGTTCTGGGGGACGGCCGAACACGTCGCCTGCACGGCTATCCTGATGTACCTCGCTACGGTCGTCGATGTGCCGACGCCGCCGATGGTCTACGAGTACGCGGCGCTCCGAGACGACGAGGGCTTCGCCGCCGACATGGCGAACTCCGAAAACTATTACGTGAAGCTCGCGTGGCGCGCCTTCCAGAAGGCACCGAAGCCGACGCAGGGCAGCGTCATGATCGGGCTCACGAACAAGCTCTACCCCTTCTTCATGCAGAACGCCCGCTGCATCTTCACGCCGCCGACCGCGAAGGAGCTTGACCGGGGTGTGCAGGAGATAGATTTCACTCTGCTCCAGGAGCCGGGCACGGGCATCTTCATCGTAATACCCGAGGGCGACGCGTCGCGATACAAGGAGGTGCTGGCGACCTTCGTCGGGCAGGCCGTCTACACGCTGCGTGCCGACGACGACACCGACAAGCAGACGCCGTGCATGTTCCTCATCGAGGAGGCGTACAACATCCCCGTCGCCGAGATCAAGCAGGTAAGCGGGGTCGGGCGTGGCCGCGGCATCGGGCTCTGCCTCTGCTATCAGAACTACTCGCAGCCGCTCGACCTGTACGGGCGTGACGGGGCCGGCGCGATCCTCGGCACCGTCGTCACGACGGTCATCCTCCCCGGCTGCGACGAGGTCACGGCGGAGTACGCGTCGAAGCGCCTCGGGCCGACGACGACCCTCAGTCGCACGGACGTGGACGCGCCCGGGAAGAAGTTCGACAACCGCCGCGCGTCCGAGACCGGCCGCCCGCTGCGGTTCCCGAACGAGATCCGGCAGATGACGAAGCACACCGAGGCTTACATCATCACGGACACGGTCTCGCCGATACGCGTCGCGTACCCCGAGTTCGCGGTGCGGCAGCCGGAATACTTCGCCCCGTCATACGGTATGCCGAAGCTCCTCACGTTCGAGGAGGCCGAGCTCCTGCGTAACGAACAGAGGGCGAGGCAACTCAAGAGCGCCGGTGGTTCCGCCGAGGAGCCGCCAGGCGGTGACGGCGGCGGCGGCGGGCAAGACGTGGATGACGAAGGCGAGCCGGAGGCCGAAGAGAAAACGGCAGGGTCGGGGTCGAAGCCTGCGAAGGGGGGCGCCGCCGGCGCCGGGATGGCGCAGGTCGCAGGCAGTGGGCAGAACGCAGGGTCGGGGCCGAAGGGGCGTAAGGAAAAGCCCGCCGCGAGGGGTCGCAGCGAAGAGGCGGTGTCGAGGCCTGGGACTCAACAGCCATCTCTTTGGGTGGGCGCCGACAGGGCGATAAAGGATGGCGCGAGGAGCGCGGTGGAGGAGGTCGGCGCGCGGGCGCGGGTGATTAAGAAGACGGTCGAGCGTGACCGCGGGGCTGACGTTCACGAGGACGACGTGGTGCTCAACAGGGGCTACGAGCACGGATCGCCGGAGCACGTCGATTCGATATTCACCGGCTGATCCTAACGCGTGAGGTAACACGGAGATGTCATTCGCATCGAGCAGGGCACGTTTCAGAATCACTTACGTCATCGCGATAGTCACGGCCTTCGGCGCCTTGTTCTGTTACGGCTTCTCGGTCTGGTCGGCGACGAGGAAGTACGACGCGCTCCTGCCGAAGGACGCCTCGGACAGCATCATCAGGGGGCTGCTGGCTTACCACGAGGGGGCGGGGTCGTTCCCGAAAACATTCGTCGAGGTCGAGCAGAACATCTGGAAGCATAAGAAGCCGCCAAACTTCGGCGAGAACGGCCGCACGCTGACGGCGTACAACTACAACTACATTCTCTTCCAGCTCGGGGCTCACGAGTGCGCGCTCTACGCCATCCCGGGAGGTGAGCGCAGGGGCGAGGTTCCGTCTTATTACTTTTACATAAACACGCAGGGGCTCTGGAAGTGGAAGGGGCCGGCCATGCGAGAGGAGGACGTGTTGAAGCTCAAGGCGGTGCGGCCCGGGACGCAAGACGCACTCCTCCTGGGCGTCCTCGGCATGACCGAGCAGCCGAAGACGGCGATCCAGATGCCCGACAAATTTAAGAAGGCGTCCATCGTCAACTTCGTCTCGAAGGACTGAGGCCCTTGCCTTCGCCGGACTGGCTGTCGGAAACTCATTGGCGGCATGAACGGCGTTGTTTATTTATTAGACGATAAGAATCAGCCGGTCGCACCCTATCCCCCTCACCTCGTCGAACTGCTGATCGAGGGCGCCCTCAGCCCGGACGCGGCCGACGAGCTGGACAGGCTGCACCGGCAGCGCAGGCGGCTGCAATGCGGCTGTAAACGCATCCTCCACGTGGTACAGGGCAACGCGCCCTTCCTCCGACGCAATCCCAGACAGGTCGAAAGAATCGGCGAGTGCGGACTCTGTAGTAGTTCGGGCTCGGGCGCGCGCTCGCGCTCGCTCGAAGTCCCCCGTGAGTACGCCTCGATCGGTGTGATACTGGGGACGAGAATCCACCGGCCGCAGGACACGGAAGCGGAAGGCAAGGGGGAGGTAAAGTCAGGGGGCACGTCTCAATCCCAGAAGTACGCCAGGGCCTTCGGCGTCCTTTTCTCGCTGATGGAGAAAGCAGGTCTAACCTCGCTCCCCACACGTCTCGCCTGGGACGAGCTGTGGGCGCGCATACACGAACAGCTCCGAGGCGCTCGCGTTCACCAGCGCGCCGGCCAGACGTTCGCGGAGTTCGCGTGGATGCCGGGGCGGCTGTATGCGGGCGGGCTGCCGGATTTGAACCGGAGGCTGGGGCGATGGGCGCACCCTGAAGTTCAAGCCGAGGGGTGGGCCTTCTGCGTTGTCGAGGAGTCGCCGAAGAACGGCGAGGTCAGTTACTACGGACTTCCTTCGGCGGCGCGCGATGCGATACGGTCGAGGGGCGGGGAATTGTATCCGCCGTACCAGTTCCAAGTGCCTCCGCATAACGTGGCCCGCATCGGTCGAACTGGGCCGTACATAGCTCTCGCAATCTGTACGATGAAACTTTCAGGCGATCAAAAGTATTGCAAGCCGACTTTTCATCGGTTGCTGTTGCAGGCCATCGCTTCGGAGTCGGTGCCGGTGCCGGTGGAATCTTCGTTTGAACGAGAGGTTGTATTTTTACTACAGCGGCTCAGGGTTCCATTCAGGAAGCCTCTGTTCTCCGACGAGTCACAACTGAGGCCGGACTTCGTGCTGCCCGAGAGACTGGTCGTGATCGAGGTTCAGGGCATGAACGATGAGGATTACAGGAAACATAAACGGGTGATACACGAGAAGATAAGGATGTCGGAAAAATACTCCGGCTTCGAGCTGATAACTTATGACCCGAACGAAGGTGAGAAGTTGACGGAGTTCGAGCGGAAACTGTTGCCCTACCTAAGCTGACGACAGTCGGCGGCCCAAATAAAGTTACATCATCAACTCGGTGCCGGCGTCGGCGATGCTCGACCTCACCGCAAGGCCGGCTGCCTGGGGAATCGTCGTCGGCTGAGGGCGCTCTACTGGGACGCGTAACTTTGTTAACGGGTGCAGCCGCCGCGAGTCTGCCTGCGGATCGCCGTCGAGGCCGAAGGCCTTCAACCGTGAGCGCAACTGCCCGAACGCGAGTGACTGACTCAACAGGTCTGACCCGTCCGCCCAAACGGTCAGGGCTTTGAAGCAGGTGAAGAGAAGCTCCAGCAGCGTGTAGCCGTATTCTTCCGCGCGGCCCGCTGGGGTTAAGCCGCGCTCGTCCGCGGCGGCCGTGTCTGCGCCGCAGGCGAGTAGCAAATAGCTTACCGCGAGATTGCCGCCGGCGGAGGAGAGGTGAAGGGGTTGCTCCAGACGCCTGTTGAGCGCGCGCGTGTCGGCCCGGCTGATGAGGAGCACCGCCGTGCAGGCCAGGTCTCCCCTCCGCGCTGCGGAGTGCAGCGGGCGCTCGCCGTCGAAGCCTACGCAATCGCGGTCGGCCCCGAGGCTGAGAAGTATCTGGAGAGATAGTGCGTGGCCGAGGTCGGCCGCCCAGTACGCGGCGGGGACTCCGAAGTGCGGATCGGTGGCGTTGGGGCTCGAACCGGACGTGACCAGGCGAATTATTTCCATGTGGTCGTCACGTGTGACCGCATCGTAGAGTCGGGGGTCTGGTGCCGTTTCTTCTGCGGCCCTGTGGGTGGTCGTGTTGTCGAAGTGTTCCATCGTGGCAACCTCAGTGAAGAAGGAACGCGAGGTCGTGCGAGTATTCGGCGTCCCTGCTGATTTCGATCTGCTCCGACTCGCGCGTGGCCTCCTCGTGCTCCTTCTCCGGGCCGCGTGCCTGTGAGGACCCGCCGTCGCGCTCCATGCCGAACTGCTTTTCGTAAGATTCCCTGTCGTCCCTTTCCTTCGCAAAACGGTCCTGCGCGAAGTCTCCGTGAAACTGCTCGTTGCCGGCTTGGGTGAAAGCCTCGATGGCGCGGCTCAGATGCTCGGTGCCCCTTTCGGGCGTGCCGCGCATGACGTCCTCGTGCAGCGCGTGTGCCTGCGTGCGGTCGAGCGTGTTGCCGAGCGAGGAGACAAGGTCGTGGGCGATCTGGTCCACGTCCCTGTCCTTCAGGCTGAGCTGGCCGGGGGTAAGGCCGTGCTCGGCCATGCAATCGCGCATGACTTCGGCGAGGGCCGCCGCGTGCTCCTCGGCGTGCTCGGGGTCGGTGAAGGCGTTGTGCCCCTCCTCCTGGAAAGCCCTGTCGAGGTAATCGCGCATCTGGCCTTCGAGCGGCTCGCGCAGCGTCTCGAACAGCTCGGCGCGGGACTCAAGCTGTTCCTCCTCGCGCGCCACTTCGAGCATCGCCTGCTCGCGGTCTATCTCGGCGAACGAGCGGTCGAATCTCGACTCGGCCGCGGCGAGGTGCTCGGAGAGGTCGGAACGGGCGGCTGGTTCGCCGTGCCCGTCGCGGGCGGCCGAGTCGTAGGCAGCCAACGCCTCACGCGCGGCACCCAGCTCTCTCTCGGCGTCACGCGCCCCGGAGATGCGCTCTTCGACTTCGACGGCCTGGTCTAAGACGCGGTCTCCGACCGGCCCCGAGTCCCCGCCGCGCAGCTCTTCCGGGACGAGGACCTGCCACGCTTCCTCCCGGGCGCTTTCCGCGAGCGCCTGACGTTCGGCCTCCGGTATGAGGTCTCTGACGAGCTGGCCGCCGGCCCCTTCGCCTCGCGGGGGAAGGGGACCGGACTGAATCATCTCCTCCAACTTCTGCGTCAGGAGTTCGGACTCGCGCTGGGATGCCGCGCTCAAGTATTGCTCGCGCGAGTGGCTCTGATACTCCTGCCCGGGGCGCGTGAGGGCGGCCTCGTGCAGCGCCGGTGAAGCGCCGCGGACGGCCTCGTCCTGCCGGCGCGTTTCGGTCAGCGCGCGGCTCTTCTCGTCCAGGTCGCCCATGGAGCGGAGGTAGTCGTCCTTCGACCGGTCAGAATACTGGCTCAGGCCGTCATAGCGTTCCCTGTCATTTCGGGTGAGTGAGTCCCTGACCAGCTCGAAGTCGCGCTGGCGTGTTTCAAGAATGTCGGGGCGTGCGGCGGCGTGGCGCGGGTCGAGAGCTGCACGTACGAGGTCGCGGGTGGTTGCCCGGTCGTCTGGCGTCCTTTCGGCGCCGCGTCCGTCGGGGCGGCCGGGCGACAGGGCGGACAGCTCCTTTTCGACCCGGGTGGCGACGGCCTCCACGTGGCCCTCCAGGGCGTGGTGTGCCGTGCGCGCGCGTTCCTGCTGCTGCCGAGCGTTGGCGAGTGACTCTGAGAACTCAGCGTGCCTGTAGAGCACGTCGGCGCGCGTGTCGAGGGTGTAGGACGCGGGGCGCGCCGCGGCTTCGATCTCCTGCCACGCGCCGCGCTGCGCGTCCTGACGAATTTGTGCTACGTGACTTTCAGGCAAGTTCTCCCTGAGAAAGCTATTCTCGGACGGGCGATCCGGGTGAAGGTGTTCTAGGAGTCGCGACCAACCCTGACCGCCGATTTGCGACTTCTCCGGTGTTGTCAGGCTCAGCTCGACGCGCCCGTCGGCCCGCTCGTCCTTCTGGACGCGGTTGAAGGCGTCGAGTATCTCGCCGGCCGCCCTCAACCCGCGGTCCGAAGAGTTCATGAGGTGGGAGGCCACGTCGCGCGCGCGCCGCGCGTCCGTGTTGTGAATGACGTAGCCGACCGCGTTGATGTGGCGGTCGGTTACGCCCTCGATGATGGTGGAGCGGTCGCCGGCGCGCGCGTTACCTTCGGCGCGGCGGGCGCGCTCGTCGGTGAAGCGCACGGCCTCCTGCCATGTGGCTTCCGCGTAGTAGGTGCGGAAGGTCTGGGATGACGAGACTTCTCTCGAAGACCGGCCGGCTTGCGCTTCACGCGCGTCCTGGCGCTGCCCCGCCACTTGGGTGCGCTCTTGCGCGGGGCGGGATTGCTGCTGTTGCAGTTGGCGTTCGCGTATCTCCTCGCGCTTCGCGTTGACCAGACGGAAGAGGTAGTCCTTCTCGTAAGGGAGCAGCGTCTTGTGAACGGCGTGGAGGTCGAAGGAACTGGGGCGATCCATCTCAGCCGCGGGCTTGGTCAGGCACCTTACGAAATGGCTCACGGCCTCGGGGGAGCGGCGGCCGTCGAGTTCTCGGAGCAGGGCAGAGAGGTTCTTCGACGGGGACACGTCGCCGCGTTCGAGCCCGCGGACTAAATTATCCTTGTCGCGACCGGTGGCGCTCAGGTTGTGGCGCAGGTCGCGCATCTCCGAGGTGTAGTGGCGCGGGGCAGGCGAGAGGAAGAGTTGCGACATCTCGCGCTGGCCGAGCGCGCGGCGCTCGGGTCGTGGCGCATGTTCCGGGTCCTGGCGGTGTGCCTTATGCTGTTCGCTTAGTTGATAGTTCTCCCTCCTGATGTCTTTCGCGGACGCGCGAAGCTCTTCGACCGAGCGTGCCGAGTCGAGTCTCCCCGCGTACTCGCGGTACTCCGAACTCTGGTTGATGGCGCGGGTCTCCGAATCCCGCATCCTGTGGTCGATGTAGTTGCCGACGAAGCGCGCGACCTGTTCGCGCGCCTCGCTCCTGCCGGTGATCTCGCGGCCGTGGAGGCCGTACCAAGTGTTGACGTGAAGGCCGCAGGCTTCAGCAAGCCTCGTGATGGTTCTGTGCTCCCGCAGATTGTCGACTGGCAGCCTGTGTGCCGAGTCGTCGTTGCCAATACCGCCGTGATTGAGCGACACGAAGACGTGAGACTCTTCGGCCTTCGTGGCCGCGCGCGGCGGTTGGCCGAGGGAGTCCCTTTCGGCGACGACGTGGCCGGCTGCCTCCTTGAGCGCTCCGACGTGGGTGGCGACCGAGGCCCTCGCCTGCTCAGGCGTGTCCGGCGCGTGGCCCGTCGCGTTGAGGTAGTGCGACCGTGCGCCTTCGATCTGGTCGCGCGCCTCGGCCAGCTCGTCGCGCAGGTAGTCCCTGAGGGAGTCGTGGGCGAGCGGTCTTGAGAGACGTGATTCAACCTGATCGCGCGTGGCGCTGGCGCGCTCGAAGGTGGTGAGACGGTCTTGCTCACTCGATATGGTGGCGTTGGCTCGCGCCGCAACTACATCTAGTGCGTGGGCACGTTCCGACGCGGACGGAGACATTCTCTCTATCGCGCCGGCGACGTTGGACGCGGCCCTTTCGAGTCCTTCGATCCTCTCAACCTGCGCGCGGGTCGGGACGAGGTCGAGCCTCAACATCTTGCCCTGGGTGAGGGTGATGTCTTTCTCGTTTAAGACGTAGAGATCGTGCGCCGCGGGCGCGGTGCCGGGGTGGGCCGCGCCGCGGGTAGTTGCCGGGTCGATGCGCGGGGACCGCTCTTCCGGTTCGGTTTTCGCGTAGGTGCTGCGGAGAGAGTCGAGCGCGCCGGGCGAGAAGCGGCCTGCCTCGCGCCGGGCCTCCCCGGCAGCGAGGGCGTGAAGGGTCGTCAGCGCCTGAAGTTCTTCGGCCCGGGTGGCGGGGACGTTCCTCGCAGCCTCCGGGGACTGAGAGGCGAAGGCGCGTGCTACGCGCGCGGCCTTGTCCGCGCGCTCTTCCGCCCTGTGCTGTGAGTAGACGACCTCGGCGAGGACCTGAGAGCGGGGCTCTCCGGCCTCGATACGGCGGTCTACTTCCGGCAGGACTTGGTCGAGTAGTCGCTCCTCGGCTTCGGGCGAGAGAGCGTCGGGCAGCGCGGGGCACTGCTCCCCGAGATCGATGCGCTCGTAGGTGACTTCCGGCATGGAGCCGCCGCGCGACTCAACTTCCGAAAGCTCGTGGTCGAGGGAAGGCTCGCGGGCCGCCGCCACGGCATCCTCGTAGGCGAGGGCGTACACTTCGCTCTCGTCGCGGAGGTGGTCGGGCTCGGCGGCGCCCCGCTCGTAGTCCTCGAATTCGAGAGCCTGCCCGTCTTCACGTTCGGAATCATCGCGGTCGAGGTCCTGCGGCTCCAACCGCGCCATCTCCTCGGCGAGCACGCGTGCGCCTTCGAGTGTGTGTTCGAGCGCGGCGGCACGCTCCGCGTTGGGGCGGTGTCGGCCTTGCTCGTCGTAGCCGATCTGTTCGTAAAGACTCTGGAAGACACCTATGCGTGCCTTCGAGTCCGACGTGCTGCCGCAGATCTGCTCGCCGAGTTGAACCAGCTCGGCGGCCTTCTCTCTCGCCTCCTGCTCGTTCTCGACAAAGTGGCTGAGGTAGTCGACGGCGTACTCCCTGGAGGTGATGGTGCCTTCGCGCTTCGGAGAGTCGAACTCCTTCGGGACGACGAGCACGCCGTCGTATACGCCGGCCCCGTGCTCGAAGGCGTCGCGCGCCGTCTTGCTGACGCCGTTGAGGTACGAGGCGTGTTCGGCGCGGTTTCGCCCGTCGCCCGGCTCGAACAACTCGCGGTAGTTGTCGGTCGCGCTGTTGTACGAGAGTACGTCGTGATGGGCCTGCGCGGCACGGACCGAAGGGCCGGGCGGTGCCGACTGTTCGCGGGCGTGGGATTGGGGACGGTCCTCGGGCTGGCGCGCGGCGACATTACGGCCGTGATCGGGAGTTTCGCGGTCGGGGGCGTTTCCGGCGAGCACTTGTTGCCGTGCCTGTTCGTGCGTGACCAGGCGGCTGACGGCTTCGCGGACGGTTTCTACGTGCTCCTCCTGCGGCGACCTCCAGACGGCGAGAGACACGTCGCGACCGGAGAGGACGAGGTCTCTGATGCGGAAGAGCTCGCGGCGGACGGCGCTGTTGTCCTTGGCGTACTCGGAGCGCAGCCAGTCGCGGTACTTGACGGCGACCTCCTCGCGGGTGCCGTCGGCGCCGACCTGAAAGCCGTTGGCAAGCGGGCTGGCGGCGAGGCCGTGTGCCGGTATGCGACGGCCGACGTAGACGACGGAGCGGTCGCGGCCGTCGAGATGATCCTTGATGTGAACGACGTTTATCTCACCGGCGGCGCGCGCGGGTGACGGGGCTCGTTGTGACCTCGTGGGTTCTGGCTGGTCTCTGCGCGTGGCCGGCGCACGCTCCGGAGCTTGCTCGCGTCCCCTGATGACGCGGTGCTCATATTCGCGCCAGATGTTGACAATTTCCCTACCCTTTTCTCGCGCGTAATCGACACAGTTCGCGGTGCCCCCCGGCCGGCCGCCGTGAAGCGCGAGGACGGTGCCCGCCCGGTCAACCATCCACTCGTTGCGGGCCTGCATTTTGGCCGGGTTGTAGTTGCCGGGGGAGATGGTGTGAATCTCGCCGCCGCTTTCCCTGATGCGCTCAAGGATGGAGTGATATTCGCGCTGGGCGTTGTTCCGCCAGACTTTCTCCTGCCCTTCGTGGGGAAGGGCGGCGACGACGTGCATGTTGGCTTCGAGGGCGGCCAAGGCGAGTGCCTGGTCATAACCCAGAGCCATGCCGGTAATGACGGTTATTTTTTGTCCGGGGTGTTCCTCCTGGATTTTTGAGAGGGCGTCGTGGCAGACGTCGAGCAGGGCGAGCTTCGCCTCGGGCGTAAAACCGAAATTCCGGTCATTCTCGTCGCGCGGGTTGAGCTTTTGCGGACGATGGCCGGTCCCGGCTACTACGATCCGATCGCTGTCGGTATGAAGGCTTTGCCCCATCATTCCCTTCCGAGAGCAGCCTGGGGAGACTACTTCGACACGGTTAGGGCAAATGCCGTGCTACAACGTAAATTTGCCGGGAAGGGCATTAATCGCCCCGAAGAGGCACTCCGGCCACTCATCTGGCCTGTTCGCGGCCGTGAGCCATGAGGTTGGGCCGTAAGCGCCTCCGCTGAGGATCGTCGGGGGTGACGGGAATTCCGGCGGGTGACGGGATTCCCGTCACCTCAGTGCAGAAGTGAGAGGTCTTCGACCTGGACGGCTTCGTGCTCGATGGTGAGGTCTTGCTGCCGGTCGGCCTCCGCGGCCTGTTCCTGCTGCTGGTGGATGTCGGTGCCGCCCGCCGAACGCTCAAGGATGCCGCGGTCGTCTCGGACCTCATCCTTCTCGGCCTTGACCCGGTCTTCCTGCTGCGCTTCGACGACGCGCATCTCCTGCTCGGCGGTGGCGATGATGCGGTCGTATTGGGTGAAGACGGCGCGGTCGAGCTGCCTTTCCGCGAACAACTCCAGCACGTTGATCTCCTTGCGGGTGAAGACCGGCTCCGGATTCTCCATGCCCGCCGCGCGGAATTCTTCACGGACGGAATCTGCGGCGCCGCGCGCGACTTCAAAGCACGACCGGGATTGCTCGTAATCGTTGAGGATGAGGGCGTGTTGTTCCTCGACGGCCTCGGCGACCTCTTCGCGCGCCTCGCGGTGTTCGTCCGATTCGAGCGCCCTGGCGGCGAATCGGAGGGCGGCCGACTGGGGCTCCCTGAATTCGTAGAGGCTGGTGGTGTGCTCGCGATCCGTCCCCTCCCCGACGATGACCGGCATGAACTCGCGGCGCTCGTCGAATTCGCGCAGGCGCGATTCCGACTCCAAGACGGCCACTTCGGCGACGATTTCTCTGGCGACGGCCCGCCCGGCGCGTTCCTCGTCACTCGGCTGCTTGCCGAGGGGCAACTTATCCAGGTGATCTGCCTCGTATTTCTGGAAATCTTGCAGTAAGTCAGAGTCTTTGAGCAGTTGGGCGTTAGCCTCGAAACGGTTCAATTCAGACCTGCTGAAGGCGGGTTGTGGGACCGACTGTTCGCGCCCCCTGCGCGCCTCGGCCTCGCGGGTCCAGACCTGCTGGATGGTGTCGGCCATTCGCGACGTTTCGGTCAGTTCGCTTTTGAGAGTTTCCCGACGGGTTGCGAGGTTTTCCTCCACGCGGGCGCGTATCTCGGCGAGGCGGACGATTTCGGCGGCGGCCTGACGGCGGCCTGACGGCAGGAGGTTAGCGAGCCTGCCGAGTAGGATGACCTGAACGCGCTCGCCGAGCGTGCCGTGGCGGCGGCGCTGGCGCATGTCCTGCTTACGTCCGAGGAGGGTCAGCCGCCCCTCCTGCTCCTTGGTCCTTCGTTCCACCTCGGTCAACGACCATTTCCGGCCGTCGATGTCAAAGCGCGTCTGGTGGCGCGAACGCTCGAAATCTTCCAGCCTCTTGAGCCGCACCCTTTCGTCCGTGCGGGTGACGACGAGCTGACCCCTCAGCCTGGCCGCCTCCTTATCCGTGCGCGCGCCGCCGCCCCTCTCCTCGGCCAGAGCGTGGCGGATACGGTCGAGGCTGAGGAGGCGGTCGGGTTTTCTGGCTGAAATGGCCTGAGATTCGAGGGTAAAAATCTCACGGGGATTCAGGATCGGGATGGGGAGTGGTTTTCCGTCCTGCTCGTGGGTCCGCTTAACCGTTAGAGCGGCGTGGCGCAGGCCGGAGTAGGTCTGCTTCGCCTCTCTCAAATCCTCTTCGAGTTTCTTGATCGTTTTGTCGAGAATGGCCTGGTGGTTGGAGATGCCGTGTCCGTGTTTGGTTACGTCAGTTTCGTACCTATCCTGCCGCGTCTCGCGCCGCTCCTCCCGGTTGAGGATTTTTTCCTCCTGAACCTGCCTCGACGCCCTGGCGTCTGCCCGCCTCCTGATGTCGAACTCTGAAATCCAGCGTGAGCGTCCCTTGCTGTCGTCGTGTATCCTGAAGCGCCGTTTGTCACCGTGTTCTCGGGCGTTTTCGAGGGAACTCGTGAGACGTTCTACCTCGCCGCGCGCTACCATCGCCCTCCCCAGCACGTAGCGGTCTTTGTAGACCCGCGCTTCCTCCCTGGCCCGCTCTTCTTCCTGGCGGCGTTCGGCTTCCTGAGCCCTGTCGGCGGCGTGTTCCTGGTGCGCGCTTACTTCGTGCAAAAACCTCTCGGCCATCCGCCCCTGTACGAAGCGGGCGGTACCGTCTTTCTCGCGCTCGTTATGAGGCAGGAGCTCGCGCGGGATGTGGACGATCCTCGTAACCTTCGAGGTCTCGGAGCTGACGGCGTCCCGGCCGATTGCGATGTGGACGTGCGGTTGATCCGTATTTCTGTGAATCCCGGCTACCCAGTGAAGTTCTTCGACTTTGAGTACCTTCTCGACGTCTTTCATCGTCTCGCGCGTCGCCGCGCGGAAGGCGTCCATGCGCTCTTCTTCGGTAGAGCCGAGGCGCTCGTACTCCTCCTTCGCGGGAGAGATCACGAGGTGGATGATGTCTCGCTGTGCGGGGCCGTCTTTGTCCGGGCTGAGTAATTTATTGGCACCGCGGTACGTCAGCCGCTCCTCCTTCTCGTTGAAGAGTGGTCGCGAGCCTTTGCCCTCGCGCTCCTGGTCCCGCTTACTCTCGGCGATATAGCGGGCAACGCCGCTGGAGCCCGTGCCGCCGCGGGTTGCTTTGACGGAGACGACTGCGCGAGTTCCTGCCATCGGTAAAGGGACGAATCAACTTTCGTTCCGACGGCTCAGATATGCAGGCTTTCGGCCGACTGCTGCTGCTGCGCGCCAGCGGCTATGTGCTCGGAGAGGGTGACGTGGTCGTCTTCGCCGACGCCGAGGTCGTCTTCTACGAGTGCGATGTGGCCGCGCGCCTCACGCCAGAGAACCATCTTCTCGTCGGAGACTGCCTCCGCGACCGCGTCGGGCTGGCGGTCGTGGCTGAGCATCTCCACCTCGACGAGGTAGCGGATTACCCAATCCCTGACCGACCAGTTGACGGCGAAGTTCTCGCCCGCGAGCGCGTTCGAGAGAGAGAGAAGCTTGACGACGCGCTCTAACTGGTCGAGCTGCGTGGCACCGCTCTCTGCGAGATCGCTGGCGGCCTGCTCGACCGTGCGCCTGAGGGATTCGATCATCCCGGCCAAGTGGCTGACCTGACCCTCCTCCAAAAGCGGGAGGTGCGCGGAAGTCGTTGGCGCCGTCGTCGGCTGCCGTTTACCCATAAGAGCCTTCAGCTCAAGAATTCCTGCGGCCAGCGGGGCGACCTGCTCTGAGACTACGCGTTCGTAGACGCCGCGCACCTCCTCCGAGGCTTCGTCACGTCCCATCGCGCGCACCCTTTGCATCCGGAGCCAGTCGTGGACGATGAGCCGGAGGACGCCAGCGGGAGTCTCGCCCCAGCTCCTGGTGAGTGAGTCAACGGTTTTGTAGTCTTCCGCGTAAAGTTTCGTCGAGGACGTGGGCATCGCCAAAATCGGCTTGCGCTGCCCCCTCTTTCCGCCTGGGCCTGAAGGTTTCTTCATTCGACTCTCTTCTCTCCAACAGTCAACTTCAAAAGACGGGCGATAACCGCCCGAGCCGGTCTAAGTGCAAACTATGTTCCACAAAGGGGATAGGTTCTATGTCGGTTGTGGGTGTTGAGGGTGTGTTAGACGGATTAATGATAGAAGCATATGGAGATAGGTGGAATATTGGACTGAAGTAACTCGAAAATCTAAGTCCAAAACATTCTCACCATTACAGTTAAGTCACATTGTCCAACGTGCCGTCCAAGAATTAGACCTGCAAACTCCTGAGAAAAAAGAGCTTATGGGCTGGCATGTCGGTCTAAGCCGACAATCTTGTCCACTCAAAATCAGATCACACACTCTCTCTCCTATTCTTCTTCGGTCGGTCTTTTTTTTAGGTGTTATCGTCGGGGAAAATGGTGGAATTTGGCAGGCGGGACGTAGTTCTCTGCGGGGGAAACGTGAGGCAGAATTCGGAGGTAAAACCAGCGGAAAAGGCGGAGCCGGAACCCGCGCGCGCGCGTCCGACTCCACCTCTCTTGGGGCAGCTAATTGTGAGGGATTTGTGGGTTTGGACGCTCGCGATTCAGTGACATTCGCAGGCGCATTTGCCGGGACTGCCGTGGCGGAGCTGATAGCAGTTTGAGGCGTTGGTCAGGTAGCAGTCGCAGTGGGAATTACTGCGCTCGAAGTCGTTCGGGTCTAGCTCTCTCCACGGCGTACTCGGGTGGCCTATGCCGGTCGGCGCTCTCTCGGGCATGAACTGCGCAGCACAGCCGTCGGTCTCCATGATCGGTGCTTCGTCAAGCGGTCCGGGCATGTTGCAGACGGCAGCGAGTATGGCCGCGTCCGAAGGCAGTTGGCCCTCCCATCCGCAGTTAGAATGGAAGCAGTCACCCGGGCAGGTACCGCACATCCAACAGCCGCGGCAGGTGCAGAATGCGATAGAGAGGTAGTATCTGAAGGCGGGCTGATTCTCCTCGGGGACGGGGCCGATCATCTGCTCGAATCTGCCCATCACGTAGTCCGTAACGTCCTCGCAGTGCTCGCCGACGGGACTCACCCAGGCGTGTTGTTGGTCGGGATTTGCGGAATACAGCGCATGCAGGAGCCGGGCGAGTTTCGCGAGTTCCGGCGACCATCTGACGCCGGAGTCGATGTGGTCTCCCCACACGGGATCGGCGGGGTTATCGTCGGCCAGGCGCTCATCTTCCGTCAGTTCGATTCTCCGCATCGGCCCCGAACCAACGGCCCTCTCACCGCTGAAAATCACATCCACGCCGCTCCAGCCGGTGCCCATGATTTCGGCGACGCAATCGGCGACTGTGCAGCAGTCGTAGATGGCGTGTTTCGGGGTGGCGAAGTCGGCGTTAATCGCCCTAGCCAGCGCCTTGGGCGTATGCGGGAGCTGGTAGATGGGGCGGCGGTCGGCCAGTGGACGGAGGGTGAATTCGGCGCGGATCCGGTTGATGGTGGCGAGGGCTTTGATGACCTCGGCGGGCGTCATATTCGGAAAATTCGAGTACATGTTTGTGCCCCTCCTCCTTAAGCTTTCCGGTTGTTAAGCCACTCGATGGCGTTCGCTATTACGGTCGCATGACAGCCCTGTGGCCAACACCAACAACACAGAGTCAGGTCTCCGCGCTTCGCGAGTTCGGCCAGCCTCAGCAACTCCTCGTAGGCCGCGCCAGATGCCTCTTTAATCACACCCCAGAGCCAGCGCCGGTAGCACTCGACCGCCTCTTCTCGCGAGCCCACCAGGTGCGCGGCCTTCGCCCCGGGCATGTGTGACCAGTCGTTCTTCAGCGGGCTCTCGTATCCGAATTCCCGGTGCCAGCGGCCGACGTATTCGACCGCGAGTCCACGCCCGCGCAAGTGCTTCTGATTAACAACTTGAATCGCCATAGCGGTCGCCTCCACCCCACTTAATTTTTGAGGACATGGCGGCACAGACCTTCTAAAACCTGTCATGTCACGGGCTGTAAAGAGGAAGAAAAGACGGGCGGGTTCTGCGGTGGCACGGCTCTTGAATGGCTTTCGTCGTGCCGCGAAAGTCGCTCAGGCTGGCGGCGATCTTAGAATAAATTCAGGAGTGTTTGGGATGGAAAAAGCTGAGAGGCAGACTGTTGATTTAGGTGGTCGTGGTGCGGCGGGCGCGGGCGGCGGCGCTGGCGGCACGGGTTCGACCGGTGCGCGGCCGGCGGCGGCGGCGGGGTCGAGGCAACAGCCAGCGGGGGCTCGAACGAGCGCACAAGGCGCGGCGGAAGGGGCGTCGGCGGGAGGGGCAAGCGGCGGGGCTTTGGGGCAGGTGCGTGACGACGAGATCGAGGACGCGCTGGGGCCGTTGGGGCCGGCATCTTCACAAACTTCGGACGCGTCGGCGCCGTCCGCGGGCACGTCGTTGGGCACGTCGTCGGGCACGTCGAGCGCGCCTGCGCGCAGCTCGGGGCTCACGAAGCGAAAGCAGACCTACAAGCGGGTGGCGGGGAACGTGGACGAGGAGACGGAGCTGACCCTCAAGGATTACATCGCGTTCGTGACGGAGATTGAGGGCAGGGCGCCGGACATGGATGAGGTCATGATGAACGCGCTGGAGGCGCTCTTCAAGCGGGCGAAGGGGTTCGCGGGGTGGCGAAAGAACAGACTCGCCGCGCCGGTTCGGGAGAATGAGGCCGGGGGTGTGCCGGTGACGCTGGTGCCCGCGGCGGCGCAGACTCCGGGCGCGCCGGGGGGGGCGAGCGCGGCCGTTTAGCCCGGCAATTCAGGTGCGACGAACGCCTTTCACGCGGTAGCCGCCGGGTGCCCATGTCTTGGGCTTACGGCGGCGGTCGCTCCAAACACGCGCGGAGTAGATTGCCCTAGCTATCAGCTCCGGGGCGCGTGAAATAAGGTCGCCCGCGATGAGCGCGACGACGACGATTCCCACCAATAGAAACAGGGTCAGTAGGTCTGGTAAGAAGCGCATCGGGTTGCCCTCTATCTACGCGAAACGGGAGGCCGGACGGAGTGAATCCGCCGGCCTCCCGTCGCGTTTGGTCGGGTCTGGGAGCGTGCTGACGGCGCGCGGCCGGTCAGCTTTCGGTGAGCAGGACGCCGGCCTTGTTCGGCTTCTTGAGCGTGACCTCCAGCCGGTCGAACGCGGCCATGCGGGACGTGAACTCGGCGTCGAGCGCGGCGTGATCGCCGGGGCTCGTGTCCGCCGTGGCGAGGCCGTGAAGACGGTCGAGCAGCGCCCGGTACTCGCCCGGCTTCTGCTTGAGTGCGAGCAGCGAGGCGACGGCCACGGCGTCCCGGTTGAGCGTCTGTTCGCGCGCGACCGCCGCGTTCTCGGAGTAGTTGGCGTAGGCGCTCGGCAGGGCGAAGTATTCGCGCGCCAACTCGCTCGCGGCGACGCCCATCAGCGCGCCGTCGCTACGGGCGAAGTCGATCATGCCGGTCGAGAAGGCGACGAACGCGCCGGGTACGCTGAGCACCTCGGGCGTGGGGTCGCGGTAGACGTAGACGGCGAGCGTGCCGTCGCGGCCGTGCAGGGAGAGCACGGGTTTGAGCCGCTGCTTGAGCGACGAGACGGTCGCGTCCGAGTCGTCGAGGACGTTGTCGGTGAAGCGCCGGGGCATGGAGCGCATCAGGTCGGCGCGGTCGGCCTCGGCGACGGCCGGGATGCGGAAGGTGGCGAGCGCGGCGAGGGTCTCGCCCGTCGGGCGGCCCGCGAGGAGCTTGATGACGGGCGCGGTCTCGGCGCTGCCGGAGACCCTGCGCGAGCGCGTCTGCGCGTCGGCGAGCGACGGCGAGAGGGCGGTCACGAGCAGGGCGAGAAGGGCGACGAAGGCGAAGTGTCTGGGAAGTCTCATCTGGTCGTATCCTTGTCAGTCGAGTTGAGAGTAGGGCCGTGGTCGGGGCCACAGCCCATCGAAGGTCGAAGCCGGGCGGGGCGCGGATGCCGCCGTCCGGTGCATTTCCTGCGCGCCGCTAAATTTTTAAATCAGGGCGACGATGGTGGGGTTATAGCCCTCGATCTGCCCGGTGTATTTACGGAGCAGCGTGCGCGCCAGCGACAGTTCTCCGGGCCGCAGGGACTCCTTGCCCGCGAGGCGATGGCCCAGCTCGGCGTCGTACATGCTGAAGCCCGCGTGGTCGCGCGCGCGCGCGCCGTCGCACGACCCGGCGAGGTATCTGAGTGCGTCCATGACGGCGCGGACGACCGCCGGGGTGTTCTCGCCCCGGAGCCTTTTGACGGTCTCTTCGAGGAGCTGCTCGTTGACTTCGCCCGTCGCGGAGACGGCGCGCGCGAGCCTGTCACACGCTTCCTGGTACGGGTTGGTCGGGTGCTTTTTGACCTTCTTCGAGCTGCTCTCGACCCACTCCCAGGTGACTTCGTGTCGCGAGGCCGCGGCGTCGGCGCGCGCCCAGAATTCGTGATTCGTCTTGCGGCCGAAGGCGCCGCGCATCGTCTCTACGAGGTACTTGCTGTCGGAGTGGACGGTGACTCGGCAGCGCTCGCGCAGGGCTTCGAGGCCGACGCAGGCGGCGACGATCTCGGCCTGCTGGTTGGTCAGCGGGCCGATGTACGCGGCGACCGCGCGCATGTGTTCGCCGTAGCGGAGAAGTGCCGCGGCTGCCGCCCGGCAGTTCTCCTGGCCGTTCCCCCTGGATGAGCCGTCGCAGTAGAGTTCGATATCTTTCATGGTGTCACCTCGGCTGAAGTACGACCCGCGGGTCGTTGCCTTTTGCGACCCACCCCATCCTCTGTAGCCTCTCGGCCGGGCAGTCCCCGCAAAAAAAATTGGGGGGAGTCGCCGGTCCCGCGACGTGCGCGAAGACCGGCGACTCCCCCGACTTGGAAACCCATTCAGGAGGCCGTCTACACCCGAGCGTTGTGGCCGCCGTGACGGCGGTTCAGGCGGGGCGGCGCCGGGTGTTTGCGCCGCCCCACCTGGTTGGTGTTCACGAGTTCAGCGCGAGCGGTCGCGCACCTAGAACGGGATCTCTTCGTCCTCCACGTCGCCGCCGCCGGCCGGCGCCGGGGCCTGCTGGCCGCCGCCCTGCGGGGCCGCCTGGCGCGCGCCGCCGCCGCCGTTGCCGCCGTCGCTGACGCGGTCGATGAGCTGCATGTCCGTGCCCTTGACCTTGTTCGTGACCCGCGTCTTGCCCTCGCGATCCGTCCACTCCTCGGTGCGGAAGCGGCCTTCGACGTAGACCTGCTTGCCCTTCGTCAGGTACTGCGAGGCGACCTCCGCCTGGCGACCGAAGAGCGTGATGTCGAACCAGGTGGTGATGTCCACCTTCTCGCCCTTGACCGTGTCCTTCTCGTTCGTGGCGACCGAGAAGTTGCAGATGGCCGTGCCCTGAGGCGAGTAGGTGAGCTGCGGGTCTTTGCCGAGGTTGCCGACGATGATGATCTTGTTGTGCGACATGACTGTTTCTCCTTAACTGAATCGGTGATCTGACTTGAGAGTTGCTGTCCTTGCGGGAGCGTGTTCTGCATCCCGCCTACTTTTTTCGACCGTCACCGCCGCCGGCGCCTGACGAGTTGGCGACCGACCGCTGCTGGTGAGCGTCGAGAGCGCGACTTACTGCCCGCCTCTTTTTTCTCTTCCGCCGTCGGCCGGCTTCGAGAGGGCGGATATGAAACGAGTCCGGGTCTCCGGCGTCGGCCGTTAAGCCTGCGCGCCGGAGACCCGGACTCTTCGTCGTTGGAACTGTTGGTTGCGGTGAGAGGTGGGGGCTACGAGCTGAGCGCCGCGAGGTACGCCTCCTGGTAGGCGATGACGCGGCGGAACCACCTGAAGTAGACCTCGTTCGTCCAGTCGGCGAAGTCCCCGCGTTCGCCTTCGCGGATGCGCTTCATCTCATCGCCGTCGGGGTCGAGCGCCAGCTCACGTTCGAGCCGCTCATTGAGTTCGGCGACCTTCTGCGTGAGGTATGCGACGGGGTCTTTGATAGGATTCCCGGCGCGGTGAACCTTCTCGACGGCGCGGATGTGTTTGAGCGCGTCTTCGCGCGTCGCCGTCACTTTCTCTTCAGACGAGTCCATCACGAACCTCCAATCGGTCGGTTAGTCTGGGCCGGTGCGGCGGGTGAAGCCCGCCTGGGGAGCGGGGCTCATCGGCGAGCCGTCCCGCCGCCCCGACCCATTGCATGTTGCGCGCCAAAGCGGAGAGGAGATCCAGCGCCCCCCTCTTCGGACGGCCATTCACTTGTGCCGAGCCGCCCGGTTCTTAGGTCCCGGGGTGCTGCGCGCGCGCCTCGTCGTCATAAGTTGTATGAGTAATAAGACTGTGCGATTTGATAACGCGGAGCGGAATGGACGCGAAGCGTCCCGAAAAGTTTTTTGAGGGTTCGAGTGAGGGACGCGACCACCGGGCCGCGCCCCTCTCCTCCCCGCCGACGCCCCCTCACGTCGGCGGGCCTTGGAAGCCGCTTTTAATTTTCAGCGGCCGCGGTTCGCGCGGCGGCTGGACTCCTGCATCCGCCTGCGGCTTGAGCGGCGGGAGTGGGCGCGGGGCGAGCGGAGCTTGCCGCGGCGCGGCGCGTTGTCGTCGGCCGACTTCGCGGCGGCCATCATGAAGACGGCCTGCGCGAACGGGCCGTGCTGGAGCATGGTGCTGAACATGAGATCGTCTCCGTAGCTTTCTTTCGTCGAGCGTGAATTGTTGGCAGCCCTTTTCTTCGCCGCTACGCCTCCAGCATGTCGGCCACGTAGCGGACGAGCGTCCCGAGCGCCTTCTTGGAGGTGTGGCCTCCGCCGTCGCCCTCCGGGTCGTAGGAAGCCCAGACGGTGCGTGCGGCCTCGCGGATGAGCTCCGTCCGTTCGTCCGAGTTATCCCAGTTGGGGAAGAAGACGTTGCGCGCCTCGCCACCGGGTTCGGCTTCGAGCGCCGCCGCCGCCGCGCGCAGTCGCTTCACCAAGTCGGCGGTGACGAAGGGCGAGATGACGACGCGCTTCGTCGCGCGGCCGAACGCGTACATCGCGCGCGGGTCGCATTCGTCGTGTTCGACGCTGGTGAAGTAGCCGTAGGCGACGAGGACTGCCTCTTCGAGGTTGACGGCGTAGGCGGTGTCCATGTACGCCTCGTCGGGGTCGGCCACGTGGATGTCGTAGATGTGTATCTCGACCTGGTGGTCGAACTCGTCGCTGACCATCTCGGGCAGCACGACGAAGTGGAAGTCGACGCCCTTCTCCAGGTCGGCGGCCTCGTACTCGCACTCGGAGATGCGGCGCAGCTGGCGCCCGCCGACGACTATGATCTCGGGCTGCGGCCCGGCGGTGCGTCCGAGACGCAACAGCGCGCCCGCCGCCGAGGCGAGCAGTTTGAATATGCGCGGCGTTCTCATCTTCACACCCCCTTCACTACAGCGGCTCGACCGCCAGCCAGGTCCCGTACCGCCCCTCGTCCGCGCGGTCGTCTTTCAGCGCGGGCTCGAACTGCGCCACGTCGGTGTGCGCCAACTTCACGCGCTCCGTCGCCGGCAGCGTCTGCCCGTCGTCCAGCATCTTGAAGAGCTTGTGCGAGTACGGGTGAGTGAACGGGAGCCTGACGACATCGCCCGCGCCGGTGGGGATGTCGAGCGTCCCGTCCCAGAAGTTGAGCGTCGCCTCGGAGAGCCGGAAGTCACGCTCCGGGACCCGGGCGATGCGGGCCGCGTCGTCGCGGGCGCAACTCGTGCGGTACGCGGGCACGACGTACTCGACCATGACGAGCACGAGGGCGATGATCGCGACGACGGCGAAGGCATCGCTTCTGACGACTTTGCCGAAGACCTGTCTGATGCGGTTCATGGCGGACTCCCTTCGTTACTGAAGAAGTGGTGGGGCGTGCGGGTCGTGGTTGAGTGACCCGCCGCGGCGAGAAAGTTTTGCGAAAGCGTGGCCGGCTGCCCGCTTAATTTTTCGCCGCCGCCGGAAGTCTGCTGGAGGGTAGAAAGGCCGAGGGCGGCCCGCCCGGTTCGCCCGGTGCAGGCCGCCCTCGATGATGTCGTTGATGCCGGCGGGCTAACGCCCGGGCGGCTGGTCGAGTAGCTCGAAGTCGAGGAAGGTGCCGGTGTATCGCTCGATGGTCTTGCCGCCCTTGAGGGCGTGCGGCTGACTGCGGTAGTGGGCGCGCACCCTCATCGGGTAGCGCGGCCTCTTCCTGTTGAAGAGCGTGAAGATGGGGTTTACCTCTTCGGTAAGCGGGTTGCTCATGTAGATCATCACCCAGCCGCAATCCTCGCCCCGGGCGTTCTTGAGGAAGAGGCGCGTGTCGCCGACGAAATTCGCGCTAACGTCTGTGATGGCGAACACCTCGCCGTCCATCATCTTCGCGCGCTCGACGGCCTGCACGCGTCCGTTGTGGTTCCAGACGGCGAGTGCGCCGTAGACGAGGAGGACGATTGAGCCGACGACCGTCACGGCGAAGATGGTGGCCCCGATGGTACCGCGCGTCTCCCAGTCGAGCGCCTTCCATGCGGTGCGAAGCGAGCGGCGCTTCTTGCGGACGGGCGTCTCGGCGTCGGCGTCGACCAGGCCGGGGATTTCGATGGCGAGTTCATCTTGCATGACTTCTGACTCCTTCTCGGCAGGTTCGCGGCGGCCCGCGGTCAGGCCGTGATGAAGAGGTACGTGAGAAACATGGTGAAGCACACCGCCACGAGCCCGACGAAGCCCGGGCCCTTGAAGAACGCTCTGATGGTCCCTTTCGGCAGAAAGTAGAGCCATGTGATGAAGACGACGGGTGCGACGACGGCGGCGACGACGGCGACCGGGTCCTCCCCGCGGGTGAACTTATGCACGTCGGCATTCGGCATAGCGAAGACGTAAGTGAGCAGTGCCATCCCTGCGACGGCGACCGCCCCGATGAAACCGGAGCTGTTGAAGAACGCTCTGACCCTGTTCATGACGCGACCTCCTGCGAGATGGAGAGCGCGCCCCACGTCTGGTACTGCATCTCGCGCGTGGCGATCAGCGCGTGCCACACGTCGGCGGCGAGCCGGAACAGGGCGAGGGCGACCATGACGGCTACCGCCGCGAAGGCGAAGAAGGTCATCGCCTTCGTCACGGGCGGGAAGCGCGTCACGTAGGGGTTGCTGCCGAGCAGCAGCATCAGGGCCGAAAGGGCCACGACGACGGCCGCGAGGACGGCCGAGCAGAAGACGTGCTCGCGCCTCTGCGACCGGCAGACGCGGATGTGGGCGTGCGGGTTTGAGCTGAGCATGGCGAAAACTCCTCGATGGTAAAAGGCTGACGGGCGGCCGTGGCCGCCTCGGCGACTGCGCCCGCCCGTCAGATCAAGTTTCGTGCCAGAGAGAGAGAGAGGAACACCCCGTAGCTCCCGCTCAGTTCTTCGGCGTACGCGGCGGCCGTTGTCCGCCCCGTTCACGCGGCCGCCGGCATGCCGGTCGCCATCTTCAGCTCCTCCCAGACGCGCGCCTTCTCCTGCCGGGTCAAGGTGTGGATGGCGTGGTCAGGCTTGTTCGTGCCGTACATCGCCCACCGGAGGAACATCAGCTTCTGCCGCGAGGCCGACTGAATCTCGGCGATGAGGTGCAGCGCCACCCTCGACAGGGGAGCGCTCTCGAGCGCCCACCGCTGGAGCTTGCTGGCCGTGTTCAGGGCGGTGAAGAGCGCGAGGGAGATGCGCCCCTCCTCCTTCGCCGCGAACGCCTCCTTGATGGTCTGCGCGACGAGCGCCGTGTCGCGCGCCGTGCGGATCGTGCGGTGGAACTCGCGGTAGAGCGGGCTCGTGCGCTGGCCGCGCAGGTGGAAGTCGCCGCGCATCTGGCCGAGCAGTTTCTCCAGCACCGTGACGACGTAGGAGCGCGTGTCGGCGTCCGGGTTCACGGTGATGGTGTAGGGCAGCGCGTATGAACTCGGGCGGCCGAAGCGGTTCGCCTCCGGCCCCGTGGCGCTGACGTAGACGGCGCGCGCCGTGCGCTTCACGCGCCGGTTGTAGATCTGCGAGGTGGCCGCGTCCATCCAGTCGGTCAGCTCCGCCTCCGACAGCGGCGCCGAGGAGTAGGACGAGGCCGGGCGGGGCTCGTCGGCGAGCGCGAGCGCGAACTGGTAGTTCCTGTTCCGCTCGGCGCGCAGCGCCAAGCGCGCGTACTCCACGTCGGCCGTGAGCTTGCGCGCGGCCTGCGCGCCCTTGCCGCCGACGAAGGCGCCGCGCAGGGCCGCCGCCAGGTGGTGCGCGTCTTCCGGCAGGTAGTCCGCGTCCACGTCGTCGTCGAGCGTGCCGACGACGATGACCTTCTCGGCGTCGCTCATGTGCAGGCTGACGACGTGACCCTCGTCGTACTGCTCGCTCATGCGCTCGAAGCTCGACCAGAGGGCGTCCTCGTCGGCCCCGCGCTCGACGGCGTCGCTGAGGAACGAGAGGAACGGCTCGGACGGGTCGTGGGCGAAGCCCTGAACGTGGCCGTTGTGGCGGTAGGCGGCCTTCGAGCGAATCTCCTCGCGGTAGACGGCCTCGACGCCGGTGCCGGCTTCGCTCAGTATCTGGGCGGCCCTCTCCATGAAGTAGGCGCGGCGGTCACTCACCGTCATCTGCGCCTCGACGCGCGCGGCCGCGCGGGCGTGTAAGCAGCGGAAGTCCTGGTCGTCGCGCGCCCGGGTCGTGAACTCTTCGCACGTGCAGAAGTCGGGGCCGCTCTCGACCGGCTCGTCGAACAGGCGCGAGTCGCTGGTGGCTGTCACAGCGGCGAGCTGCATCCCGAGCATCGCCATCTCCTTCAGCACTTCGCCCACCGGGCGCTTGCGCGCCTCGCCGTAGTAGTGCGAGGCGATGACCTGGAGGTCGTGGCCGCGCGCGTCTTCGCCCGCGAGGAGCTTCACGCAGCGGACGAACTCGACGGCGTCGGTGTTGTTGCCCAGCACGCGCTCGGCGTAGCGGACGGTGACGATCCTGGCCTCGGCCTCCTTGTCCTCGGCCGAGCCGAGGTCGGGCTCGATGCGGACGATGACGTTGTCGCCGACGAGCATCGTGCCTTCGAGGTCGATGCGGCGGTGCTGGTTGCGGGAAATGTGGTGGCAGAAGTCCTGGCCGGGCGAGCCCGAGTCCTGCGGGTGGAAAAGGAGGTGCGTGGCCTGGGGCGCGTAGGTGTTCAGCAGGTGCGGATGTAACATGGTGTTTCCTCTCTCTCTTGAATGGGTAAGTTTTCGGACGGAACACCCAGCTACAGCCTCCTTAAAACCTAAAGCCGCCCATTTTTCGGGCGGCTTCAGAAGAGGATCTACGCCGTTATGTCGTCTCTCTCTTACGACTCAGGCGGGATCCATCGGGGCGGGCGTCCGTTCACGTCGAGCACTTTTTTACGGACACCCCCAAACCTTTTGCGCGCGCACGGCGGCCCGCCGCGCGTCGGCGGCCCGCCGTGCCCAATTAATCGTGGGAAGGTGCGAGACCTGCCGGAGACGGACGGCTCCGCCGTGCGCCCGCCCCACTGCGCCGTCGTCGTCGGCGCGGGAGACAAGGCCGGTGAGCGGCGGGCGGGTAGAAGTTGTTATGAGGGGGGATATGAAAGTGGGACTGCCGGCGCGAACGCCCGAGCCTCGCCCGCCGGGCCGAGGTCGATTTCAGATGTCGTCGCTCCCCAGGCCGTGCAGCCTGGCGAATTCGGCGAGTGACTCGGGCATCATCACGGCCACGCACTTGATGAGCGCGATCTCGCCCTCGTTGAATTCGAGCGAGGCGTAGTCGTGAGCGAAGTAGTCGGCGGCCCAGGCTCGCGCGCACGCCAGCGCCGTCTTCCAGACACTGCGGTCGAAGAGAAGTTCGCCGGTCGGCCTGCGCACGCCGAGGCAGTCGAGCGCGCGGTGCAGGTCGCCGTTTGTTCGGGGCGCGCGATCGAGGGGAGGGAGTTCGAGTCCGAGGTCTTCGTTGCGCGCGGCGCGCGCGAGGTTGATCAGTCCGAGTGCCGTGCCTTCGAGGTCGAGAGTGTCCGTCATGTCACCAATCCTCCGGAGGAGGGAAGTGTTAGAGCGGCCACTACTGACGCGGCTAAACCCTGCGGCGGTGGGCGGCCGCCCTTCCGGCGGTGACGTCTCGTCGTGAGTTGCGGAGTGTGCGGGCGCTCGACCGCGACAGAGCCGCCGCGGCGGCACCGGTCAAGCCGGGGGTGAAACCGGGCGGGCAGACTTTTCTTCGCGGGGGGAGATGATTGACGGGAGGGCAAGGCGGACGCCTAAGCCTCGCTCGCCGGGCCGAGGCTTAGGTCGCGCCCTTTAATCACCCCCGTAAGTTCGTCAGACGCACCCGGTAGCGCGTCACGCCGTCGGTGCCCGTGTGAGGCTCCAGTACTTCCGCCGCGCGCTCGACCACCCGCTTCACGGTCGGGACGTTGGTGCCGGCCGTGCGCGCGATCTTCGTGACGCTGCCCGGCGCGTGGCAGACGGAAAAGTTATAAAGGATTGCGGACCACACCCGGCGCTGCGGCGTGAGCGCGTGCGGGGATGTCCCGCGGGACATGCAGGCGCGGAGGCAGTCGTCGCAGACGCGTTCTCGCCCCTCGCTGCCGCAGACGAGGCACGGCCGGTAGAGCTTCGCGCACGCGTCGCAGACTTCGTGGTTCGAGAGGCGGGGCCTGTAGTTGACGCGGTCCCCGGGGATGAGCCGGTCGCAGTCGAGGCAGGCCCGGCAGGACAGTGCCTCCTGCTCCAGCCGTTCGAGCAGCGGGATGAAGCTGATGCGCGTGGCCTCGCGCATGGGCTCCGAGGCGACGACCGCGCCCTCGATGACGCAGTGCTTTCCGGCCGCGCCGACAACGCCGAGGCCGTCGGTACCGGGGTCGAGCAGCACGCGGACGATGACGTGCGGTGTGACCTCCTTGGACCAGGCGTGCTCGCCGAGTCCGTCGCCGAGGCCCTCGTCTTCGTACCCCATCAGGCCGACGAGCCGCGCCAGCTCATCATACGGCGTCAGCGTGCGCGCCCCCTCGCGCGACCTATTAGCGACCCCCACCAGACTCATCATGATCGCAACCTCCTCGGCGTCGGTCTGTAGATGACGACGGGGGAGGACGAATGCCGCCTCCCCCGCCAAGCCTCTCCCCCCGTCCGGGCTCGTCGCCCACTTCCGCTATGCAAGCGGGGGTACTAGGCTTCCCTTACGCGCGCTGCCGGCCGCTCCAGTTCAGGCGACCGACTCGCCGCGCGTCTCGATTGCAAAGTGTGGGCCACTCACGCGACTGCGCCGTGGCCCGAGCCGTCTGGGGAAGGGCGGTGCCTCCAGAAGAGGATGGCGTTGGCGGCCACGTCGCCGGGGACGCGCTCGATCCTGTGGGCCAACATGACGGCCGTCTCCCAGAGTCTTCCGGGGTCGGCTTCGCGCAGGGCGCGGAGTGCCGGCTCCTCGGGGCCCTCTCCGTAGTCGTAGAAACAGGCCGCGGTGTTGTCGCTGAAGACGATGGTGTCGAGTACGCCGTCGTTCGGGCAGTTCGGGCTGAGGAGGTGATCTATCAGGACGTAGCCGCGGCCGAGCAGCCGGTTGCGGACGGCGTCGAGGATCGTGATGTAGTCGGTGGTCGCCGCGCTGCCCTCGATGTCGAGCGGGGTGGCGACGACGCGACTAGTGTCCGCCCTGCGCGAGGGCGTCAGCGTGGGCTCGAACGAGCCGGTCGAGGAGACGCGGCGGACCGTGCCAGCGAGCCCCGGCATGCCGATCATGTGATGCAGCAGGAAGGCGACGAGCTGGAGCAGGCGCGTCTTGAACCGGAGGGCGCGCGGCGAGGTCGTGAACTCGACCTGGTCGAGCAGGCCGCCGACGCGCACGCGGACGACCGCCTCGTGCGTCTCGGCCGTGATGGCCGCGTCGTCTATCGCCTCGTAGAGGTTGGGTGTGACGAGCAGCGTCTCGCCGTCGTTATAGTTCTCGACCCGGTTGGCCTCCGGGTTCGTGACGTCAAGGATGATGGTCATGGGCGACTCCTCTCCCGCGGGTGTTGAGCTTGTGCGTGGCCTGCCGGCCCCTCGTTTTCTCCTCGCGGAAACGGCAGACGGGAATCCCGTCAGGCGACGGGAATTCCGTCACCCGCCGGGATTCCCGTCACCCGGTACGCGCCCCCGGCTCTAGGCCGGCGGGGGGACGAGCGCGACCTCGCGCCGCCGCGACGGCCCGTAGATGAAGACGGTGGCGGCGAGCCCCGACAGGCGCTCGACGATGAGCGGCCGGACGGCGTCCCAGTCGAGACGGCCGTTGCCGCAGCCGAGCGCCGGGACGGCGACCGTCACCGAGCCCGCCCGCTCCAGGTACGCGCGCAACGCATCGAGCCCGGCGCGCACGTACTCCATCCGCGACGGGCGACGCCACTCGTCCTTGGTCGGGAGGTTGAAGATGCGCTCGCCTCCCGGGGCCTGCCAGACGTGCGGCTTGCCGATGCCCACCTCGCCCTCGCGTAGGGCGCGGCGGTAGTCGTTGAGCATCCGCGGGTGCGCCTCGGCGAAGTGCTTCGCGATGCCGGCGCCCATCACGCCGGCGCGGTCGAGGTTCGTGGTGTTCACGCGCACGTCGGCCGGGACGGTGAAGAGGTCGTGCGCCTGCCCACGCAGCAGCTCTAACAGCTCGGAGGCCATCGGCCGCAGGGACTCGACGCCTTCGCGCACGGCCTTACGAATCACGTCCGCCTGGCAGAAGGGGAAGCGGCCGCGGAAGGGATCCTCGAACTCGCCGAACTCGGAGGCGACGCGGACGAGCTCGGGGTGCGCGCGCAGATAGCGCAGCCAGAGCAGCACGTACGCCTGGATGCCGAAGTCGGACAGGGTGAAGGAGGAGCCGTCGGCGTTGGGCCTCACGGGGAGGCGCAGCGTGCCGATCTGCCAGCCGACCTGGCGGAGACCCCGTCGCTGGAAGTCCTTCGCCTCGCGCCAGTCGCGCGGCCGCAACTCGCCCTTGAAGACCTTGCTCGTCTGGTAATGGTGCTCGATGGAAGCGGTCTTGCCGCCGGAGGCGACGACCTTGCAGAAGAAGGGCGAGAAACGCTGGTCGCCGCGGCTGTGACATTGCAAGACCCTCCGCCCGTCGGGCAGTGTCGTGAAAGGCTTGGCGGTTACGGGCTGATACATGGTGCGCCTCCGGAGTCGGATGAGATGACATCGATCAAGGCGCTACGGTCAGCCTCAAAACCTGCGAGCCGGCGAGGCGTGGACGGCGGAAGGTGGCTCGTTGAAGGCGCGGAGCGCACGCGCCCCGGCGGCGCGCGACCCGGGGGCAACGCGCACGACGTGGGCGCTGGCATCGTTGCCGCCGCAAGGCGGCGTGGGCGGAGGCGCGTGGAATAAGGCAGGCTTAAATTTCTTTCGGAGGGGGCGTGGACAATCGTGAGCCCCACCGGCGGACGCCGCGAGTCAGGCCCCCCGCTCAGCCGTCAACCACATCTTCAGCTCCCTCAGCATCAGCCCGATGCTCTTCGGGTGGTGTATGACCTGAGCCCGCCCGCCCCACTCGGAGGTCGGTGACAAGGCTTCCAGGTAGGTGCGCCCCATCATCAGGTATATCTCTCCGTAAGTTTTCCCCGCGGTCAGCTCACGCAGGCGCGTGAGGTTCATCGCCCTCTGTGCGGCGGCCGCGGCGGAAGTCATACGGAGGTCGTAGTAGCCGATTGGCGTGGAAGGCTCGATGACGCCGTGCAGGGCGGAAAGAATGAGAAGGTCCGTGCAGGTCGGGAGTCCGCGCTCGCGCGCGACGCGCTTGACGACCTGGAAGGCGACCCCGTCGTACAGCTCCCACGCGGGGACGAGTCCGTCGGGCTTCTTCTTGCGCGCCGAGCAGCTGAGGAGCAGCAGGCGTCGCGCCGGGGCGTCGGTGGACATGGTGGTACGTGGCCGAGCGCTGTCTCTCGGCGAGTGTGTTGGAGTGTCGCTGCGGAGAAGATGTGGAAAAGTGGAAGGGCTTATGCTGCGATGGGCCACGCCTGCGGCGCGGCCTGCTGCTCCCGCTTCTTTGCCAGCCGCTTCGCTTTACGTCTGGCGCGGTCGCGCGCGAGAAACTCGTCCCTGCAAAACGGGCACCAGCGTGCGGCGTTGCGGGCCAGTTTCTTCCGGCGCTCTTCGTAACGCTCCCCGTCCCACGTGGCGGCGATACGCATCGCTATCCCGGCGCGCACGACGGCTTGGGTGAACTTGGACCCGCGCCCCGAGCAGTGTTCTTTGAAACGCCGATCCAAATTTTGACTCGAGCCGATGTAGTGTTTTGAATGCGCTAAAGCGCGTGAGAGGCACAGCAGATACACGACGCTCTCTCGTTGCTTCGCCATCGCCTGCGCTCCTTTCCACTACGCGGATTCGCTTCCGTTGCCGGGTGCGTCCGCGCGCGCACGCCGCATAGTTTTTCGCCGTGCGATGTGGCACGCGGAGGACGACGCTCGGCGGCGCTGTCGTTAGCTGGCGGCTGGCGATGACGACGAAGGGGGGATGACGGCGTGAAACGCGGGAATGGTCGAGGCGGCCGAAAGGCCGCAAGATTGCAAGCGGGTGGGACTGAGCCGGTCTTATTTAATTGGTCGGGCGGGGTATGAAGAAGTGGGGCGACGGCGGCCGGGCGGCCTGAGTCCGTCCGCGCGAAGTCTTATACGCCGAGTTCCTCGCGCGTCCACACGTGTAGCGTATTGCCGAGTTGATCGTAGACGGTGATGCTCTTGACGAGTCGGCGGGCGGGCGCGCCCAGTTCGGTGGCGCACTGGCGGCGCACCCGGGAGAGCAACTCCTCCCGCTCCGCACCCCCGCGGTTATACTTCTTCATCGCGGGGCCTTCGATGACGTAGCAGGGCAGCTCGACCCGCCGCCCGTAGAGTGGGCTTTCGGGTTTGTAAATGAACTGCGGCTGCATGTGGGTTTCCATCGTCAGACCCCCGGCCGCTTGGCGTCGTCGTCTCGGCCGAGCAGGCGCGCGTCGTAAGTGATGAGAGTGTCTGTCGTGTGGCAACTCTCGGCGAGTACGCTGCCGGTTGGGGAATCGTTCGTCCAGATGAGGACGAGGTGAGCGCCGGGGAAAAGGCGGAGGATCTCGTCGCGGGCCTGCGCCTCATCGTTGAAGGAGCCAGGCGCGGCGACGACGGCGCTGAAGAGGAAGCCGGTGTCGGGCCGCGCGCCGGCGAGCAGGGCGTTCCTACCGCCTTGTGTGACTAAGGTGACGTAGTCGTGGCCGGCGCGGTCGGTGTCGTGCGCGTTCTCCTCCGTCATTACGCCGACGTGCGTGTAGTCCTGGCGGTTGAGGCCGGCCGGGAGGCAGTTCCTCCACGCCGTGACGCCGACGCGGATATCAGGGGCGAGTTCCCGCGCCAGCTCGAAGAGTGTGGGAATGTCCGCCTCGGACCCTTCGGCGAGGAAGATGCCCGTGTAGCGCCTGCCTTCGGCGCAGAGCGCCAGCGCGAAGGCCAACATTGTCCCGAGGTGGTGCGGGTCGTCGGCATCGGCCGCCGGATGGCGGTAGGCGACCAGGGTGCGCGGCGTTCCGCCTTTGCCCTCCGCCGTTATGTATTCCGAGACGAGCGCCGCAGTCTCCGCGGTAGTCGGCCTGGTGAGCCGTCTCTCGCGGCCCCGGCGGTCCCCCTTCTCATCGGTGAGTTGTGTGCTCATGGCGTCCGACCTCGCGCGCCTCTTCCGTCTCGTATCTTGCGCCCTAAGCCGCGCGGACTTCGAGCGGGGCGCGACCCTTCGTGAGGATGTCGCTGATGAGTCGCGCGTACTTTTCGTGCTTGGGGGCGACGACTATCCGGTCGATGCCCGGGCGCGCGGCCGACAGCGCGTCGTCGAGCTGCCCGTAGATGCTCTCCGGCTGGCTGGCGAAGTCGAACACGGTGGCCGGCCGCCGCCGCTCCTTGATGTGCCAGCGTCTCAATTTTCGGCGCAGCGCCGTGAGTGCCTTGCGCTCCTCGGTCGCCCTCCTGTGCAGCTTGCGCTCCAGAGCGAGCTGGCGCTTGAGCACGTCCACCGTCATGTGCTCGTAGCCGTCGCCGGCCGCGCAGTCTCGTGTTCCGAACGGGGGGCTGAAGAGTGCCTTGGGCTCACACCCTAAAGAGCCGGCGGTCGTGCGGACGAACGTGCGCCGTCCTAGAGTGCTTCGTAACTTCGACATGTCGTCACCTCATCTCACGGGAAGCTGTGGCAGTAGTCACGCCGAAGCCGAGCGGCGGCGCCTGCGCGTTCCGCGGCTGCCGCCGTCTTCGGGGAAGCGGATGATGGTCGCGCAGTCCGGGTTCTCGGCCAACGCACGTTCGACTTGTTCCGCCGTCCACGTGACGGGCTCGCCGCCTTCGAGCGTATCTTCACTCACCTCGATCTGGCCGGGCCTGGCGTCGACGACGTAGTAATAGACGTAGTCCTTGCCCGATGAAGGACCGGAGAAGAATGGCCCCGCGCCCCGTATCTTGCGGACGGTTTTTGCTTCCGCTTCGCGCAGGCCGCCTAATACCTCGCGGAGAAAAGGCACCATCGCCGCGGGGTAGCCGTCGGCGCCGACGTGGCAGCGGTGCTGCGTGCCGTCGCGCATGATGAAAAGAACGTCGCCTCTCGTCATTGTCTCACCTGCGTCGGCAATAGCCCGTCGTCGCGCGCCTCGTCGAGTAGATTCCGCTCCTGCTCCGCGGCGGCCTTCAGTATGCCCTCCACGTCGGTGTAGAGCCTGTTGTTCGAGTTGTTCGTGAGGATCTTGCCTTGGAATTCGCTTTGGCCGTAGACCCGGAGCGCGCTGACGCTCTCCTCGCCGTATTCACCCTCCATGTAGACGCGCACGAAGACCGAGAAGTATTTACGTCCCTCGGTATACTCTAGGAGCTGCTTCTCCCAGCGAATGTGCGTTCCGCCTACCGGCGACTCGCCCAGGTACTTGAAGCCTTGCTCCTCTAGGGCGGTGACGAGCTCCGGAGGCAGCAGTCGGCGGTAACGTAAATCGTCGTCAGAGGTCGGAGACCCGGCGTCGGTGAGCTGCTTGAGGTAAAGGCGTTTCCTCCCTATTACCTCTAAGAATGATTCCGGCTCCTCCTCGACGAGTGTGTAGATCAATGTCCCGGGTGACTCACCGGTGATGTCCGCGAGCGGTGAACGCCCCGGCCGGCGGTTGAGCGAGATGCCGACTCCGCGCTCTTCCGCGAGGATCATCAGAGTCCGGGGTGCATCCCCGTACGTTACGACCTCGGTGTAGGGGGTGACAACGCTACCTATCTCATCCGGCTGGAGCGAGCCGGAGGCCCTTTGCCCTTCGTAAGCCTCCCACGCCGCGCCAACTGTCGTGGCCGGCCAGACGGCGAACTGGTAGATGGTCTCGCCGTCGTGGTGGTGGGCCAAGTAGCGGATGGCGGTCGCGACGACCAGACACCGACGCGGAAAGTGTTCGGGGACGATGATGTACATGCCGGGTGCCACGCCCCCCGGACGGGGCACGTCGGCGGCGGCCGGCGCTGAGAGGTCCAGCTCGCCGATGGTGGCGATCTTAACCTCGTCGGACGGGGGAAGGGAGCTGTAGGGGTGTTCCGCGCGCAGGCCGCGGAGGGTTTGACTGAGCGCCTCGTCCGGGCGCGGCCGGTAGCAGCGGTCGATGACGGCTTTCGGGACGAGAAACGACTCCAGGTACGCGGCGTCGAAGATGGTGGCGCGGCCCGCCAGCGTCGAATGCTCGTGGACTATTTCTTCGGACGGCCGGTCGCCCGTAAAGACGATGACCAGCTTCGCGCGGCTGAAGTGGCCGCGGACGTAGTCGCGGGCATGCCAGGGTCTGAACGCGTAGCCTTCGGGGACGACGACGACGTCGAAGAGGTCGGCGATGCTGATGCCGTCATGACAGAGGATGCGTCTGAGCCCCATGCCGGTGACGAGCGTGACTTGCTTGTCGCGGGCTTCGGGGTCGAGTCCGCTCTCGTAGGTCAGTTCCCCGACTGTCACGCCCGGGTTGATCTCGGCGGCGCGTAAGGTCAGGGCGGGAAGTTCGCCGGAGCTGTCGTCGGCGAGGAGTATCGCCACGCGAAGGCCGAGTCGCGCGGCGGCTTCGACGGCGAAGGCGAGCTGGAGGCTCAGGCTCGTCGGGTCGGCGTCGGCGCCGGGCTCGATGTAGACGCCCAGGGCGCGCGGCGCGTACCCGTCGGCGCTGGTGTCTGCCGCTCCGGCTTCGTGGGCAGCTTCGACGAGCGCTGAGACTTCCTCGTGCGTATGCTCGGGGTCCTGGGCGAAGTTCATCGTGACTTACCTCGATTCTACCTGGTCTTACTGCGTCCGGCGTCTGCCGTGGCCGCCGGCTCATTTCCTTGTACGCCGCCTCGTTTCTCGGGGCGGCGAAGGCGCGGGCTCCGCATAAAACTCTACACAAACTTCGGCGCCGCGCCAACACTCATTAAGCGGCGGCTGCGTAGCCGTGCCTCCTGAGCACGTCGTCGATGAATTCGCTTACGAGGCCGAGTGCGGAACTCTCGGGGCGTTTCAGATAAACCTGTACGAGCCATGTCCGCTGCATGCGGGGAAGGAAGTCATCTGTCGTGCCCAACTCGCGCCCATCCCCCTCGTCGATTACCGGGAGCATGACGCGCTTGAATGCGCGGTTCTGTCCCGCGTAGACCGCGACGTCTTCGGGTTCGACGCGTAGCGCGTCGGCGAGATCGTCGGCCAGGCTCATCCTCGTCCCGGCTTCGGTGACCAGCGCAGACAACTCCTCGTCGGCGTCGTGAGTGTGGAAGCTGTAGGCGAGCGGGTAAGTCTGGAGCCGGCGCGCTCGCTCGGCAAGCAGGCGCGCGCCCCCGGCGCTGTTCTCGAGGTGCGAGTATGCCTCGTCGTCTCGCATCCGGAAGAACGTGCGCGAAATGCGACCTTCGCGCGCGGCGAGCCCGATGGCGCGGTAGAGCATCGCGTTGGGGCCGAGGTTGGCCGGGCTGTAGGCGAACGCGTAAGCAGTCACGCGACACATGGCCCAGCCCGCTAGCTCGCCTAGGGCTGCCGCCGACAGCACGCGCCGTCCTCCGCGAAGCATGAAGCCTTCGGCGAGTCGCGCCGGCGAGTAGGGGAGATTTGTGCTCGGTATCAGGCCGAGTGAAGTCGCGTAGCGCGCCGAGTTGTCGCAGTTATCGAAATCGACTTCGCCGCTGATGAGTTCGCCCGCGGGGCCGTCGGTGCCGAGGACGTAAGAGATGACCGTGTCGAGTGAGGCGCCGAATCTTCTGACTTCGCGCGCGAACTCGGAGCCGTCGAGCACGTCGGCCGCATACTGCTCATGTGACTTGCCGACGAAGAGCTGCATGAAGTGTTCGGCGAGGTGTGAGAAGGGCGGCGCGGCGATGTCGTGGGCCAGCGCGGCACAGAAGAGGTCGCGCGCGTTCTCGCGGAAATCGGGCCTGCGCGCGACGTTGACGCGGGTGAGGTGGGCGACGCCTACGGAGTGCTCGGCGCGGTCGGCGCACGCGCCGGCCGGTATGGTCCATGGTGGTACGGACGAGAGTGAGACCTGGCGCAGCCGTGCGAACTCCGGCGTCTGCAAGAGCTTCAGCTCGCGCTCGTCGAGCGTGATCTCGCCGTAGAGTCTGTCGTGAATTATCATCGCTCACTGTACCCGTTCAAGTCTGATCCCGGCCTCGTGGCCGCGAGTCCGAACTATCAAGCGCCGTGCCGCAGGTGCCGACGTGTGCCTGCCCGTGTGGTGCGGGCGGTGCCCGCCGCGCGGTTCCTGGCGCGCGTTCTTTCCTGCGCCGGCGGCATGTTGATGCGAAGCTACCGACTTATTTTTTACGCGGCGGCTTGGGGCCTGTCGTAACAGAATTGGGCGCGCGGGAAGCCGGCGACTGGCTCCGCGGCGACCGCAGGTCGCGTGGGTTGTGAGGCGGGGAGACTGCCGCGGCCGAATCATCTTGCGCGGCGCGGCATGGAAACGGGAGACTCCACGGGCCACGCGTCCTGAGCGTCGGTTCTCGCCCGACCATCCTCCCGGCTATGCCTCTTTAAGCTGAGCCTCGTATTGGCTGTTCGTGTCGTTGTGCCACCCGTCCGGATCCTTCGCCTCACACTCGTAGCATCGCGACAGCCCGTGGTAGGTGCCGACCTCCGCCCTCGGCTTCTGCGTCGAGCAGTAGTCGCAATAAGGGTAGGCTTCAAGTAGGCGGCCGGCTTCCGGGTCGCGCCCCGCGCACGCCCGCTCGTAAGCGGCGCCCGCGATCCTCAGCACCTCCCTGTAGTCCATCGACGGCGGGAAGTCCTCGCGCGGCCTGGGAGACGACGAGACGACATTCGGGATGTCCTCGGCGGCCGCGAAGCGCAGCTCGAACTCGTCGTCACGGACGATGCCGCGCAGGTATTCGGCCGCGTCGCGCGCGTCCCTGAATCCGCCGCCGACGATGCTCGGAGAACTGTAGCCCCGTATGCCTGCCGAGATGAGCGTGTTGCCTTTGAGCCTGTAGCCGAAGTCGCGCAGCAGCGTTTCCCATTTGTCGGACATGATGAGTGCCTCTCCCTGGTCGTGATCGAATCGTCTACCCGGCGGCCGCGGCGCCCCTGCCCGGCCGCAGCATCCGGGGCTTCGACACCGCCCCTTCGACGATGTCGAACTCGCCCCGCTCGACGAGGACGACGGCCGCGGGGGTGATGACGCGGTAAGCGCCGGGCCGCTGTAGGCCCAGTAAGACCGCCTGGTCATCGGCGTGGAGGACGGAGTGTAGTGTGACGCGCGTGCCGGCCTGTATCTCGCAGGAGGCGAGTGCCGTCATCACGAGCTGTGACTTCGAGGCGGCGGCCAGCGCGGCCTCGGCAGTCTCTCTGCCCGCGGCGTCCGAGACGATGATGGTGTCCTGCGCGGCAGCAACGTCGACAGCCGCGGCGAGCGCGCCCGCGAAGTCAGTCACGGCGGTCAGGTCGTAAGCGCGCCTCTCCCCGACGACGATGGTCGGGAGCGCGTCGGTCCTGCTGGACTGTTTGCCCTGATCGTTCATAAGCCTCCTGCTACTCGTCCGAGCTTCGGAGAGAGCTTTCGGACGGAACGACCTGTCACCGACAACTAAATTTTTATTCCGGCCCCGGCGAGTGTGCGGCGGGCGGCGGTGCGGCGGCGGGTGACACGACTCCTGAGACAAAGGCGCGGGCGGCGGACGAGTGCGGTCGGGTGTTACGTGTGGGCGGGTGAGTTCAGGCGCTTGCCGTGGTGGACGAGGCGTGTGAGATTTCGGCCGACTGTCTGAAGCAGGCGCGCGCGCGCCCGACGCCGGTGATCAGCGTCGAGAGATCCTCGAAGCCTCGGAGCTTCGCATAATCGGAGGGCGTTAGCCCGGCGTTGTCTGTCGCGAGCGGGTCCGCGCCGGCGGCGAGTAGTAGGAGCGTGGGGTAGCGCCGGCCGAGGAAGGCCGAAACGTGGAGGCACGTCTCGCCCGCTAGGTTAGCCGCGCCGCACGGCGAGCCGCACGCGAGGGCGACGGCGAGGGCCTCGGCGTGGACGCACCATTCGTGTCCGTGCGAACAACACGCCCCGACGTGGGCGAGCGTGTCCCCGCCGCCGGTGACGGCGTGGAGTAGTCGAAGGCTCTCGCAGAGCTTCAGCAGCTCGGCGGTCGCGCCGTCGCAGAGGGCGCGGAAGAGTCCCTGCGCTTCCTGCGGGTGTGCCGGAAAATGTTCGTGTCGGATTAGTGATAAGGCGTCACGCGTCTCGACCAGTTCGGCTAATGTCGGGCGCGGGGCGAGTCCGGTCATAAAACTGTCCGGCGGTCGTGAAGCTTTCGCGCCGACGCGGAGGCGCGTTCTCGTCGTGTGGATTTGTTTGATGAGGCGTGTGAGTTCGGTGCGTGCGGAGTTCGGCGTGGACGTCGCCACTCGGCCGGTCGGGAGTCGCGCCTTTGCGCCCGCGGCCAGCAGGACGAGGGACGGCAGCCAAAGCCCCAGCGACGAAGTGATGGAGAGCGGAGTGTTGCCCGTCGCGTCGTGCTGCCCGGCGTCTGCGCCGCACGCGATCAGTGCGGCGAGGGTGTCCACGTGGCCGCTGCCCGCGGTCTCGTGAATCAGGCGTAGGCCGTAGAACGGAGGGGACGCTTCCTGGTCGGGCGGGAGGAAGGCCGCCAGCCAGTCGAGCATCTCACGGGTACGCCCGCTGACGGCGGCGGCAAAGAGCCTCTCGATGGATTCCTGGCGGCGCATTGGTGGTCACGCCACCGTCGAGTTGCGGGCGAGCCGTGAGAGTGTCTGGCCGGGTGGGCGCACTCTTTGAGGGTCGGCGTGGCGTGGTCGCTTATTCAGTTTCCTTGCCGGGATAGAGGCCGGGCGTTTACGTAACGAGCGCGCGGCCTCTTGACGGAACCGCGTGACTTTACCACTTGTGCGGCATTAAGTTAAGAGGAAATGTAAAAAAACTTGTCAAGGGTTGTGCGGACAGGCTCCGGGTCTTACATGAAGTAAATTTCGAGGCCCGGGCTCTCGTCAAAGAGCGGCTCCGCGGGGAGGACGAAGCTCATGGCGTTTTTCGTCTCGCCGGGGATGAGTACGCCGCCGATGGCGACGGCGCGGAGCACGTCGGCGCTGAGGTCCGGAGTCTCGACGGTGAACCTGTCGTCGTGATCGTGGGCCTCCCAGGTCACGGCCCCGGGCAGGATGTTGATCTGCGTGCGGACGAGCTGGACCATGCCGGGGAAGGTCGTGTCGGGGTCGAGTACGACGAAGTCATTCCCCCGGGGTTCGCGGCTCACGTATTCGGCGGGGACGTAGAAGGTGTTCTTGTCGAAGCCGCAGGTCTTGAAGACGCCGACCCACGAGTCGACGCGCGAAGCCTGGACGGTGACGTGCTCCATGAGCCGGAGGATTTCTGCCGCGCGCTCCCTGGTGAAGATGGCGACAGCGACCAGGCGTGACTCGCCTTCGGGGGTGGGGGGCCGACGCACAGTCGGTAAGGCAATGAGGGTCTCTTGTTCTTCCGCCATGTGTTGAGCCGGCCCTTCGGTCGGACGGCCGGCACTCCTTGACGCCGGGATAAATTTCCCAGCGTTGCCGGCCGCATATTTCTCCCGCTGGTAGGGCGAGGCTCAACCGAACAGAGATCCTTGCGGGCTAGAAGGCTGTGGCTGCGCGGGCGTGGGCTCGGCGGGAGGCCGTGGGGCGCGCCGCCGGGGCGTCTCCCTCTTACCCGCGCCCTGCTTCGGCCGAGTGCCCTCCGCGCATTCCTTACTGACGAAGTCGGGCGGGGCCTCGGCGGGGTCGGTGTTCACTTGCGCGGCGGGCGTCTCCTCGGCGATGCGCTCGTCCTGACGCGTCGAGCGCGCCCTCTCCATGTATTCGTTACATATCGTGACTTGCCACGCCTGGATCGACCCGCCGAGGTGGCCGATTTCGCACTCGCCGCGCGCGAGCTGCTCGGCCGTTTCCTCGACGCCCGCCCAGAGCTCGCGTACGCGCGGGGTGTCGTAGTCGAAGGGGAACTCAGAATGGTTGGTGTGGAAGAGGCGGGTGTTGGCCAGGACGTGCTTGGAGATGATGGCGCGGCGCTCTTCGACCCCGGTTATTCCGCGCAGCTCGTCGCGGACGTTGAAGTAGTCGAAGAAAGTCGGGGCCTTCGCCATCGCTCACGCCCCTCTCTCCACCGGGTAGAGGCTGAGGCACCAGCTGTATCCCAATTCGTAATAGTAGCCGTGGGCTTCGAGCAGTTCGCGGAACTCGCCTTCGAGCCTCCCGACATACTCGTGGGCTTCGAGCGTGCAGTTGAGGACGTGATAAAGGGTGCTCCCTTCAAAGGTCATCGTAAGAACTGAGTCGCGCCCTACTATCTCGCCTCGCAGCGTCCACTCGGAGCGCGTGTAGAATCGCACGTCCTCGGTCATGAGGTCGTTGCGCATCATCCACGCCGTTATCGTCAGGCGGATTCTCTCGAAGAGGACCGCTTCGCGGGCGGCGCGTTGGTCGAGCAGCTTGGGCGACTTCACGGCCTCGTCATGAAGCTTCCCCATCTCCGAGTAGGCCGCGCCGAGGGTCTCTTGCATCCGCGGCAGGAGCGCGGTGATGTCGTCGTGCGGCGCGCGGTCCCTGGCGGCGATGGTCTGGACGAGCTGGTAGGCCCGAGTGTGGAGGTTGGCGAGCGCGCCTAAGATGTTCGGCCCCAGCGCGTCGGGCTCGGGTACGTCCAGCCCCTCGGCCTTGAGTACGGCGTACATGACCGCGTCGGCGGCCGTCTCACCGGCGGCGACTTCGGCGCCGCCGTCGGCGAAGGCGTCCATCCCGTCCGAGGTCACCTCGTAAAAGCGGTCTCCGTAGTAGACGATTTGTGAGCTGATCTCCTCCGGCGAAGTTTCCTGCTGAGACGGTGTCCCCCGCAGGCCGGGGACGAACTTGCGCTGGTACCAAGCGTGCTCCGTGGCGACGACGTGGCCGGCGTCCATCCTCCCCATCTCCTCCTCGATGAGGCTGTAGTGTTTGGAGATTTGCTCGACCACCTGCTCGCGTGTGAGGTCCTGCCGCGAGCCGTCGTGCTTGAAGATACGTTCGTAGGTGATGGCCATCGGATTACGCCTCCGCAAAGAGTTGCCCTTTAGCTTTCCGCTCGATCTTTAACTGCCCGCCGGCGTCGTCTTAACAGAAGGGCTCTATCTCTTCGTGCTTGGCCGGGTCTACGACGAAGGGGAATCTGCCGCGCGCGTCGTACTCTTCCTGACCGATAAGGAAGTAGCGTTCGACGCCCGGGCCGCGGCCCCCGACTTGAGTGACGACGCCTACCATTCCCTTCGGCACTCTTGAGTGCCAATCGCCGAAGGCGGAGACTACGAGGAGGTCGTCGGCGTGTTCAGCGTGAAAGGTCTGCTCGTCTTTAACGACGCTCCGGCCGGGCGGGATAGTCTCGCCGTAGAACCGCTCGTATAACTCGGGGTACCAATCACGCAGCGTGTCCTTGTGACGCCCCGAGCTGATGCAGCGCACCGTGTCGTCGTCGCCGCTCGCGAGCAGCTCTTCCTCGAAGACGACGTATACGATGCTCCATTTGCAGTCCTCCTCATAGTGGTTTCCCTCGCGCATATAGTCGGGCATTAGCGCGAGACGCGAGTTGCTGATCACGCAACCGCCATGACTGGGAGTTCCGGCCCACCCGATACCCGGTATTAAATTCTGCGCCGAGTCCGCACGGCCCCAGGGGGTCTCAGCGCCGCGCCGTACGGTAGTCGTCGGGTGCACGACGGCGGGCGTCTGGGTCGTCACCGGTGGAGTGCCGCCTGATGCGGCGTGCTCGTGTTCGATGGTCTGATTCACGGCCTCTCCTTCACGCGGCGAACAGCGCCGTCTGTGTGCCGCTGTCGCCTCGGGCGTCGGGTTGCTGCTGTTGCTGCTCCGGCTCCGCCGGCGGCGGGAGGAACTTTCGGGCGACGTTATACTCCCGGCCCATGTACGTCCCGCGCAGAGGGCGAACGCTGGTGACGGTGATACTCGGTATCGAGCAGTTGACGAGCCTGATCGTCTGGCCGACGCTGAGCTTTTGGTTGGCGCGCGCGTGCCGCCGGCGAACGGCCTCGCGCCAGCCCGCGTGCGCGACTTCCGGAACCAGGTCGAGGAAGGAGAGCGGGCAACTGACTTCGCTCACGCCTTGCCCCTCTTCGAGGTCCTTATAGCCCCAGTTACCTTCGCCGTCAGTGCCGAGCAGATCGAGGCCGATATAGCGCTGCTTCTCGCCGCCCGGCTTCCTGGTTATTTCCCACGCCGTCCACAAGCAATTACCTCTCACGGCCTTGGCGAGACACTCCCGCCGCTGGGCCTCGCTCTCGTAGTTCTTCGTGCGCTCTCTGATAACGTCGCTGCGTGTGGAGCCGATGCCTATCGTCCATCCCATGCGCTTACACCTCCGGCCGGAATTTCTTCGTGTCGCCCGCGCGATTTTTATTGCGCGGCCGGCTCCTCCTCGTAAGTCTTCCTGGTCATGGCCTCTTCGCAGTCGAGGCGGACTCCGTCACCAGCTCGGGGCGGGCGAGGGCGAGCACGGCCAGGAGTATCTCTTTCGACAGTGTCCCGCTGTCCTCCTCGCCGAACCATCCGTCTTCACCGGCGAGCGTCGCCTTGGCCCGGTCGAGGAGTATTCGGACGATGGCGTCCACGCACTCCGAGACCTTCCCTGGGTCGATGGCGAGTTCGAGCTGCACGATGGACAGCAGGTCGCAGGCGAGCCAGGTGAAGCACTCGGCCTCAAGGCGCAGGCGCGCGGCCGGCCGACCGCCGAAGATGCGGGAGGCGATCTCCTCCTCGATGCCGACCTGTGATCTGGGGTGGAGGGCGTCGGTGTAAGCGAGTGACATCGTTGACAACTCCTTCGGGACTTTGGCGGCGCGCGTGGCCGGTGCCCTCATGCAGCCCACGTGAATCTTATCTGCGCGGCCAATTCCTCCTCGTAAGCCCTGCCGAACGTGGGCACGCGTCGGGCGAGACGCCACTCGCGCGCCGTCGCGTTGAGGTGATCCAGGCCCTCGACCAGGCGATACTCCCAACAAATCTTTTCAGAGGTATCAGTCGCGCCGGGCTCGCGCGGCCTCGCGGCGCAGTTCCACCCGTCGGGGCGTTCGGCGGTGACGTAGAGCGGAGTCCAGCCGAGGGCTTTGAGCGCGGTGCCTTCCTCCCGCCTCAGGGTGTAGGTGATGACGCGGTTGATGCCTCCGAGCGACGTGGCCCTGCGCGCCATCTCCGCGTAGAGCTGTGAGCAGGCGTTCCAGACGAGGCCGGGTATCTCAAGGTCGTGGCGGACGCAGAGGCGTGTGACCTCAAGCACAGAGAACTGATCGATATGGCGGGCGACGGGGCGTCCGGCCACGCAGACGGCGACCATGTCGGGGCCGTTCATCGCGCACAGGCGCACGCGGTCGCCGGCGGAAGCTTTGCAGTGCCGATGGTGGTTGTTGACGAAGGCCTGCGCGGTCTTGCGATCTACGTCGTGCAGCTGTAGTCCCCAGTCCAAGTACATCTCGCCGTCGCGGCCGGGCGTGACCTGGCGCACGTCGAGGCCGTGGTTCTTAAAGAAGCGTCTCCACGCCTTGCGCGGGATGCCGACTACTTTAATTTCGTAGTCCCACTCTTCAGCAGAGAGGTCACAGCAGAATTCGAGCTCGTACTCGCGCGTGATTGGATCGTAGTGAGAGAGTGCAACATCGAAACCAGCACACCATGGGCAGGGGTCGAAGCCGGATTGGTGCTGGGCGGCGGCGGCCGGCGTGCGGCGCTGGTGGTCGGTGAATGCGAGATTAGTTGCGGGCACGCGCCTCGGCCGCCGCGTGATTTTCGGTCGAGGTATCCGGGGGGCTGTTTGAGGAAGGCGTGAAGGAATGGCTCGTCGTAGACCCGGCCGTCCTCGAATCGCAGCGTCGTGAAGAATCCGGCATACCTGGAGGAGAGGTGCGTCGCCAGGCGTTCGGGCGTGCTGGCGGTCTCGACGAACGGCGTGCACGCCGGCCAGCGGCGTTCCTCGCCGCCCCAGACTTCGACGACGGTCTCCCCGACTTCGAGGGCGGACCGCACTTCACCCGTTACGAACTGCATCAGCTCGTCCCAGCGCACTTCTCGGTTACGGCAATAACATGTGAAGCAAACGACGGTGCCTGAGTCGTACTCCCTCCGCACGTCGTCGTGGTTGATCTTCGCCCAGCATTGGGAGCACGTCGCCGGCCAGTAGGTGAAAAGAGCGTCCGTGCCCTCCCAGTAGATTTTTCCGAAGCTCCACGCTATGGGTAATCGGCCTCGGAGGAGACCCCGTGAGAGACACCACTCGACGTGCGCCTTGACGCGGCCGGGGTCGGGCAGGTTCTGTGCGTCGCTGTTGGGGAAGGCGATTGAACCGGCCCACGCGGACGGGGCGTCCAGCGGCAAAACAACGCCGCAGTGTTGTAGCCGGTAAGTACAACCGACCTCCATGCCGGGCTTCACGTCTTCGTTGTTCATGGGGTTTATGCGGCGACGATGTTTTTGTCCCAGACCCACGATGGGACAAGCAGCCGGTAGTACTCGTGACCGTCCTGTCGGGGGTAGTCGCGCCAGCGCCAGAAATGGGCGTATCTGTTGGTGTCGGCGGGCTTCAATTCGTGGGCCGGAATTCGGATGCCGGGGCCGCCGCTACAGTCCACGTCTACGGCCGCGCGCGGGCCGAGGTATGCGTTGGAAGGCCCGCGGAAAGCGCCGGCCGGTTCTGCCCCGAACATGACGAGATATTCTTCTGATTCGTACCCGACCCAGCCGTTGATAATTCCGCCCGCTCGCCGCGGGTAGTCCCAGTACGCGCCGGTGAATGACGGCCCGAGCTTTACGAAGTCGCCCGGCATCGGCCTCAGCTCAGCGGGCTCGCCGTAGCGCGAGGCGAACGGCCCGAACTCAAGGAAGAATTGCTCGAAGGTGATGCCCGGGTTAGGGCAGGCTTCGTCGGCGATGTGGACGAGGTGCGCCAGCTCGAAGCAACCGGCCCTCCACAAGGCAATCTGGTAAGGCGTGCCGAGCCTCGGCTTGTCCTCGGACATCTCGGCTCTACTCCTCTCCGCCCGCCGGCGGAAGCATGGCGGCTCGCTGCGGGCAGAAGGCGGAGACGTTACAATGGAATTCACATCTCGTGCTCTGGCCGGGGCGCGGCTCGATGTAGTGCTGCGCCGAGGTCATGTTGGCGCGCGCCGCCTCCTCGTCGTCGTAGACCTTGACCGCCCTCTGCCTCCCGACCTTCATCAACGCGTACCGGGTTGGTTTCTCCCAACGCTCTTCCGGCGAGCACGGCGGGTACTCGCCGCCGTCGGCTGCCCGGTGCAGCGCGATGCGTTCGCGGAGGAGTGCTGCGGTGTCTTCAGACCCCCAGAGCGGGATGCGGAAGGTCTGGACTTCCGAGCGCGGGTAACCCTCCTCGCGGCCGCGTGAGGCCATCCAGTCTCGGAACATGGCGACGACCGTGATGGCGGTGATTGTGCGCCCGCTGCGGCGGAGGATCTCGGCGTAGATATTTAGTCGCTCTATCCAGTCATGCGGGACGCCTTTCGACACTCGCCAGGTCGAGGCGGACCTGTACTCGATCAGCTCCGTGCCGACGAGCAGCACATCGAAGCGCCCGGCGACCATGCCGTCGTCGGTCGTGTAGCTCAGGAGCCTCTCGACCTTGCGCCCGCCCGCGTCACCGAGCTGTTCAAGCACGTGGTGAATGAGTCCGTCGGCGAATCGTCTGAGGCGCGTGGCGACGTCTTCAGTCAGCTCGTGCCGGTGCTTGCGTGTGAGCACGCGTATTTGCGGGGGCGACAGCAGCTCCGTCACCGAGAAGGTGCCGGGCTTGGTGGTGGGACGGTCGGGCGTGAGCGCGGCGGCCAAGACTTCGGGCAGCCCCGCCTCGTTCGTGTAGTTCATGGTCGGCCTTTCGGTTAAAGTCTCAGTACTGCCCGCCGCTCGTGCTTTAGCCCCTGCCCGCCGCGTCGTCGGCCGACGGGAGCGGCCTCTCCATCGCCCGGCGCATCATCTCGTCATAACTTAGGCCGAGCATGGAGGCCAGGCCCTTCATGTGGTTTGTGACTTCCAAGTCGATCCTTACAATATCGAGCAGCAACTCCTCGACGGACTTCCCGGCGGAAGGCTCCTCCATGACGAATTCGCGGTAGCGCCCGATCTGGAGGACGTAGTCGTTCTCTCGTAACTCCTCGACGGGCACGAAGAAGCCCGAGCCAGTACGGGCGCCGTCATAGCCGCGGCGCCCTCGCCACCTCTCCAGTACCGCGGGCACGTCGTCCTGCGCGATTGGTCTCCGGCGGTTGTCGAGCGAGTAGCCGAGGGCGGTGATCTCGTCGAACCAGACGCGCTCGGTGACAGGCGCACCCGCCGTCAGCAAAACTATGCTGGTGGCGCTACCGGCGTAGGGCTTGAACGCGCCGGCGGGGACGTGGACGACCGCCTCTAAGTTGTTCTCTTCGACGAGGCGACGCCTCAGCTCGAGGTGGGCTTTGCCGCTTCCGAATAGAACGCCGCCGGGAACGAGGACACTGGCGCGCCCGCCCGGCCTGAGCGACGAGATGATCTGAAGCAGAAAGAGTAGCTCTGTCTTCTTCGTCTTGATGTCGCCCGCGCGCTTGGCCGTGGTCTCGTCGTCTACGTTGCCACTGAACGGCGGGTTGGTGATGACGAGATCGAAGGCCGAAGACACCTCGCCGTCGCCGGCCGCGAGGGAGTCGAGGCAGAGGACGGCGCGGGTCTCTCGTCCCGTGCGCAGCTCCGCCGAGTCGTCGTCGCGCCGGACTGAAGCGGCATCAAGGATGCGTCCGAGTGCGGCCGCCGCGCCGAGGCGTCCCCCAGCTCCGGACGATGGGTCGAAGAGGTTAAGGGACATGGGGCCTCACAGGTCGAAGAGCAGCGATTGCTTACAGGCGAGGGCCTGCGCGCCGCCGGATGTTTCGACGACTCGGCCCGCGGTCGCGGATGCGGGGGGCTGCTCGACGCGCTCGATCTGCTCCGGGGCCTCAATAGTCCGGACGAAGGGCGCGGGAGCGGGGAAGGCGAGCCACGGGGCGAACAACGCCGCGTTTATCAAAGAGACGGCGGCGCACGCGGGATCGATGTCGGCGGCCGTGAGGTTGAGCGCGTAGTTCGAGGCGTGGAGCAACTGGCGAGAACTGCCCGCCGCGGGTTCGTGTACGCGCAGGAGGCGCGTGTCGCCGGCGAGGCCGTCGAAAGCCAGAGCCGTCATGAATTCGCAAACCCTGTCGTGGGTGAGGAAGAACCCCTGAAAACGTTTTGAACGCCCGCGCTCCTCTTCGAGTAAGTGTCCGAGGTAATCGTAGGGCCAGGTGAGGACGGCCGAGACGTCGAAGTTTTCGTAAAGGAACTTGGAGGTCTTGGCCGAGAGGTCGGGCCGGGTATCGCAGACGCCGAGGCCGAAGGCGAGCCATTCGATCAAGATGAGGAGCGCCCTCTCGCCGTATCCGTGGTCGCGGCCGAGCTTCTCGACCAGCTTGCGGAGTCGTGCGAGCGTGCCGTCCTTAGCCTGCTGCGGGACGGTGAACGTGAGGGGCGGGATGGGGCGATCCGGAACACACCCCCCGGCGAGCCACTGGAAGTAGAAGAGCCAACGGTCGTGAATCCCCTCCGACCCGCTCAGAAGCCAGACCTGGAAGAGGATGTGGCCTCGGTAGTCCGCCGGGTCCGTCGGGTCGCCGAGGCGCGGCACCCTTCCTTCGGCTTCGATGAAATCGAAGAAGCGAGGGTCGATGATGGCGGGGAACCAGGGGCTGGAGACTAGCGCTCGGACTTGGGCGACTGCATCCTCCGCGTCCGTCTCTTCGGCGAGAAGTGCGGCTGGCATGGTTATACTCCGCGGCGCGTCATCCGGCTTCGAGCTGCCGGTGCATCAGGACGTTGACGCGGCGCAGGATCATCAGGAGGGTGAGCGAGAGGTTGGCGGCGAGGAAGACGCAGACGAACGCGGCCGCCTGCGGTGCGAGTGCGGCGGTGCCGCCCTCCGGCTGTCCGAGTGCGGTGCGGGTGAGTGCGGCCGCCCCGAGCAACACGGCGGAGAGTAGCGCGTAAGAGATGTTGGCGTGCGTCTCGCGGATGAGTCGGAGGCGGACCGGGGAATTGGCTGACGGCGAGCAGGCCTGCGCGTCGGCGTCGTGAGCCAGGCGCAGCAGGAGTGACAGCGCGCTGACCAGCGCGATGCCGTTCAGTCCGGCGAACAGGACGAGGCTGCTGTTAAAGCCGTCACCGACCTTCAGGCCGAGGATGATGGGGAGCAGCGCCGCCGCGTAGGGCAGGAGGAAGAACGTGATGAAGTCGGCGGGGCGGTAGCGTCCGCTCCCGGCGTTCTTCAGCGTGCGTACGTGCGCGATGATGATGTTGACGCAGTTGAGTTTTTCCATCGTCGCCTCTCGGCAGTCGTTGTTGGTGGGGCGGGCCGGCGTGCCCACTGTCACACCGGCCCCCGGCGCCTTCGGATCGCCCCCGCGCCCTTACGACCTGCCCGCCGCTCATTAGTTCTGCGGCGCGTAGCTTTCAATCGCCTCGACGATGGCCTTCGCGATCCTGCCCGGGTCAATCTCTGTGTGTGGGATGTCGGTGGTGAAGACGTGATCGGCGTCTTCGGTCTCGCCCTCCCGGACGACGCGCATCAGCGACCCGCCCCAGGTCAGGTCATGGCCGAAGTGGACGCGGTGGCGCTCGTCGAGCCTCACGTCAACGTAGACCGCGCCGGGCGAGTCCGCTTCTACCGCGGCCTCGGAGCCCGGGCGCAACTCATTAACCAACTCGGCCACGTCGAGCATGAGGCTGTAGTCGAGAATCTCGCCGCGGCTGCGGTCGACGGCGGCGAGTAACGCGGCGGCGACCTTGTCCGGATCCTTCTCGGTGTAGGCGAGGGCCGACGCCGCGATCAGCTTCGAGCCGGTGTCCACGGGCGTGTCACCTACGAGGCGGACGACGCTCGCGCGCCAGGTGCCGGCGAAGCCCTTGAACCTGGCCGACGTGTCGCCGCCGACGTGGACGCTGATCGCGAGGTCGCGCCTGTCCTCCCCGACGACCATCGCGGCGGCCTCGGGACGCACGGCGTTGATGGCCCTGGCGATGGACTCGAAGCGCGCCTTCTGTATTCCCGGCCGCTTGCCTTTGGCTCTCTTGTTTCCTTCGGTTGTCATGTGGTCACGCTCCGGCGGTGGTGTGGGCGGTCTTAGACCCACACCCGCCGCGCGTTTTTCACGAGGGGGCTGGCGTGAGGGCTTTACTCGTAAGTGAAGGAGATGCCGTCTGAGGGCCTGAGCCTCGTCCCGTCCGCGAAGGTGATGAAGACTTCCGCCGGCGGCGAGGCGGTCAGGTTCCGGCATTCCACTTCGGGGAGAAGGATTCCGAAGACGAGGCGGTTAGAGCTGTCGTACATGCAGTCGGCCGAGCGCGCGCGCCTACCCTGCCTGCGGTAGGTGAAGATAGCGCTTCTGAGTGGCGAGCCCTGTGAGTCGCAGACGACCTTACAGCCCTTCCATGACTTGCCGAAGCCGTTTTCCCGGACGAGGCTATGCAGAAAATGGGCGGCCTTGAGGTCGAGGGGGTAGCCTTCGACGAAGGCCGTGCGGCCGCACTTCGGACAGCGGACGAGCTTCTGACTCCCAACCGGGCTCACATCGCCGGGTGACATGGACGCGAAGTCGAAGAATTCAACCCGCGCTACTAGTCGCCACTGGTCGAAGATGAAGACGGCGCCGCCGCCGAGTAACACCTCCTCGGGTACGGCCGAGAAACGCTCCTCGTCGCTTAAGGTGATCCCGAGGTCTTCCTCCAGGCGCTCCGTCCAGTGTCGGGCGAAATGTTCGGCGGCTGCCCGCGCGTCGGGGAAGTCCTCGGGCTCGAACCTGATATAGAAGGCGACTTGTTCCGGCGGCGCGCCCGTCAGTACTTCGGTCATCATTAATTCACCCTTCAGGCCGCGAGCGCCGAGGCCCCGCGCGCGATCTCCGTGAGCAGCCCTCCCTCGAACAGGTAGACGTGATGCCGGCCGCAACTGCGTGTGAGCTGTGACGCGAGGTAGGAGGGCGTCTGCCCATCGCGCGCGTCGAGCAGGAACGAGCCGCAGTCATGGAGAATCCAGACGAACCGCGGGTGCTCTGGGCTCGCGGACATCGAGTCGAGCATCGTGCGGTCGTGAATGAAGAGGTCGGGGGCGAAGGCTTCGGGGAGGCTGCGCCTCATCGCCTCGCGCACGAGCTGGTGAAAAGGGGAGTCGCTGTCATAACGTTCGCGGAGACTCACGAGCAGCACAGCGATCCTCTCCGCCTGCTCCCGCGCCTCGGCCGACCGCCCGGCATGGAAATGTGCGTGCGCTCGGCGGGCGCTCAGGCGCACGTCGGCCAGGAGGAGTTGAGCGAGGCTCACCGTAGTTACCCTTCCGAGTTAGTTAATCGTGAACCTGACGTTGACCTGGCCGTCGCAGGTCCGGACGCTGAGGGTCTTCGTGTCGTAGCCGCCCACGGCGAGCTTCGCCAGCTTGTTGAAGATCTTCGCGGAGTTGTCCAGGTAGAGTTCTTGCGGCAGGCGCGCGTGTACCTCCCCGGCGTCGCTGACCTCGACGGCGACGCCGAGCGCGGCGAGTTGTGTCGCGGCCTTCTGGTTGATGCGTGGGTCGTCTTGGAGTGACTTCATGCGTGCGCCCCTTCGTCGATGTACGTCGGATGTCACGCGCAGCCTGCCGCCCGATTACTCGCCTCCGTCTGCGCCGTCATGGGGAGGCTTGTCACGAGTAGGCTTAGTCGGCACACGCGTCCGGGCGGATGGGAGAGGAGATCATGCGGCCTTCGCCAGACCGAGCCGCTTGGCGAAAGCGGCCTCGCGACCGGACAGCGGCACCGCCCGGTCGCGCGCCAACCCCCAGCCTTGGTAGAGATCGAGGTAGTGTGGCTCGGAGGTAACGGAGAAGAGCCCCGCCTGGCTGTCGTAGTCGATGGAGCGGGGTAGCACATTCAAAATTTCGTCGCGGTACTCGATTGCGCGGTGCAGGCAGTTGCCGCAGTGGGTCGTATGGGCGCACGACGGCGTCGGCCTGCGCGTCCCGTCAAGGGCTTCGAGCCTCGCCTCCTGCGACCAGCTCTGCGAGTCCGCGCTCGCGAGCTTGCTGGCGCACATCGAGAGGCCGGCTTTCTTGAACCCGAGGCCATGAATAGGAATTTTGCACCGCGCGAAATAGGAGACCAGGTCGGCCACTTCCGGGAGGTGTTGCCGTGACGCAAGCCCGCCCAGTGCAACGCGCGGGAGCTTCTCCAGGTCCACTCCCACGGAGTAGTAAGACGAAGCCATCTCTATGAAGTCATGCGGTTCGTATCCTACTAAGACGGGCGTGAAGATGGCCTCCAGGTCAGGGGCGAGGTCAACCAACTCCACGTATGACACGAGGGTTCGCGCTTGATGGGCCTTTATGCTCAAGCGGGTAATTTTGTTGGTGACCAGCGTGACCGGCCAGTCCATGGCTAACGCGAAGTCGAGGTTGCCGACCACTTCACGCAGGAAGCGGACGAGCGCGATGTACTCGCGCGCGCTCATGCGCCACTCGCCGAACATCTCTATTTCCGTGTACCCCCCACTATCAAGGCCCCACCTCGAAACGGCCCGAGGAAATTTCCGCTTCAGCTTTTGAAACCTTCTCCGATTGATGAAGGCCGGGACCGTCAGGAAGTTAAGCCACGACGGCTCTGCTATGCCGAGGTAGAAGCAGAAGGCGGCTAGGGCGCTGGCGGCGTCCGTCATGATTGCACGCCGGCGGAAGGCTTCAGCGCCTGCAACACGTGGTGTTGCAACTCGCAGGAGACGACGGGGACCTGTACGCCATCGGTCAGCACCGTGAACTCTTCGCCCGCCGGCCCGCGCCACACTCCGGCCTCCTGCTCCTCGTAGCCTTTGGGTAAGACCGCGTACGTCCAGCCGTTCGCGAGCAGATGGTACGCGAGCGTCGCGCGCAGGACGCGCCTCATGTCGCCGATCAATATGTAGAAAGCGTCTACGTCGTCGTCCTCGGCTGGGACGTACTCGCTGGTGCCCGCGGAGCGCTCGACCCGCTCCTCGAAGCGGACGGCGTGGATGGCGACGGGGACGATGGCCCCGTAGAGCGCGGCGGCAATTCCGCGTGCGGCATCCCCGTCTTCGAGAACGGGCTGTCCGAGTGATAGGAGGAGGTCGTGTGCTGCTGAGCTGATCATCTCTATCGGTCCTTTCGGGCTGTCGCCATACTTCATGACGCCGGCCCGCCGGCCGCTCGCGTTTAGCCGCGGCGGCATAGGGGTTGCTCCGACAGGGTGCGATTGATGGGAGATCAAAAGTCGAGTTTGATGTCCCATAAAAATTCTCCGCGGGTGTTGGGTTATGTCCGGAAGTCCTGAGGCGGTCGGCGAGAGGGAGATCAGGGATGCGCTCTGGCGTCGGCTGGCGACTGAGTACGGCGGCACCGGAGCGTGCGTCTTGGACGAGCTCGGGCTGTGCGGCGGCTCGGCGCTGGTGGAGGTGGCCGTCATCGCCGAAGACCACGTGAGCGGTTATGAGATTAAATCCGAAAGGGATTCTCTCTCTCGCCTCGCCGAACAGGCGCGAGTCTATAACCGCGCGCTGCACCGCGTGACGATCGTGGCGGCGACGCGTCACCTGGCGGGAGTGCTGAGGCTCGTGCCGGGGTGGTGGGGAGTGGTGGAGGCGCTGTCGGATGGGGGCGGAGGCTGCGCCCTGGTCGAGCGCCGCGGCTGGCGGGAGAATCCCGGCCTTTGTCTCTACTCCTTGAGTCAACTGCTCTGGCGGGAAGAGGCGCTGCACCTCCTCACGCGGCGGGGTCTCGACCGGGGCGTGCGCTCGAAGGGCCGACGCGAGGTTTGGAGGAGGTTGGCCGAGAACGTCCCGGCGGGCGAGTTGTCGCGGGCCGTCTGCCGGCAGCTCAAGTCGCGGGCCGATTGGCGCGAGCTGTGGACGCCGGGCGCGGCCGGGGAGACTACTGGCACAACCATTGCTCAGACATAAAGCCCCTGCGTTATTGCGGGCGCGGCGGGTGTGGCTCACGTTGTTCGGATCCCGAGGCTAATAGCGAAGGGCGTACTTTGAATGTTCTGGCTAAGGACTGTTCGGCGGCTGTTGGTGCTGGGGGCGGCTGCCAGTGCTTTAGGCGCGGGCTGGCTTACGACCCGAGTGGTCACTCAGGACGTGACGGTCACGCTCAGCGAGGCCGGTTGCAGGCAGCAGCGCCTGGCTAATCGGAATCCTGCCACGCGGGTCGAGTTGAAGAGCGGGCCGGGCGCAAAGTGCCGCGTCGAGCGCGTTGATGTGGTCGAGTGGACGGACGACAGAGCCGGCTACGTGCGGCTGAAGTCACACGGTTCTGAGACGTTCTCACTGCGTCTCAAGCGGGACATGGTGGAGGGCTTCGGCCCCGGAAAAGAGAGGGAAGTTGAATGATGGGCGGACGTAAACGTGGCGCGTTGCCGGTGCCGACCGAAGGCGAGAAGTTCGGGATGGCAGTCGCGGGCTGGGCGGGCGTGGTGTTGTATGTCTTCTTCCGGTGGCCGGTCGAAAGGGCGGCGCTGGGCGTGGACGTGGTGGCGCTGGCGGCGGGCGGCGCGCGCGGCGCGGAACTCTGGCTGGGGTTCCTGCGCGTGATGTTAGACCACGGCTTCAACATCTTCATGATGCTCGTTCTCGTCTTCGGCGGTGCGATCTTCCTCGCCTACCGCGGACTAATCCTGTCGTCGATAAAGCCCGGGCAACCCTTCACCGAGTTCGTGAAGGACTGTTTCATCAGCGGCGGCGGTCTCATCCCGGCGGCGGTCGCGCGCCGCGTGTTGCCGCGCAAGGAGGTGCGGCGTAGGGAGATGATGGCCGAGACGTTTCTGGCGATGGCCTGCGGCGCCTTCCACGTCGAGCGTGACGGCGCGCGCCCGAAGCTGCTGGCGGTCGAAGATGCGGCGAACGAAGACCAGGGGCGCATCTGGGTGGGCGAGGCGGTTATGCGGAGCATCGCCGAAGGGATTCTGCCAGTTCTCCCGCAGTACTCTGATGACGGCCGGGTGAGTTTCCGCCTCGTGGACCAGTCAATCGCGCTCGTGATACTGGCCGAGGCGTTCGGCCTCGGGCCGGCCCCGCTCAGCCTCAAGGCGGCGGCCGGCGGGACGGCGGGGCTTCGGGGCGGCCGCGTCGTGGAGACGTGGCCCGCGCCGCCCTGTCACACGCGCTAATTGGCACGTCTCTTGCCCGGAGTTAGTGCGGGGGTGACAGGCGCTCTGGATTTCCTTCCAAATGCGGCTGCGTGCCGCAGTCTCAGATAACAAGTCTACGACGAGTGCGGCAGTCGGCCGCACAGGGCCTCGTGTATATGCTTTCGACCTCGGGTGAGTCTGTGAGGGGGGCACGGGACGAGTCAGGGTCGGCCGCGGCGGCCGGGGGTGGGGGCGCCGGGTGGGTGCTCACGGCCGCTGCGGGAATTCTTCTTTGCCTCTCGCCCTGGCACGGGCTCTACTTCGGGGTCGCCCTCTGCGCCGTCGTGGCGGCCGTGCGCGCGACGGCCGCGCGCGCGCGCGTCTACGGCGCGTCGCCTTCCGCGTGGGGCGTGTACCTGGTCGGGCTCGGCGGACTGTCGGCAGTCCTGCTGCTGCTGCTGCCGTGGGTGCGTGAGTACGCGGGATGGGTCTTCATCGTCCTGCAACTGCCGCTGGCGCTCGCCGCCTTTCTGTCGTCGAGCCGTCCGTTGCCTTCGCTCTCCGAGATCGCGCTGGACGGTTCTCGCGGCGGGGGCGGCGCGGGGCGGAGGCGGTACGCGCGCGTGGTGCGGCGTGAGCTGGAGCGCGCCGTCATCAACCACTGCTCGGTGACGGGCCAGCCGCCACCTGACTTCCTGGCGGGGAAGTCATGCGACGACGTGCTCGCCGCGCTGCAGGTGAGTCGTGACGACCTCGCGCGGGAGGTGTCACTGGCTATGTACCTCGTCGATCGGCACTGCGTGACGGGCGCGTTCGACGGGCTGGTCGCGGACCGCGGGTTTGCATCTCCGAAGCGTGAGGGGCGAAAGACCTATGCGCGCGTATGACGACGTTCAGCGGGAGATAGACGAGAGAGAGTCGGGGCTCGGATTCGGCGCGGCGGCGGCGGGGCCGCACTGCGGGAATGCGGCCGCGCTGCTCTCGTCCGGACGCCTGCACGCGCCGGCGGCGGTGATGCCGCCCGACCTGCGGAGTCTCTACGAGGAGCGTGACGGGATAGGGGCGCGCGAGTTGAAGGAGACGATTGACGAGCTGAAGCGGCGGCTCGTCGCGGCGGGGGTGGATGAGGGTGTGGCGCCGCTCGTGCTGTTGGCCTACTCGCTCAACGAGTCTCGTACGGACGCGCTCGGGCAGTATATGGCGGCGACGCACGCGCCGGCGCTGGCGCGTGACGACTGGGGGCGGCAGGTGGAGCATCTCCTGGGCGCGATCCCCGTGCTGGGTCGCGTCGTCGCGATGCGTGCCGTCGAGGTCGTGAGCTCGTTCGAGTTCCCGAGCCTCTTCGCCGCGCGCGATGAGGGTGGGGGTTAGTTCCGATGTTGTTTCCTGTTCCGATCTGGATGATGACCGAGGAGGAGCTGCTCGAAGCGCGCGAGATACTGCGCGACCTCGACCAGGCGCTGCTCCTCCAGCTCTTCGGGGCCGAGGGCGCGCGCAGGTACCGGTGGCTCCTCAAGAGGGAAGAGCGCGCTACCGACGACGTGGCCGCGCGCGAAGCGGGCGAGGAGAGGGAGCAGATGGAGGCCGCGCTCGACGAGCCCGGTCGGCGCCTGCTGTTCGGCACCGGCGAGAAGGGCGTGGTGGACCCGGATGAAATCAGGTGGTTCCTCGAAGAGGTCACCAGCTTCGACCCTGAGTCGCCGAAGGCGCTGGGCCAAAGCCTCAAATTCTCATTCATGAGGCTGGGCGAGTCGCGGGATTTCGGCTCGATGGGTTGGGACCAGTTGAGGGCCTACACGGGGGTTCGCGCGGGACTCCTGTATGCGCAGGGGCAAGGGTGGGACGCGCGGGCCGTGCTGGTGGCGGCAGCCCGCGCAATAAACGGGCTCTACACAGACTCGGACGACGGGCGATTTATGAGCGGCCCGCTGGCGCGCGAGATCAGTCGCGATGGGGGCGCGTCGTACGTGGCGTGGGCCACCGCCCCGCCGCCGCCGGGCTTCGGTTTCCGACTCTCTTCTCCTTTCGCCGGCGAGCGCGCCGGGGTTCTGAGTGCAGTTTGAGCGAATGTGCGGATAGGTTGACCGCCCGCTCGCCGCTCTATTTTCTTCCCTACCGTAAGCAGAGGTGATTGTCATGGATGCTGTTGGCGGCGGACGTTCTTACGACGAATGGGTTGCGGAGGTCGTACGGCTCGCGACGGCGGGCGGCGCGGGCGGCGTCGAGTTCTCCCCGGAGGAGGTATCTGAAGTCCTGGGGGGCGGTTGGCAGGACGTGTACGCGAGCGGCGAGGAGGAGAGAGAAGCGGCATCGCTGATGCGCACGCTGCTGGACGAACTGAGGGGTCACAAGGCGAGGCCGGAACGCAGGCGCTCGGCCGGAGACTCCTGGCCCACTTACGGCGAGTGGGTTGCCGAGTTGAGGAGGATCGTCACGTCGGCCGAAGGCGACGACTGTAACTTTACCGACGCGGAGCTGGATCGTGCGCTGGGCGGCGGGTGGCAGGACGTTTACGAGCGGGCGGAGACCGCGGCGGAGGCGGCGGAGGCTGCGATGGGATTCATCCGCGCTGCGCGCGGCATGGAGAGACCGGCGGCAAGGGGCCGAGAGCTTTCGGCCGCCTGGGCGTGCAAACAACTGGGGATTCATCGGAAGGAGTTGGAGAGGCTCGACGGCGACACGTTGTTGTTGTGGGCGCACGCCGACTCCGCCGACCGGGATAGCCCCGTCGAAGAGAGTCACCGGGTCATGAAGGCTGAGATCAGCCGGGACCGGGACGTGTTCACTTACGGGGCGACCGACACGCTCAGCGCCGACGGGCACTCCTTCACCTTCGGGAGTTTCGTGCTCGAGGGCTCGAAGCTGATTCTCCTGGTGCCGCGCCCGGTCGAGGCCGGAGGAGGGGAGAAATCTTTCGCGCTGCTGGCCCGGGTGGTGCGTAGGATTAACGAGAACCCGATGGAGAGTGAGGGGCGCGCGGTCTCGGCGCTCTGGTGTTTGAAGCCGGGGCTTGAGCTCGCGGTTGAGGTGTGAGGGCGGACGTTCGTGGTGAAGGAGAGGGCGATGACGAAGGCTGACATCAGGGTGGCGCTCAACCGCAGCATGGTGGCGGGGCTGGTGATCGGGGTCGCGGTCGGGATGCTGACTTTCGCGGCCGGCGTGTTGGGGGGCATTGGCGTGCTGGGCGTGACGGGGGTCATCGTCCTGACGGTCTGCTTTGGCGCCGCCGGCGCATGCTGCGCCGTGTTCGCCCTTTACCGCATCGTGCGCGTGCAGCGGTTTCGCATCACGGAAGAGCACTTGCTGGCGCTCTTCGCCGGGGAGGTGTTGGCGGCGTTGGGGGAGGCCGAGGGCGCGGTCATTAACCTGCCGGTTGACGCCGTGATGGCCGCGGGCACGTACATCCTCCCGATGCTGGGGAGAAAGCACGAACGCGCGAAGGGGCTGGAAGGGATTGCCGCCGACCTGCCGCGGCTCAGGAAGCTGCTCGGCGACCGGGTGAGCGCGGACCTCGTTCGCTACAACGCTCTGCTCAACGGCGCGGTCGAAGATCTCAGGCGGCGGTTTGTGCCCGAAGAGTTGAACTACCTTATCTGGCTCTCGGCGGATTCGCGGGTCGGCGACCCTGATTCGCTCTTGAACCCGGTGGCGGGCGTGCGCGAGGCCGGGAAGCCTCGCAGCCTCGAACAGTATGCGGAGCGCGGTCTCCTGCCGGGTGCCGAGTCGATGGAGTTTTTGAGCGCGCGCATAGGGGAGATGACCATGCTCGACCACATCGCGCTTGCGTACCTGGGCGAGAGCGCCACCTACCAGCACATGAAGTCTGGTTTGGAGTCCGGGCTGAACAGTGCGGCCGCGTGAGTGAGCTATCAGGTCAAGCGGCTATCTGCGTGGAAGACGCGGCGCGTCGGGCGGTCAGTTGCGGCAGGACTTGTGAGTTGTAGCAATCAGGGCAGACGCCGTGACTCGGCTCGCGGGGCGGGGCGGCGAGGTCGGGGGCGCTCCAGCGGCCGTCGCCCGTGTTGACGCGGTGGCAATAGGAACACACGGTTAAGCGTGTTTGATGGTTTGAATTTGCCGCGTGTGGTAATTCTGCGCGGTGACTTGCCAAGAGGGTCGTTACCTTCGGTCTGCTCGGGTTCGGGCTCGGTCGATGACGCCCGTTAAGAAGATAATACAGATTTGCCCCCGGGCCTTTCTCTCGAAAGTGTTCTGATAGTTTGGACATTTCTCGCGGCGCGGCGAGACCGCCTTCGGGGTCAGCAGACCACCTCGGTGCTTAGTGAGTAGGCGTCGTGGCAGGAGCAGTCGCACGGGGCGACCCGGATGTAAGAGGGGGCCGCGCCGTGGCCGTACCTGACTGACTTACAGACGACGGGGTCGAGGGCGGCGCAGGCGCAGACCTGCGCCGCGTCGGGCTCTGCCGACGTTAATCCTTTGCCCTCTTCCGTCATATTAGAAGGGGATCTCCAGGCTGGTAGGTGGTGCCGGGTGGAAGGCAGTCAGCGGGAAGAGCGGGAGACGTACGACGCAGAAAGGTCCTTCGATCTCGACCCGAGCCTCCGCGGCGCTCTGCTCGTCGTAATCGCCTTCGATGAATGCCTCCGCATCCTCGTAAGAGCCGAAGCACGCCGCGGTGTGCTTGGAGTAGCCTGTGATGGCGTCTCGGCCGTCGTAGCGCGGAATCCATTCGACGACGCGGAACGGACCATCCTCAACCATCTTGTAGCGGAGTCGCCGGGTGCGGGAGCGGCGGCGCTCGAGTAGTCGAACCGCGCGGCCGGCCGCGTCGTCGAGCATGATGCGCCGTGGTGAGCTGTAGGGCTCGGCCTCGGCCAGCTCGTAAATCCGGTTGAAGAGTTGGTCGGCAAACTCTTCGGCGGCCTCGGCCAGGGCGAGGGGGTCGTCGGCGTCGGTGGCTGTCGTCGGGTCCAAGGTCGTTCCTCCCGCTTCGTATTGAAGGCGAGGCTTGCCGGCAGCAAAATTATTTATTTTAGAAATACCTTGAGTCCGATAACGCAGACACAGGATTGCGGGGGTGAAAAGTTGGCTTGGCAGAAGGGGTGAAAAGTCAACGGTGAATGTATGACTTATTTATGATAGGGCAAGTGAGGTTTAGTATATCTTGAAAGTTTGTATGTTGAGCTATAAACCACGAAATGCTAGGAGACGTATAGTCAGGCTCGAGGCGCAACTGCGGGCGAGGGGAATTAGTAAGACGACGTTGCGTAAGCTGGAGAGACTCAGTCTCGATCTACGTGAGTGGGGATTGAGGACTGCTCTGATGCTTTTCAAATCGTGACGGTTACTCCGCGCGGCTTCCTCTCAGCCCGTACTCCAGTAGGGCATCTTCCAAGACTCCCGGCAGAGCTTTTGAGATTAAATAGACGACCGTGAGGAAATTGTAATCCTCGGCTGTCATGCGTTTGCCACTTAGGTCGCCGAGCGTGAGCCGGATGAAGCGCTCCGTCCAGTTTTCGTCGTTGGTATTCTTTGTCGTGTACATGGATCGTCCTCCGAACGTATAAAGCGGTCGGAGGACGGTTTTTGCGCCGACAAATATTTTTTTGCTAGGCAGCCTCTTTCACATCAGGCTCTCTGGTTGTTGCGTGTGGCATGTTATGGCGGTCGAGTCTTAAATGAACACTAAGAGGGTGCACCGCACTTCGGGCACTCGGTCGCGCCGGCGTTGAGCCTGGCACCGCAGTAATCACAGGAGGAGCTATGCGCCGAGGGCGAGGTAGCGACTTGAGCGCTGATGCCTGAAGGCTCGGCTGTTTCCGGTCGATGGCTCGCTGAGTCTACAGACTGCCGCCTGAAGAAGTTCACGAAGCTGACGACGATCAGGGCCGCGAGAACGAGCCCGACGAGAGGCATGGTCTTGGATATGAGGCCGATGAGGTCGGGCTCACGGCCACCCGGCTCGCCGAAGATGGGGCCGCCGGACTGGAGTACGAATAGGAGCGTGCTGGTGAGTATAGTCATGGCTAATAGTGTCTGATCGAATCCTTCTCACGCCAAGTGATCATTCTCTGTGCGATGTCGAATTCGTAGCTGCCGTCAACAGCCTCGACGTGGTCCATGTACTCGTCGAAGAGGAGGGAGATCAGTGAGACGTTGACGTGTTCGAGTTTGCAGGTCTCGGCCGAGCCGTCATGAGTGGCGGGCACCTTCATCACGCCGAGGACCTCGCAGCCCTCTTTCGAGAAGCCGAGCGTTACGTCCCGGTGCTGCTGCCTGACGAAGCCGAGTAGAAGGATAATACCGGCCGTCGCAAAGAGCGCGAGCAGTCTTGAAACTTTCCCCGGGCTTATGGCTTCCACCTCTACAACTCCTGAGACGTGCGGCCCGTTCCCTTCCGCCGTGCCAGCCCTTGGAGCATTAAGGCAAACATGAGTCCGAGAAGTGCTTTGATAAGCATGGCGTGCTGGGCGCTGAATTCGGGCGCGCGTTACCCTCCGGCGTGGGCGGGTCTTGGATGTAGGAGACGACGCAGTTGGTGTCCGACTCCGTCACCATCTGATGCATCGGCGTCGGGACGATCTTAAACGCGAAGGCGCGGCCCGAGGTCATCACAACCGTCATGGTTGTGACGGGGTTTAAGACGCGGTCGGGGATGGGGAAGTCGTTCCCGCCCCTCAACACGAGTTTGTTGTCCTCGATTGCGGTCTCTTCGTTGACGAGTCTCACCAGCCGTTCGTTGACGGGGGAGGTGATGCGCTTGATGTGGTCGTCTGTGTAGAAGCGGACGGTGGCCTCACCACCTGCCTCCAACTCCAGCGGCACTTCGTGAGCGCGTCCGGTGAACGCTTCTGCCGCGTCGTACCTCAGCGTCGTACGAACATGACGCTCCTCGATGCGCACGCACCAGTCCGTAGCCGACTTCGCCGGGCACAGCTTGCCCGCCGGTGGCATATCCCCACCAACCGTCATTCCCGTCTGGTTCCGCGTCTCCCATCTCAGGGTGTTCCGGTCGGTCGTCCCCCAACTCATCGTCGAGGAGCTGTCCTTGATGCGCGGCCTATCTAACGTCGTCCGAAAGACCGTCGTCCCCCCTCCGACCCCATACCTCACTGCCACCGCCCGCGGAGTGACGAGCCACGCCCCGAACGCGAAGGTCAACAGGAAGAGAGCCGCACCCGTGGTTAAATTGAGCGTCGTAAAGTGTCTGTTCATCGAATGCTCCGTGGTTTAGTGCCGCGCTGGTAGAAGCGCGCGACCTTTGACACTAGCAGTCCCCGTGCCACGCGTCAACGACTTTAAATTCAAGCGATTTTGATGAAGCAGTCTATGTATGTGGGGCAATTTGCGGCAATCAGAGACACTCATTCGCGGGTGAGAGCCGGAGAAATCCAAGTCCCCGAGGGGTGGCAATTTCATCGCGATTTTGCCAGTGGCAAACTCAGCTCGAATTTGTCATTCCCCGGTGAGAGAGAAGAGATTTAAACTGAGAGGGGATTATTTTGGGCGTGTAACACTTACATCGGCTCTGTAACTAAAGTCTGATTTTTAGTGAGTCCGCGACACTGGCACCACAAGGGGGCGAGAAAATCTTGGCTAGGTGTAAGCGTTTAGGTGAGCTGGAGCAGACTTAAGGTGAGGGCGGTACCAAGTAGGGGGTTCTGGTATAAAGCCACTTACATCGTTTTGGAGTTATCGGACGCCGGGATTTTGCCCATTTATGATGTGGGTCGAGGCGTGAAAGGGTCTGGCCTATCAGACAATCTCGGCCCAAGTTTCGTGCCCGTGTTCGATATCATTGTGGCGGTTGTAGCAGACGAGGCGGGTAGGGTTGTATGCCAGCTCCGCGGAGATCGCGCGCGCGGTGCCGCCGGGGTCGGACGCCGTCATCTGGCAGTAAGACCAGTGGGCTTCGGTCACTTCACACTCGATCACCCGCGTCTGACCGTACTTGCCCACGCATACCTGCGCCCTCAGCTTATCCCCGACACGGATCCGCCGGCCCCGGCGGTCATAGACTGGCCAGCGGCCGGCCCCGCCCGTCACTTCTGCTCCGGCCTGAGTGCTGTTCGCGGGCATGTCCTATGACCCCTCTGTGGCGCTCGCAGCCGTCTGTGAACTGCCGGCCTTCAGCAGGGCGTTCACTATCATGGTCAGGTCTTCGATAGCGCCTTCCAATACACTCCGCGCCTCGTCGAGCTGCGACTCCGTGCCGCTCCCCTCGTCGAAGGTCTCAATTACCTCTACCGCGACGAATTTGGCGAGGCCGTCACCATGCGGGCGGTTTATTGCTTCCTCATTCTTGCCGCCTGTCGTGGCGTCGAAGAATTCCTCCACGCCGAGTTCGGGGTTGGCCGAGGCGATCTTCTTCATTAGCTCGATTAGTGTCATTACTCGCCTTTTATTTAAGGTTGAGCTGGGGAGTACGGATTGAGCCGAAAAGGAATCGGAGGGAGAGGGCCAAACTTCTGCTAAGGTGTAGCATTGTCTATCTTAGAAAGGCTGAGGCTGTATTGGGATGGATGGCTTTCGACTTCGTCCCATCCTTCAAACAGGCATACGTTGTACACTCCTTGATACCAGTGGATTTGATTCAATTTCTCTCGGAGCGATATGGGACCCATGACTCCGCCCCTGACTATTAATCTTGCGATTTTGCTCCTGTCGGTAAACAAATGCACGGAGTCAAATTCTTCATCCTCTTCTACGAAATCCGGCTGCGATCTCTCCTGAAGTACCCACAAGTATCCCTTTGGGGCGAGCGTTGGGGCGGCAAGGAGTCGTTGTCTTGCCTGTTCATTGAGCAGATAATTGCAGTCGGGGCAGTGCCAGCTTTTTAACGAAACAAAGCCATGGTTGCACCAGTCAATTAGATCCGGAAATTTTTCAAGCCTATCCATACTTATTGAAAGCGAATCCGTCGTCCGTGAACCTTATTCCGGTACTTTCGATAAAGGCACCCGGAATAATAACTGTGTATCGTGATTGCTCAAACCCTCGCCGCGCGCTCGTAAGCCTCGCGCAGCGCCGGGAGGATTTCCCTCAGCGCCGGGTCGTAACTGAGGACCTTGTACGCCGCCTCCTCCATCGCCGTCCGCATGTGGTCGCGACCTTCGACGTAGCGCGAAGTCACGAAAAGGCCCGCGACGATAAGCGCCATCGCGAAATGGCGGTGCCGGGCCTCCTGCTCATCGCTGGTGGCCGTCGCGTTCCACTGGTGGAAAGCTTTGAGGTAGATGTAGGCGAGGGAGATGGCGCGGGGCGACGCCTGCACGAGGGAGTTGACCAACTCCCGGTCTTGCAGGAGCGTCGACGCCTGAACGGCATACGGCTCACGAACATTGATGCCCCTCGCCGTGAGGGTGGCCGCCGGCGTGAGATGTACCTCCAGCGCCGCCAGGGCATGCGCCGTGCCCTTCAGCGTCAGCTCCGTCCCCGGCTGGTAGGTGATCCTCGTTGCCAGCGCCGTGGCTAACTCGCCCAGGCGGGCGGCCACGTGCTTCATGTGTTCGAGCCCCGCGTTCATTTCCCACCTCTCCTTCTCTGCGGACGCCTTCGCCGACGTTCTTCCGCGCGGCGGCGAAGATCTTCGGGGACGCTGTCGAACTCCTCCATCGGCAGGGAGCCGGTCGCCAGCTGCTTGAGCATGTTGCGCCCTTCGCCCACGCCGTAGTCGTACTCGGCCTGCGCGCCGTCCTTGATCGCCCGATCCAGGTCTTTGAAAAGTGGGACGGCCTGCGCGGGGATTAAGAAGGTGTCCCACCAATCATGCCCTTCACGGCCGAGCAGGTATTCGCTGCCGTAGCGCTTCTCGGGGTCGGGCTCGAAGGCCGCGCGCAGCGCCTCGACGAGCAGCCCGCAGGCCCGCCCCATCTCGTCGGTCTGCCCCGCGTATAATGCCCAGCCCTTCCGGGGTAGGCGGACGCGCACGAAAGAAGCGACCCGCGCGTCGTGCTCCGCCTTATACTCGGAGCCAAACCGGATGGCCTTCTGACAGTCGTCGCAGACCTGGCCTTTGTCGTGCAGCACCTTATTGCCGCACCCGTGGCACGCGTCATAAGTCATGCCTGCCGGCGCACGTCGATTCATTTTCAACCTCAACAGTTCGGTCGGCCGCGGTCACTTCTTAGTCATCTTCTTCAGAAGACTCTCGGCTTTCGTGCGTACTGACTTCTGCACGCCCGGCAGGGCTATCGCCGCCCTCAATTGAGCCTCGTCGAACTTCTTCAGCATGTCGATACGTGACTGTGCGTCGATGGCTTGCAGATACTTCATGCCGTAGCCCGACGGTGCCTCGTACTCGAAGGGGTTGACGACCGCCCCGCCATCACCGTGCTCACTTCTCATCGTCTTCGTCCTCGGGCAAGTCGAGTGACGCCTGCCAGTCGCCCTCGTAGTTGGGCTCGAAGTCCAGGTGCAGGATGCCGTGCGCCTGTAGTGAGCCGACGAGCGCCGCCGGGGCCTCGTTCCCCGTCAGCACCTCAAGCAGTGTGACCGTGTCGAACGCTTCCTCCGCCTCCCACTCATCCGGGCGTTCGCGACGCCACACCGTTACGGCGCGGCGGATGAGCTTGAAGAGGACCTGCGGGTGCGGCTCCCAGTCGTCCGCCTTCGCGCTCTCGAAGTCCGCCACGGGCTCGGGCAACCCCGTCGGCTCCGACCAGTCGTGTAGCACCGCCGTGATGAGCACCGCGCCGAGGCCGAGGTGGTCGGCCGGGACGACGACGGCCGTTACCATAGGGAGGGTGCGCCACAGCTCGTTGAACTTCGCGCGCAGGTCCCGCACGATGCCTTCGAGCGTCTCCGGGCTCAGCCGCAGGTCGCCGCACGAGGACTCGATGTAGGCGTCGGCGATTGTCTCCTCGGCGGGGAAGTCCCCGCCGTCGGTCGCCGCGGTGGCCACCTGGAGCGTGCCGGCGCACAGGCGGAAGAGCCGCCCCGTGGAGGCGACTCTCGACCAGGGCGTGGTGTATTTCTCGTTGCGCGGTGCTTTACGCATACTCGTCCTCGATGAAGGCGTCGATCAGGAACCGGCGCCGCGTGTAGGAAGGTAACTGCTTGAAGAGCTCGATGGTGGTTTTAGCCAGCCGCGCCGCCCGCTCGATGTTCCAGGGGCTATTGATGCGCCGCTCCATCTCTTCCGACTCTTCCTGGCGACGGCAATCCGCCTCCCGCCTCATCCACTCGTCGGAGACGACCAACATCTCGCCCGCGAGGCCGCGCAGCTCGACGCCCATGACGCCCCACCAATAGGAACCGCGCTTCGTGTCCCAGCCGCTCCGCCCGCCCCAGGGCAGTACCCTCACCCAGAGCTGCTCGCCGAAGGCCGGGGTCTCCGTGTTCGACAGCTCGTCGAGGTAAGCCTGAGGCACGTACCAGATGTGGTCGCGCACGTGGCGCGCACGCTCGTCCAGGCGGTTCACGTCCGGCCGCGCGGGGCGACGGCGCGGGGGGTGGGCGCGCCGCTTTAGCCTCATGGTTGTTCGTCGGAGTCAGTTGAGTTGAGTTTCGGCGGCGTCAGTTTGATGAACATCCAGGTCGCGCCGACGCCGCAGCCCGCGAGGAAGATCACTATGAGGACTGCTATCTGGAACCATGTGGGGGTGTTTTCCATCTTCGGCTGTCCCTTCGCGCTGCCGCGTCACGGCCCACCCATTAATTCGGATAGAGAGGAGAGGCGCGCGGCTCTTGTCACTCACGGCCGAGCAGCTTCGCCGCGACGGCTGGCGCGTTGAACTCGATCCATTGCGCGACCGCCCTCCTCGTCGTGAGGTCCATGTCGTGGCTCATGTCCGGCGCGAGGTCGCCCGTCTTCGCCTGCGGCACCAGCGCCGCGATGATCGTCCAGAATAGCTCCTGACCGATCCCCGCGATGTGCTCGCCGTAAGTTTCGCCCTTCGCTTCCCACGGCCACGGCATGCGGTCGTCTTCCGGGGAGAGCTGCTCGCCGAACTCCAGCAGTGTCGCCGCGACGTGGGCACCGGCCTCGGCGTACCCGTGGTCGTGTTCGTCGGCCGACTGCCCGCCGTGCCGGTTGGCGCGGTGGATTTCGAGCAGGAGCTGGTAGAAGTCCTTCAGCCCCATCCCGCGCATCATGTGTGTGAGCAATTCCAGCACCTCGTCGCGCGTCTCAGGCATCCTCAGTTCGCTCATCACTTCCCCCTTCAGGCGATCTCCATTGTCGTCTCGTCTACCACCTCGAACCGCCCGTTGAAGAGCACCTCCGCCATCGTGCTCCACGAACAGACGCTCATCGTCACTGATGGCGTCACCTTGCTACGCCCCAGCGCCGTCCAGCTACAGCAGTCGTTGAAGCGGCGTAGCGCCGGCACCTGCGTCCTGATCTCCTCGGGCGCGAACGTGTACTCGGGGAACCGCTGGCCGAGACACTCGGCCAACGTCTCCCTGGTGCGCCCGACGCCCCGGCGACCCTTGCGCGCCACCTCAGTCTCCGACCGGCTCGACGACGACGGCCGTCCCGTAGGCCAGCACTTCTGCCACGCTCGCCGAGATCTGCGTCGTGTCGTAACGCATCCCGATGATGGCGTTCGCGCCGCGCGCAGCCGCGTGCGCGAGCATGAGTTGATACGCCTCCTCGCGCGCCTGTTCGCACAAGCGTGTCCACGGCGTGATGTTGCCGCCGATGGCCGCCCGCAGCAGCGCCGCGAAGTTCGTCACGACGCTGCGCGACCGCACGACGATGCCGCGCACAACGCCGGTGCTCCTCACCACGCGGTAGCCCGGCAACTCGAACGCAGTTGTCACCATCTCCTCGGCGATGCCCTGACGCGCCGTGGAGGGTCCCGCACCTGCTTTACTGCTCATCCCCGGCCTCCTTCTCTTTGTCCTCTGCGGCGCGCTTCCGCCCCGCCTCCCAGATGATGCGCTGCGTCTTGCCGGTGTGCGGATTGTGTTCCGGCCCCGCTTCAGCTGTGCCTGCGGCGTAGCCGTTGCGATAGATCCCGCGTGGCGCCTGCCCCGGAAAACTCTCTTCGCCCGGTGCGTAGTCCTTCGCCTTACCCTGCGGTGGGTTCTTCATGCGGCTCTCCGAGTGTCTGCTGTCAGTGCGGCCGACCGGGCGCGCACGCGCGCCCCGGGTGAGGTTGTCGGCCGTGTGCCGGCCGCGCGATTTTTACGTGAACGCCAGACTCGCCTGATACGGGATACGGTGCAGGGCTAAGGCGTCCAAGCGTGCGGCGTACGCCTCAAGGTCCAGCGCCACCAACTCACCGTGACACCAGAAGCAACTGCAATTCCGTAATGAAGGCGCTCGGATCGCATCCCTCCCCGTCCACTGGTAACCGCACCCGACACAGCGAGCCGGCATCGGATTAGACAGAATGAATTCGCTCTCGTAAGAGAAGCCCCACGGCACGCCCTTCTCCATCCGCGCCTGCGCCCTGTACGTCGCCTGTAGCGCGCGCCGCTCTTCATCCGACAAGCGCGTCGGGCTGAACCCCCAGGCCGCCATCCGCTCGCCTCGCGCCCTGGCCCTGGTCGCTTTCCTGCTGTGCTGCTCTTCTTCTGACACCGGCATCCGGTCGCCCCCTGACGAGTCCGCAAAGTGTGTGCGGGCGTATGTAGATTTCTCCTTATCGGACTCCGCGAAGTTGACCCTCCGTAAGAATAATTTTTGAGGCAGTCGGGCGTGCGGGGAACTCGCGCGAAGCGCACCTTCGAGGTCGGTGATGAAGTGATGTAGTAACGCGAAGCGCGGCGCGTCAGCGCCTAAGATCGGACGGCGGCTTAACACGTAGATGTAAGTGCGCCGGCGGCGGCGGGTGTGTGGTTCACTCGCCCATCATGGACGAACCGCCCAGGTAACCCGTGCAATCATAGCGGTCGCGCCAGTAGGCGTAGAGGCCGTAGACGACTAGTGCCGTGGCGAGTAGAACGGAGGCAGTGAGAAGAAGGTTGCGGATTCTCATGTGAGCCCTTTGACTGAACATCAAGCTTATGGCTTGGTCGCCAGGAACACCCCTGACATGCAGAGGACGACGCCGGCGAACTGGGATGCGGAAATCCTCTCACGAAATAGGACGTAACCTATGGCCAGCATCAGCAGCACGCAGGCTGCACAGACAGCTACGTTTAGTGTTCCGAGCTTCCATCCGGAGCGGAAGGCCGCTAGATACCCTATCTCGATAATCACCGGCGCTGCGCTCAGCAATGCGATACCGACGCCGCCCTCCTTTACGATCTGTAACGAGTCGGCATTCGACGGGAAGAAGTGACTCAGGACGAGCGTGATGACTGCCGAGAGGACGTAGACGATGGTTAGAAGGCGGAAAGGGTAATCAAGCGCGGGTATCCGCTTGAGACAGACCTGATACAGCGCGATGCCGAGAGATACCGTGAGCAGTGGGGTCAGTGACTTAATGAAGTTGTAGGGCATACGTGGTAGGTGGCCGTCGCCGCCTATGCCTGGCATGGCAAGCGGCGTACCGCCGCGGCCACTTTTATCTTAGGTTTAAATGGAGCCGCCGGAGCGCCACGTCGCTCCGGTCAACGTTGCGGCCACAGGCCGCGTGGGTTGGAAAACGGTTGAGGCAGGCCGGTGTTTTAAGGTATCGAGGGCGGGCATGGCGAGGTAGAGGCAACGGCGCCGCACGGCCTGAGGTCTCACGCGGCCGGGCGCAGTTCGCGCAGCGAGAGGCTGCTGTAGTAAGGAATCGGCCTCGTCTCTTTCTTGAGGTACAGCGGGTGGTGCGGGTGGCCGCTCCCGGTGACTTTCAGACAGTACACCTCGGGGAACATCTCCAGCACGATCCTATCCCGGCCCATGAACCCGCCGTTCGCGCCCCACGCCGCGATCACCATCTTCGCCTCAAGGCCCAGTCGCAGGAGCCACTCGTCGTTATCGGGGCCGACCGGGTCGGAGGCGCGCCTCATCAGCCGCGGGTGCTTGGTCCTGTAGCCGAACAGGTTGCCCATCAGTGTCCCGCCGAAGCCGAAGGCCGCCGAGAACATCATGCACTGACGCAGCGTGGCGTCTACCACATTGGCCGTAGCCGTCGAAGGATTGAGTCCGAGGTAAAGCGCAAGGGGACGTGTTCTGTCCCAAATACGCCACAACGCGTAGCGGTAGTCGAGGCACGGGCTGATGATCGCCCCGGCGGGCGCCGTCAGGTCTAAGGTCTGGATCGCGGACATCTTGAGGGAAGGTGTTGATGGAGGGGCTGGCGCGTTTTACCCCCCGCTAATCTCGCGCCAACGAAACCACGGAAGCTCTCCGGCCATCGCCGCCAGGGCGGCTGGCCCCTCCAACCTCATTGTAACTCACGGCGCTCGTAAAAGTAGAAGCGTGCCGTGTGACGGCAAGCGGGCGACTCGGCATCGTCGTCAATTGCAAGGCGCGGGCCGTCGTCGTCGAGGCGGATTAAGGTTGTGCGGGACGGAATGAGTTGCTGTTTGCGTGACGGGAATCCCGTCACCCGCCGGAATTCCCGTCACCCGGGCGTGGCCGTTGTGGGCTGTCGGCGAAACGGTTAGTGACTTTCCAAGACGAGATGTCGGGCGGCGCGTTGGCACGGCCGTTGCCCTGGTAAGAGTCGTACGCCATGGGCCGAGCATCTCGGCGCGGTTGGTGGAGGTAAGATTGGCTATCAAACTGTTCACTCTCATGTACGCGCTCCAGGCCGCGGGAATGCCTGCGGCAGAGTTCCCGGCCCAACCCCCTTTGGAGGAGCCCTACGCCACGATCCTGAGCGCGCTCCAGTACCGGTGGCTCCTGCTCGTCCCCGCGGCGGCGTTCTTCTCGTGGGCAGTCGCCCGCGCCAGGAAGGAATATTCGTGGAGCCTGTGCGCCGTCGGCGGCTTCCTCTGCACGGCGGCCTTCGGCATTGCTCAACTGTTCTGGTCGGACGCTTCCTGCATGTTCTGCGAGGGGGTGTTGGACCAGCCGGAGCTGGGCATTTTGGTCGCAGGCGTCTCCATGCTCTGCGTGATCGTGCTCGGCGTCGGCGGGCTGCTCGGTTACTTGAGGGGCGTCACCGCCGAGGAGGCGCAACGCATTCCCGTGGCGGTCGCTGCCGACGCGCCCGGACGGTTGCGCGACTCGTCGGGTCTATAAGGATTCGTTCGGCGGGAGTGCCACGGGCGCGTGTCGTTGCTCCTTCGCGCGCCCTCCCGCCGGCGAATGATTCTCGTGGCCGGTCCTGTTCCGGAGGTTGCGGTGTTGAGATTCCTTGACGGCTCGTCGGCCTCCCGCGCAGGCAGGCGCGTGTGGCCGTATTTATTCGGCGTGTTCCTCTTCGTGTGGGTGGTGATGGAGGTGTGGGGGCACGCCGGGCTACTAGGTTTCTGATCGGGGGTTCTTCGACGCCCCCCGGGTTAACTATGGACGGTGAACATTTCACGGGCGCGAAAGACGTGGTGATGAAGATCGTTGCGGCGCTCGGCCGGCGCTGGTACTACGCGGTGGGAGCTTTCCTCATCGCTTGTGGCATCGGCCTGAGCGTGTTCGTCACCTGGAAGGCGGCGGTGGGGCAGCGCCAGTACAGAAACGTGCCGCGCACCTTCGAGGACTTCGCGCGCCGCCACGTCGCGCGTTACAACGCCCGGGTGGAATCGGGCCTCCGGATGACGGTCGAGGACTTTGAGAAGTCACGGAAGCAGACGGCGGCGCTGCTCTTTGCGGATTGGCTCTACGATACGAACGCCGGCCACGCGCGGGATAACGCGAGAGACCTTGCGGGGTTGGCGGTGGGGGACGCGCTCGCCGGGCTGAGGGAAGACTTGGGCGCGGTGCAAACGCGCTCCTCTCTCTGGGAAGGGGCGACGCGCGTGACGACGCGGCACGAGCTCGACGCGCTCGACCCGGACATCGCGCACGTCGTCTTCGAGGACACGCTGGCCGGGACGGGTGGCGTGCTCAGGCGGAGGGTCGAAGTTAACCTAAGGCTCGAACGCTGCCCCGACGCTGCGCCCGGTAACGAGGGTGTCAAGAAGTTCTTGAACTGCATGTCTTACGGCTACCGGGTCGCGGAATATAGCATTAAGGAAGACGGGCCGGAGGGCGCGGGGAACTGAGAGGGAATGTAACTACCCTGAGGACGTTACGATGCGGCTGAAAGCTTTAGAAAAATATTCTTCCGGGTGGCTGATCGCGCTGTACGCGGCCGGGCTCTTCGCCGTCGGTCTGGCCGCCGGCCCGGTGTCGAAGGTCCTCGGCGTCAAGGAGTTCCCCGGGCTGGTCTGGTGCGTGGCCGGGCTGCACTTCCTTTACGGCTGCCTTCTGCTGCGGCGCATGGGCAAGCGTGCCTTTCTGGGGTTCGCCGAGTCCGGTGCGGCATCGCTCTGCTACCTCGTGCTGTTGCTGGCCGTGCGCGTCTACCTGCTGCCGAGTCTCGGGAGCATTAATCTGTTCGAGCTCGCGCTCTGCTTCATGTTCGCGGGCGTCGGTTTTGGAGAATGCGTGTGGGCGGGCTTCTCCGTGCTGGCCGGTATTTACGCAATGGGCGTGGAGAGCGTTTGTGCTTCGATAGCTCGCGAGGCGGAGCGCGGCGGCGGGCGGGAACGTTAAAACCGGCGGACGTAAGGCGGTGGAATTAGTCACGCCGTGATTGTATGATGCGCCCATGCGGGCCATCTCACAGACGCCTTTCACAGCGGCCGGGCGTAACGCAGTCTGGGTCTACCCGCGCGAGGTGCCTCCGCGGTTCGCGGGCGCGCCGGCCATCATCGAGACGGCTCGGGCGCACGAGATGCCGGACATCGAGGGGCTGCCGGAGGGGGCGGACGTTTCGGTCGAGTTGTATCGCGGCGCCATCACCTTCAAACTGGACGGTCAGAATTTTCGGGTCTACCTGGCTCGTTTCGACTACGTCGCTTTCGCGCACGCGCGGGCCGCAAGGTACGCCTTCGGGCTGTTGTGGGAGGCGGTCGAGCATCTGAACTCGGCCGACGAGGTAAGGGCGGCGGCGGAGAAGTGGCGCGGCGAGATGAAGGAGCAGCGTGAGTTCTCCGAACGCAGAGTCAGGGGTGAGGCGCGGTAGACGCGCGGCGGCAATTTTCGCGAGGGGGATGGTGCTGAAGGTATGAGAGTGATGATGAAAGGCGCGAAGGTTTTAGTGTCGGCGTGTGTGATCGCCGTCTGCCTGATGACGCCGGCCGGAATCTCGGCGCAGGGCAGTTACCGGGTGAACGTCTATAACCCAGGCGTCTACGCGCGCACGCGCCAGTCCATGAGTACACGCGCGGCGGAGCGAGCCGCCGCTAAGAAGGCCCGGCGCCGTGACGGAACGCGCCCCGCGGCAGCACCCAGGGCTCGCCGGCGGGGATGATGAATCTATCCGCGGGGAAGGTGTCAGACATGACGAGCTGACACATGGGCTCGTCTCCTTCGCGGATGAATGAGCGGCCCCGGTCGGCCTGCTCGATGACGCTCATGCCCTGTTTGATAGTCCTGCCAAACTTCACCTCATAGGCCGCGATCTTGTTGAAGCGTTCGGGGTCGAGTGCCCTCACGGTAGACCATTCGTCATACCCACAAAAAACACAACCCATACACGAGGCCCGTGAATAATTGATGAAATAACAAGGGTGCGGGTGAATGCGGTAATACCTCAGACAGTCCCAGACGGCGGCCTCGTCCTCTTCGAGGATCGGGCGATGGTGATCCGCCCGACGTTGTAGCGTCGTCGTCCTGTGTTTCTCTATCGTGGCGTACTTGCTTCTGTTGGGAGACTCCTGCCTCCTTTCTCCGGTGATGAGAAGAATGTTCTTGTCGCTGAAGCGCGGGTCGCCGCAGATGGCGACGCCCGCGACCCCAATCTTCACGACCGGCGAACAGTAGCGACCCTGCGTGATGGCCGCAGCCTGAGGGAAGGACTGGCGCGTTAGTAACTCGCCGCGAAGGCCTCCGGACGTCTTGATGGAGTAGTCTTCAAGTTGGTAGCTGCACGGCTGGGTGTATTCGTTCTCGCGCAGCATCTCCCGTTCGAGCCCACCCTCCCTCCACTGGTACCTGACGGGGATGCCCAAGGCCGCGCCGGCCGCCGCGACGTAAGAGGTACTAACCGGCCAGTCGAAGAGTCCTCTGCTGCCTCCTAAGTGTAAGGGCTTTCCGTCTACGGGGTGGTGCCATATCTCGGCCTTCGCCGGGTCCACGCCGCGCTCTAACATGCGCATCATGGCGAAGACGGAGTCTTTACCGGAGAGCAAGAATATGACGCGGTAGTATTCGTCGAGCGGGAGTAGCGTGGAGGTATCTGGCTTGAATTCGGGCTCGGGGGCGTAGTCGAAGAGGACGGGGAGCTGCTGGCGGGACGACTTTGCGAGTCTCATGTTTCAGCGGGCTCCCGTTACAAGGTAGATTGTGGCGCGGTCGTGCGTTCCGCTCTGTTTCTCGCACACACATCAAGAGCGGCGCCGACGGCGACGGCCGCGTCGCTTTCGGCCGCCCGCGAGCTTCCTCCTGGTGCGGTAAGGGAATTTCCTGAGCTGCCTGAGTACGTCCTCGCGGAAGTCTTCCCTCCGGCGGTCGTAGTCGCGAGTAGTCTCCAATTTGGCGTGGCCGAGTAGTGACTGAACGACGAAGACATCGACCCCGCCTTCGAGCAGCGTGGTGGCGAAGGTGCGCCGCAGGTCGTGCGGGGAGAACTTCTCGACGCCGGCCTTGCGGGCGCGGGAGTAGAGCGCGCGGCAGAGGGCGTCGCCGGTGAGGTGCCGGCCGGGCGTGATGCTGCCGCCCTTGTTGATGGGGCAGAGGATCGCGTCGTCGCCGTCGCCGCCGCGGCGCTTGAGCCAGTTGAGCAGGGCGCGGCGCGCGCCGCCCGGGCCGAAGTAGATGAAGCGCTCCTTCGCGCCCTTGCCCATCACCCGCACGGTGTGCGTTGCCCTGTCGAAATGTTTCAGCTTGAGCGAGACGGCCTCGCCCCGGCGCAAGCCCCCCGCGGCCATCAGCGCGATCGCGGCGGCGTCGCGGGCGCCGAGCGCGGAGTTGCGGTCTTCGTCGCAGGAGTCGAGCAGGCGTGACAGCTCCTTGATGGGGAGCGAGCGGCCGGGCGGCACGTTCTCGCCGACCACGGGCTTGGCGAGCATGAGCTTGGTGTAGGGGCCGGTCTTCATCATCCCGAGGATGAAGCAGGCCTTGGCGACGCCGCGGATGGCGGCCCGCGTGGCGTTGATCGTCTGCGGCGCGTACTTCTTCTCCGACATCAGGCTGATGATGCGCGTGACGTGTTCGTAGCGTATCGTCTCCCACCGCAGCGACTGGAATGACGGCTGGCCGAGGAGGAGTGCCACGCGGTCGAGGTTCGCCAGCATCGAGAGGCGTCCAGCGTAGGAGTGGAGCGTCAGGAGGTACTCTCTGACGGGGTCCTTCGCGCCGATCTCATGAATCCTGTCGAGGTACTCCCGGCGCGTAAGGTGTAGGGGCCGGCGCTGGAGGCCGACCGAGGGCACGTCGCCGGTGATCTTGACGAGTTTGGATTTCATCACGGTGTCCGGTCGCCGCGGCGCGGGCGCCGCTCGGGAACCCAAGCCCTCTAGCCCCTGCTCTTGAACTCTTCGATCTTCTCGAACCCTCTCTGCTCCCTGAACCAGTGCTGCCAGGCGGCGTCGAGCTCGGGCTTCAGGAAAAAGGCCTTGCCCGCCTCGTAGCCGGTCGGCGTCTCGACGAGCCCCTTCCTGGCGAGGGCGGCGAGCCGTCGCTTGATTTCGGGGAGTTCGAGCCTGTCGAAAGAGCCCGCGAGTTCGTCGGGCACGACTATATTGATCGCGCCATCGCGCCAGCCGCAGTGGACGGTGTCGAGCAGGTAGAGGGCGTAGGCTTCGGCGTCGGTGATCTTGGGAGCGTTCGGCATGCGCGGCCTCCGCGGGCCCGCGCCGTCGCTGACCCGCTTTAAGGAATTGTCGTGCCGCGTGGCCGCCGCTCATTTTTCTCGCGGCGTGATGGCGGGCGGGTTGTGAGAGAGGGGTTTATGCTGCGAGGCCCTGCCGGAAAGGGGGGAGGCGTCTGAGGGCCTGCCAGACGGCAAACTCCGCGTGGGCCTTGGGGAGTTCGGCGACGATCTCGGGCGGGAGCGTGCCGACGAAAGGTTCGGCGTCGTCGTCCGCCCGCTCCGAGGGCTGCCGCCTCCAGTCGCCGCTCGTGCGTCCCTGGTACCACTCGAAGGTCTGGGTGGTGCTCGACGTGTAGTAGAAGACCCCGCCGCCGATTGAGGTCTGGTCGGCCCGCGCGACGTAGACGCCGTTGACGATGGGAGATCCCGCCTCGTGCTCGCGCAGCGCCTCGTAGGAGTCGCGCAGGGCGACGACGTGCTCGGTGAGCGTCTCGAAGTGGGGGCTGGAGATGTGGTAGAGGTCAAACGTGTCCTCGTAAAACTGGCCGTCGCCCCAGACCGCGAACCACTTGAACTTGTCGTAGGTCTCCTGTTTCGCCGGAGACAGTGCCAGGGCCATGCCCTTTAGGATGCTGTCCGCGGCGAACCAGAGGTCGTCGTCGAGGGCCGTGTCCCGGGTGACGATGACGCGGCAGGGGTCGCCTTCTACTCTCGTGAGGACGATGGCGTGTGTCAGGCGCGCGGCCTTGGCGTCGCCCCCGGTCAGGGCTTCCGTCAGGTTGAGGCGCGAGGCGCTGGAGAGCGTCTCGACGGCCGCGCCGAAGCAGTCCGCCCCGACCTGGTCGAGCGCCCGCCTGATGATGCTGAGGAGGAGGCTGTTGCGCGCTTCGAGCCTGTCGGCGCGTGACATCTTCCGTGTCTTAGTCATGGTGGTCATCTCGGCGGCGCTCAGGCGTCCGCGTCCCGCGTGGGGTGTGTTCCGGTGTTGATGGTCGCGCCGCAGTGGGGGCACTTCTTCCTGGCGCGGCCCAGCGGCACCCAGTCTTTAAGATAATGGCAGTAGACTTCGAGCTTCATGATTCGCCCGCGGCGACGGCCGACAACAGCGACTCGGCTTCCGGGCCGGTGACGCCGAGGCCGTGACAGTCTTCGCACTCGGTGACGACGACGCCCTCGCCTTCGAGCTGCGCGCGCGTCTCGTGGGTGACGAGGATGACGTGGCGCTGTAACTCGCCGACCAGGCCGCTGCCCTGGCACGAACGGCAGAGCATCCGCTCGCGCTCTTCTTCCGTGACGTAACGGTCGCGGTCGAAGAAGGTGCGGGCGAGCCAGCGCGCGTGTGAGACCTCGGCCGGCGTGAGGCCGACCAACCAGGCTTCGGGCACCCGGACGCCGACGCCCTCCTCGGGCCTGCCTCCAAGTGAGGCCAGCCCGAACCCGGCGTCGTTGTCGATAAAGGGGAACCGCTGCATGATCTGCCCGTCGTGCCTTCGGACGGCGTCCGGGGCCTCGCCCAGCACACGCAGGCGGTAATACTCGTCTTTCAACGCGGGAGGTTGCTGGCTCATGCCGTGTACTCCTCGGGGGACGGCCCGCCCGCCCGCTCCAGTTCCGCCTCGTTCACCGTCTCCACTTCGCCGCCGAAATCGACCTTGTAGATCACGGAGCGGCCGTTGGCGTTTATTCCGATGTTGATGTGGCGGACGACGCCGACCTCCTCGGAGCCTTGCCGACGCACCCTGGCGTCTATGGTGAACAGCGTCGTCGCCTGGAAGGACGGCTCGACGACGCCGAGCCACCGCAGGACGGTCGGCAGGATGCTGAGGAGCTGGTCGCGGTCGAGGTTGAGGAACGTCTCTTCGAGCTCGTCAACGACCAGGAGCGTCGGCGACAGGTTGGTGTCGGGGTGAGAGCGCTCCTCCAAGATCGTCATCTGCTCGATTTCGTCGTGGAAGAGTTGCTCGCGCTTGACGTTCGAGAGCGCCGCGTGTTCCTCGCGGTCGGCGGGGAGGAAGGGCTCGCCGCACTGCGGGCAGTAGCCGCCGACGAAATTGAAGGAGGCCCCGCAGTAGCGGCAGAGGTCTGGGACGCTGAGTTGCTCGGCCCGCGGGCCGGGCCAGTCGCCGCCGGGGACGGCGTCGCCCGTTAGCTTACCGATGGCCTCGCGGACGCGACCGCAGACCTTCGTGCATTTGCGGACGCCGTAGGCGCGTAGTTCGGTGCAGTTGGTCGTGTGAGCACTGGGGTCCAGAACGCCCCTCAGCGCGGCCAGCGCGAGCCGGCGCCGCGCGCCCGTCAGCTCTTCGCCGTCGCCGCCCTGCGTCTGTGCTTGTTCGGTCATCTCGTAAGCCCCCGCGTGGTGGATTAGGTGGTTACACGCCGCTCGTATCTTCCGCGGCCGGGCGCGTGCTGGGCGTGACCGCGTTGTCGGGGTGGAGCGAGCACGACGGGTCGTGCGCGTCGCTGACGCCGCCCGCCCCTGCGGGTATCTCCTCGCCGCACTCGTCGCACTCCTCGCCGCCGTCGGGGTAGGAGAGCGCGACGCCGACCGAGAGGTACCTGCCGCAGCCGTCCTCCAGTAAGCGCAGGCTCTTGAACTCGACGGCGGGCTCCGAGTCGCCGGGCGCGCCGCCGTGCCAGTCGGGCATGACGCGCGCGTGGTCGGGGAGGTCGATGATCAGGCCGCGCACCGTGCCGACGCTGACCGGCCGGGGCGTGGGCGGCGGGGCGTCGAGGAGGCGGCGGGCCTTGAGGTACGTCGCGGCGAGGTCGGACCAGCCCGTGTCCTCTACGATGCGGTCGGCGACCTGTTGCGGGTCGACCGGCGCCGGCCTCTCGCCCGCCGCCGCGAGGTAGGAGTCGGAGTACGGGCGCTCGCAGTCGGTCACGAATTCGCGCAGGATGTCGAGGGCGTTCGGCCCCCGCGTCTCGGTGTTCACGGCGTCTTCCTCCTCCCGCCAGGCCGGCGGGGGTCAATCCTATGAATCGTTTTTTCAGGGAGCTATTCTGGAACCGAAATGGGGGCTTTCAGAAACTTCCCGCCTGCTAAAAACCAAAGTCACTGAAAATTTAACTTCCCCTACTCGTCCGGGGGGCGCTCCCAGACGATAGTCCCGTTGACGGCCACGGCGCAGAGTGTCTCTTCGATCGAGCGGTAGGTGCGGATGTCCTTGATGTCGCCGACCGGGCCCCTCCAGACCTGTGCGCCCTCGACCAGGAGGGAGACGTCCCCGTTCTCGTGCGCCTCGACTTCCAACTCTGATTGCGGCAGGCGCATCCGGTCGCCGGGCTTCAGCCTGGCGCTGACGGCGTCGTCGCCCTGATTCTCGACCCTGATGCCGTACTCCCGGAGCCCTTCGCTGATGCGCTCGACGTCCGTCCGCGGTTCCCGCTCGTTCAGGTGGTCCGGCCACCTGCGCCCGTTGGTGAATTCGAGGATGGCCCGCGCGGCCTCGTCTACGTTGTCGGCCGAGACAGGCACGCCGTCCAGAAAAGCGAAGTCTACGTGCTCTTCGCCTTCGTAGATGTCGCAGCCCCAGACGTCGGCGGAGGTGCCCCAGTACATCCATTCTTCCCCGCCGGACGCGAGTCGGATGCAGTAGATGCCGCCGCCCGTGTGCTCGAGCTTCGCGTCCTCGCCCCTGGAGCGAAGTTCCCGAGTCATCCGTTCGAGGATGTCGAGGTCTTCGTTTTGGCCGCCTGTCTTTTGTGTAGTCATCGTCTGGCCTCCGGGGCTTCAGGCGGCGAGGTCGAAGAGCGAGCCCTGCACGTGCGCCGGCGCGGGCGCGGCGAAGAGGTGGAAGTCGACGAGGCGGAGCGAGGCCAGGGCCAGCTCGCGGCTGCTGTTGTTAGCATCGAGATACACGTTAGGGCCCATGGGCGCGGAGCCGCGCGCCTTCGGGCGCGGGCCGTACCAGCGCCCGACGACGACGATCCCGTCGTGGCGGGTGGTCATCGCGAAGAGCATCCGCAATGGCTCGCCGGGCGCGGCCGGCGGGGCGATAATGCCGTTCATGCAGGTCGTGTCTACGGTCAGAAAAATCTCCCGTTCGCCCCACGGCTGACCGTAGTGCCCGTAGACCTCTCCGGACACGGCTACCCCCGCCTCGTTGGTGCGGACCTTGGAGGCGGTGAAGCCGTAAGCGCGCAACTCCCGGCCGACCGCCAGCAGGAGCTGTGAGGCGTCGTGGAGGAATTTGCGCTTTCGCGCCGCGGCCTGATCTGAATAGGCGTGGATTGTCTTGAGGCCCGGGTCTGCGTCGGTCGTGTACGGCGTGCTGTACTCGAAGTCGGGCGCCAGCCTCCGCTCTTTGGTCATGGCGGGTCGTGCTCACACGCCAGAGTCGGAGGAGGCGTTGCCCGGCGAGATAGCGGAGAGCAACTGCTCGTAGGCGTAGTTGTCGGGCCGGGCCACGTCCAAGAAGATGTCGGCGTCGCCGCCGAAGTCGTAGTCGTTGAGGTAGGTCGTCTCGGTGACGCGCTCGCCGGGGACGCCGCGTGACAACATGTGCGCGGCGGTGTCGGGCGGGACGATGATGCCGCCCTCGCCGAGTTCGTCCAGGATGTCGCCGAGCAGCGCCCACTGTTCGGCGGTCGGGTAGATTATGTTGGCTGCCATCGCGTCCGTCCTTCGTCGCGGTCTTCGTCGTCAGTCTCGCGCGTGTTGCGCGCCGCTCGATTATCCGCCGCGCTCCTCGGCCGGGATGAGACGTTCGAGGTGAAGCAGCAGCAGCTCGACGCCGACGGCCGCGGTCGGGCCGAGTTCGGAGAGAGCCGCGACGATCTCCGCGTGGGTGCCGACCATGAACAGCCGCGTGAGCGTGCCCGCCTGCCGCGCGGCGCGCGCGCCGGCCTCTTCCGAAGCGGCCGAGAAGAGCCGCGCGTCCTCGGCGCCCGTGAGTGCGTGCCCCTGACCCATTCCGTCCTACCTCAATTCCAGAAGAGTCCGCTGCCGCCGAGGCCTTCGATGCGGTCGAAGATCGCCTCGACGAGTTGCGAGTCCTGCGCGGTCCCCGTGTAGGGGGTGATGTGGCGCGTGACGATCATGTGCCGGAGTTCATCGTCGAAGGCGGGCAGCACGAACGCGGCACCGTACACCTGCACGCTCGTCGCATCGGCGCACTGCCAGATGACGGGGCGTCCCTCCACCTCGCGGTAGATGTTGACCCGCCCGAGCCACGCCGCGCCGTGCTCGTTGATGTAGGATTGAATGAGAAGGCGCGAGCGGTCGTTGAGCGGGTTGGCGTAAGGGTAGTTGGCTTCGATGAGCGGGTCGCCCGCGCAGACCGAGGCGCGCAGCAGCATCCTGGCCTCCTCGACGCCCCACGGCTTGGAAGACTTCCCCCCGAGGATGACCGACGCCCCGCAACCTGAGATCTCGAACGGCAGACCGCGCCTCATCTGGAAGCCCGCGGCCGATTCGACGATGTCGCGCGCGAGGTGCTCGGGGCAATCGTCCTCGACCTTCAGCTCCAGCGTCTCGTAGCAGAGGAAGGCGAGCCGCTTGTAGTCGCCCGCGACCTCCTGCTGGCGGTCGGCGTAGACGACGCCGGCGGCGTGGATGCCGATGAAGATGTTGTCATTCATGCTGTCACCTTGCGGCGGCGTGCCGGGCGGCGCCGTCCGGCGCAACTGTCGAAAGGCGCGCGGCCGCGGGGGGCGAACGAACGCGTAACGCCGGCAGGGAACCCCAGCTCGACGTGGCCGCCGCAGCGGGTGCAGTCGGAGCGGAAGGGGAAGGCCGGATCGGGCTGACGGCGGTAGCGCGTCATGGCGTGGCCGCGCTCTTCCGCCTCCCGCCTCATCTCGGACTTGACTCTCTCGTCGAAGCGCACGGGTTATGACTCCTCCTCGGCGAAGGCCTCCGGCGGCGCTTTAACGCCGTGAACTTCTTCGAGCTCGCGCAGCGTCCGGTTGATCTCGTCCGGCTTCATGAGCGTGCGGACGAGCACGCCCGGGTAGCGGGACTTGCGGCCTTCGCGCCTGGCCGCCGCCTGTTCCTTCTGCGCGAGCGTGGCCTGGTCCGTGTCGGCCATCCACTCGTCCACCTGGTTGAGCGCGCGCGCGACCTCTTTCCACTGCGGCTCCGAGCACTCGACGCTGAGTTCGTCCATCAGTTGCTCGTAGTGTCCGTCCGAGACTCCGCTGGCGTAGTAAGTGATAGCCTCGCGGAGCTTCTCCTCGAACTTCACTATCCCCTCGACGCGCTCGACGAGCAGCCAGAGGCCGTCGCCCCAGAGCTTATAGTTGGACTTCGTCCTCAGGCGCAGGCCGTGTGGCTTGAGCAGGCGGTTAATGGCTTTGACGGCGGACGGGTACTCGAACAGGCCGGCGAAGCGCCAGCCGGCATCCTCAAGCCGCTTCTCGATCTCTTTGGCGTCAGGCATGACAGTGCTCCGTCGTGCGGCGCGCTTCGACGCGCCGCGGCTGGTGCGTGTTGCGCGCGGCTGAAGGGAAGTCGTAGTACTGCTCTCGGGTAATCTCACGCGGCGTGCCGAGGTGGCCGACGTAATCCTCGGCCGCCTCACCCGCCGGGAGCCTCAAAGCCACTTCCGGCCACCAGCAGGTGGGTCTCCGGAAGAACCAGAACGAGTAGTACCTGAAGGGTCCGCGCGAAGGCGCGTCGCCGGTCTCGGGCATCGGTCATCTCCGCGGGTGCCGGGTTGTAGTCATGCGCGCCCGCACCAATCCATCCTCACCACGCGCCTCCAGTAGCTGCTTCGAGACGCCAGCGCGCGAGCAAAGGCGCGCTTGGACTCCTCTTCGGGACTCCGGTCTTTTTCGCAGTCGCTACAGAGTTTGCTTTCGAGTAAGCCCGCCGGGCAGTAGCCGTGGCAGCGGCCGCAGTATTTATCGGGGTCGCAATTAGACTGAGACATCGCCGCCGCCCTTCGCCTCGCCGTCGCCGGCCGACGCTGACGATGTCTTCGGGTGGAAGATCAGGGTGACGTGACACTCCGAGGACGCCTTGTGCGTGGCCTCGCAGTGGCGGCAGCGCACGTCGTCGGGGGCTTCGTTCACCGTCTTCGTGGTCAGGATGAGTTCCCCTGTCACCGGGCAGAACCACCGGTACTCGGTGGTGAAGAGCCCGGCCTTGTGCAGCACCGCCAGCCACGCGAGCGCGAGCCCTTCGTCGACGCCCGCGAATGCCCCGAGCGATTCGCCCGTAAGTTCGTTAGGCATGAACACTCCCCCTAACAGTTGTTGACGAGCCCGCGGTAGAGCGGGATGGACAGCACCAGGCGGGAGTCTTGTAACGACTCGGCGAGGAGCACTGGGTTCACGTCCCACATCTCGGCCGTCTTCAGCACGGCGCCGGCGGCGGCCTTGACGAGGCGCGCGTTACCGACCTGCTCGTCGCGCCCGGACTCGTCGTGCGCGAACATCTCGATGATGCTCACGAACCGGCAATAGCGCGACGTAATTTGTGACAGTCCCTGCTTCGACTCGGGGTCGGTGTAGAGACGCCAGGGGAGCGGGGTGTAGGCGGGCGGCACGCCCTCGCACGCGGCGAGTTGCGGGCACCCGTCGAACAGGTCCGCGAAGCCCGATTGCTCGAGGCGCTCCGCGAGCAGCACGGCGTTCGCGGAGTGTGCCCTGGCGGCCGTGATGAAGAGGTTCGTCGCGGCGACGATGATGCGGGCGTTGCCGAATTGCTCCTCGGCATCGGCGGGCGAGCGCGCGCCCATCTGGAGGATCGTGCCGACGCCCGCGCCGGGCTCGGCGTAGATGGTGGAGAGGCCGAGCGGGTTGTGGTCGTCATGGCGCAGCGTCCAGCGCGTGTCCGTGTAGGCGGGCGGCGGCTCCGGGCGGCCGGGCGGAGACACTTCGACGACGCCCAACAACTTCGCCGGCCCCTGGATGACTGCGGAGCCCGCGCTCAGCGACGCGCAAGCGTGCGACTCGTCGGGCCGCGCGCCGCTCCAGAAGACGTACAACGAAGCGCCGAAGCAGCCGGCGACCTCGGCCGTCAGTGTGGTGGCCGCGTCGAACTCGTCAACAATCACGATGTCGAAGGAGTCCTCGTCGAGCGCTCGCCTGTCGAGCGAACCCTTCACCCTCGGGGCGATGGAGAGGAGGACGTAGGCTTCGGCGGCCGCAGCGTCGCCTCCCGCGCCTGGCGCGTGGGCCACGGTCGTCACCTCCGCGTCTAACTCGCGCGCACGTTCGGCCTCTTCGGCCAGCTCGTTCACGAGTGCCGAAGGGCGGATGATGAGCGTGCGGCAGCCGTCGAGCCCGGCCGCGGCGAGGGCGAAGGCGAGCTGCGTATCACGGTGGCCGGTGCCGACCTCTTGGTAGACCCTGACGATGTGCGGGAGTCGCTCCGGCCCGTCGTCCGCGCCGAGGCAGCGCCCGGCGACGCCGGACAGGGCCCGCGCCGCGTCGATCTGCGTCGGGTGTAGTAGTTCGGTTTGGAGCACGTGGTTCACCTGCGCGCGGTTCGGGCGTTGTGTCTGCTACGCCGCCGCGCCTGAAGGGGTAGTGAGTCCGCACGTCCGGGCCGCCCCGGGCCGTTCGTCGCCGGCGAGAGGGCGCAGTCCGAACATGTAGATCTGGATGCAGCGCTCGGGGTGTCCTTCGCCGCGGAGGGTTTCGAGCACCTCGGCGCGCGTGGCGATCTCGCCCCCGAAATTGACTCGCTCGCCGAGATAGTCGGAGATGGTGTAACGGCCGGCTCGCCTTGCTCTCGTAACGATGCACGTCCCCCGTCGCGGGCGGGTCAGTTGCCCTGGATGACGCCGAGTCCCAGGTTCCACGGGTCAGCGCCCGCGCGCATGAGCACCTGGTCGTACTCGGCCTCGGTGAAGCTGCCGCGGCCCCAGACGGAGCTGAGAACCGCGTGGTCGGCAGTCGTGTCCGGGACGTAGCGACCCTGCCACTCCCTGAGGGCGATGAAGCCCTTCCTGACTACCTTCTCTTTGTCCGAGAGAAACATCTTCGCCTCCCGTGATCGTCTAGAAGTAAATGATTCGGGCCGGACGGCGGCCGACCCGGCGCGTGGGCGCACTGCCACGCGCCGCGTATTTTTCCCGCGGCCGGTTTCATCCCGGCTGTTCGGTCACCTCAAGGATGATGACGTGGTCTCCGACGTACGCGACTTCCGCGCCGTAGCCGGTGACGTGCGGCGCCGCGTCGGCGGCGCTGCCGCCCTCGTGTATGATGATTCCGAGCAACCCGCTATTCCTGGGCAGGCGGCGCAGTTCCTCGATGTTGCTCGCCGACCAGCTCCGCACGGACGAGTTCGCCCTGAAGCCCCGGCGGCCGAGGGCCTCAGTTATCTCGCGCCCGATCCCGCGCGCCCTCTCGATGGTCTGCTCGCTTGCGGGCGCCGCACCCGCCGCCTCGTCGCCTTCTTTGCGCACGTGACATCCTTTCCGTCGTCGAACTTCTTCTCGACCCGTGTCGTGTAGAGTCGGTGTTCAGACCCCGATCTTAATGGGCCGTTCCGGATGGCTCGACCTCATGGCCTCTGCCCCGCGTCTTTGCCCTTCTTCAGCTCGCGGCGCAGTTGCCTGACCGTCCAGTCGATGAGGTTGTTGTCGGTGGCGGCGCGCCCCTTCTCCCGCGAGAGCCGGTGGAGTGTCGCCTCGCTCAGTACGAAGCTGCGGGTGTGTGCGCCGCACCTGAGGGTGATTGTGGTCGGCCCCCGGCCCCGGCCTTTCGTCGGCGTGGGGGCCGACCCGTGCGCTTCGAGTGCGAGCTGCGCCACGTCGGCGGCCCAGCGGGTGATGACGGCGTCGGTCGCCTCTTCCGCCTCCAGCTCGGCGACGGCGCGCAGGTCATCCTCGCCCAGCTCGAAGCCGCGCGCGGCCTCCCCGGCCTCGATGGCCAGCGACCGCGTCGGGCGGCCTTTGATGCTCATGCAAAGGTCGAGCAGCTCCTGCCAGGCGTGCGGCTGCCTGCGCGCCGCCTCCGCCGTCGCGTCGAAATCGAAGTCGGCCGAGGGCGGACGGGCGTTGAGTTCCTCGCGCGCCCAATCGATTAGGATCACTTCGGCCGCGCCCTTGAAGGCCCGCCAGTGGTCTACGCGTTCCTCGGCTTCGATCCGCATCTCCTCGTCGATGTGCCGGGCGAGCTCGTCGCCGGAGAGGTCGCCCCCGCGCGCCCTCGACTCCAGCGACGGGGTGATCTCTTCGCTGATGCGGCGGGATGCGGACAGTAGCGCCCGCTCCAGGGCCGCGCTCGCCGCCGCGTAGTTCCGCTGCGCCGGCGCTAGTCCGGCGAGGCCGGGGAAGAGGTCGGCCAGGTTCTGTGGTCGGTTCCGTTCTGCCGTCTGTGTCATCTCAACTGCCCGCCGCGCGCGGCCGTGTGGTTTGAAATTTCCCGCTGTAATGTTTTGGGGACTTTCGCATGGTCGGGTGTGGGGCCGTCTGACGGCCTCCCGCGTCCCTTATGGTTATCAACATGGCGCCGGTCGTGCGCGAGTACCTGCTGGGCGCGCTCGCCGACGTCGAGGCCGAATCAATCGAGTTGCGGCTGCTCTCGGAAGCCGGGTTCAGGCTCTCGGTCGAGCTGGAGCGTGACGAGTTGATCGAGGACTACGTGCTCGGCTTGTTGGGGGCGCGGGAGAGGCGCCTGTTCGAGTCGAACTTCCTCCGCGCTCCCGCCAACCTGTTCTCGGTCAAGATCGTCGAGTCGCTGGCCGATTACTTCGCCGCGCCCCGTTCGGGGTAGACTTTCCTCACGGCTCCCGCCCGGCGGCGGCGGCGGCCTCCGCGCCTTCGAGTTCGAGCAGGCGCCGCATGAGAGACTCGCCCGGCGTCCTCAGGGTGTAGAGCGAGTGCTTGATGCCGATGATTTCGGAGCGCAGGGTGTAGTTCTCTGCCTGCTCGCGCGCCTCGAATTCGGCATCGATCTCGTCCGAGGCCTCGATCAGCTTCGCCAGCGCGTTGGCGAGACGGTGGCCGGACGAGGACACAGTCCTCCGCTGGCCGCGCTCGGTGAGTACGCGCTCGACGAAGGTGAGCAGGTTCACCTCCTCGGCCGAACCCATCATGTCGAGGTTGCATGACGCGTCCACGTCCACCGCGACGCTCTTGACGAGCGCGTCGTCGAAGGTCGGGGTGCAGCGAATGTTACGATTGATCCAGGCGCGTATCTCGGCCTCGACCTCTCCGTCGGCGGCGGGCGTGTGCTGGTCCATCTCTACTCGGCTCCGTGTAAAAGGCTGTGGAGGGTTAAGCGCCACCGGCCGCTTCTTCTTCCGCCGCTCCGTCGGCGGCCATGAGCGCGGAGAGCGTCCTCGCCACGTCCTCGCCGGGCGGGCCGGGAGGTTCCTCGGAGAATCCGAAGGCACGCGCGACGGCCAGGTGCAGCTCGTGGCGCTCGGAGCAGTCCACCTGATTGACCCAACCCGAGCTGCGACGCGTGGCGACCTTTAACGCGCCGGCGTAGACGCTTTTCGTTTCGTCGTCGTAGTGGACTCCGAAACGGTGGACGACCGCGCCGCCGTCGAGGGAGACGGCGGTGAAGTGGTAGCGGCGGGTCGGTGTGGGTTGGATGACGATGCCGCGCACGCGGAAGGTCTCCTCGTCCCACTCTGGTACGGCGGCCCCGGGCGCGGCGGATGAATCCATGTAGTCGTACTGGATGGCCGCGGCGAGGTTGACGACGGCCTCGCGCAAGTCGGTGCCGATGGCCTTGCGCGTAACCGACGACGTGCCCCCGTCGAGGTCCAGGGTGCCGGTGAAGCGGTAGCGGTTGAGTTTCGTGGTCATGACATAGCTTTCTGTCTCAGGGTTCGTGCCGGGCTTGAAGCCGGCGGCTCTCCACGCGCGCGCCGCGGGTTTATTATTTTGTTGTGGGTGGCCGCCGCCCTGTGGCAGAATCCCGCGGCACAGGGTGAAAGGCGTGCTGGAGGAGGCCGCGTCCCGTTTCGGAGAGGGGGCGCGGCCTCGGCCTCTTAGGGCGCCTAACGGTTCGACTCAAGTATCTCGCCGCCGCGCTCCGCGTACAGCCTGCCGTAGGCCGCGGCGACCGCGCTCTCTGCCGCTCCGCAGTCGCCCGAGTCCGCCGCCTCGACCAACGCCTCGCGCTCGTCCTCCGTCAGCCGCACCTCCTGCCAGCCGACGGGCCTGCCGTCCTCCTCGACGATCATCTTTAGCCCTGCCCCCCGGCGGTGACCCGCTCGCCCTGGTTGGCTTCCATGATGGCGCGCATCTCGGCCACGAACTCACGCCACTTCGCGGCGTCGCAGCCCGGCACGGGACAGACCGCGAAGTAACCCTTCTGCCGGTAGAGGCAGCGCGGGCACTCGAACGTCACAGTGCTCAACGGATCCTTTCGCGCCTTCATCGTTCTCGACCCACTCATGAGAATAGGCTCCGTTGCGCCGTATCTCCCGCGGCCCCCGGCGCGAGTACCCCGGCGCTCGCGTGCGGCCCGCCCTCCACCACGTCGTCGCCGGGCGCGTGCAGTGCGCCGCCCGCGGAGACGTGGCGCAAAAGCCACGTGAAGAAATCTATGTCAAAGAGGCAGCCGGCGATCAGGCGTTCGTACTCGACCGCCACGTCGGGGTTGAGCACCACGGCCTTCGAGAGGTTCTCCTCCATCTGCCTGATGCGCTGGTGCCGCTCCTCCCTGAAGGCTTTGACGGTGGCGGCCGTCACCACCTTCCCCCAGGACGGCTTCAGCGTCTCCGCGACCCTCTCGGCGCTGAACCTCTCGGGTATCTTGACGAACATCTCCGGGTAGCAGACGCGCACCTCGCGCGGGACTTCGAGGCGGAGGCGGACGGCCTCGGTCACGATCTCGCGGTGCGTGACGCCTATCAGCGAGATCATCTCCTCGTCGAAGACGGTCAGCGGCGCGTGGTATCCGCCGGCGTATGCCCTGAAGGGCCGGGAGTCGGGGCCGGGCCTGACGGCCTCGATCTGCTTGCGCTGTGGCGTGACCTTGAGGACCTTGAAGACGTCGGTGCCGCCGCCCTCATACGCCTGGGCTTTGAAGACCACGTCTCCGACCTCGAGTTCGGCGAAAGCACGCTTCGGGAGTCGCCCGATGCGCTCGCGCAGGTCGCGGCTCATGTCGTAGGCCGTGACGGCGTGGTACCCGCGCCCGATGGCGACGGTGAAATCCTTGTCGACGCCCGCCCTGCTGAAGTCGATCATCTCGTCGGCCCTCACCTTCACGCCCGCCGGGTTGGGTTAGCTCGCGCCGTAGCAGCCCGCCGAATTTTTACGACGGGGCCGGGCGTCGCGTCAGGCGGAGGTCTCCTCGCGCAGGTAAGGGCAGTCGCCGCACATGGTGCCGAGCTCGCCCTCCGGGTCTATCTTGCGCAGCAGCTCTCTGGCCCTCCCGACCGCCTTCTCCGAAGTCTTGAAGTGCCACGGGCGTACGCCGCCGCCTTCGCCGTGAGGCGTCCCCATCGTGCGCCCGTTCGCGTCGACGAGCGTCCAGCCCGCCGGGTCCCACTCGATTGAGTAGGAGGCGCGCGGGGCCTCGCGCGGGCAGGAGGAACAGAGTTCGTCTTCGGCGCGTGTACTCTTCGTCATGCGGATGCGCCCTCACGCGGGGTGGGACGTGGACTGCATCTGGCAGTCTTCGTTCGAGCACCAGAGTAGAAGCCCGTTTGACGAGAGCGGCTTTCCGCAACGAGGGCAGCCCGTATCGAACTTGACCCGGCCCGGGTTTCTCTCCGCCCAGACGCAGGCCGGGCACTTCCGGCCGCCGTGCCCCCCGTGCTTCTCGCAGGTCTTCTTCGCCATCGCATTCGCCTCACGCGCGGCCCGCCCCGCCTAACTCTTCGAGGAGCCGCCGCTGCCCTTTAAGCTTCTTCATGGCGTTCAGCTCGATGCGCCAGATCTTCCCCTTGCTGCACCCGCAGACTTCGGCTATCTCCTCGACCGTCAGCTCGACGCCGCGCGGCGTCACGAGTGACAGGAGGTAGAGGCCGGCCTCGAAGCTCCCGTCCTGTAGTTGGTCGGGTGGCGGGAGGCGGCCCCCGCCTCCCCGCGTCATCCGCGCCTCCGCCGGCTGTCGAACATGACGTATCTGAGTGTGGTCAGGAGGAGGCCGCCGTTGGCCAGGAGGTCGCAGCCGGCGGTCACGGAGCGGATTTCGTTGTAGAGGCCGCGGCCCGGGCCCGCGAGCAGCAACGCGTCGCCCGAGTTGAAGTCGATGTGCTGGAGCGGGTCTTTAAAGTCGAGCCCGCCGATGCCGAGTTCGCAGGACGCCCCGAGGCCGAGCATGACGACGGGTACGCTCTCATCTTCGCCGAGCGTGTTCTCACGCTGGGGGCCGTTGCCTCCCAGTCCCGGCTCATAAAACGACAGCAGGCACGAGTTGGGGGAATAGTGCGTGAACCCGGCTTCGAGTGCGGCCCTCGCCCCCGCGTCGAGGACCGACTGCGGGATCGGCGGCCACTCCTGCCCTTTAGGGTGTCGGCGGATGAAGCGGTAGCCGGCCACCTCCTCGGAAGTCCAGCCGAACTCGCCGCAGTTGGTGACCTTGTAACGGAAGGCCGACCCGTAGGGCTTCACCGGCGTGAAGAGGGGCGCGGCGCGGACGACGTCGCGGAGGTCGTCGCGGAGGCGCTCCTGCTCGGCGCGCGGCAGGAACCCGCGGAGGTGCCACACGCCCTGCGGCAGGATTGTCAGTAACGCATTCTGTACGGCCATGATTACCGCCTCGCGCACGGGTTGTGCCCGCCGCGCGCCGTGACTATTCCGCCGGGGCTTCGGCCGCGACTATCTCATACGCGGTCTCGGCCTCGGTCCAGTTAGCGAGGGCGAATAGCTTCTCGTCATCGCGCCGGCGGAGGATGCTGTATCCGGCGTCGCCCCCTTCGTCGCCGACCGTCTCGACGTGCTCGAAGAGGCCGGTGTCGAGTGCGGCCGGGCGCATCTCCTGCTCGCCGTCGGGGACGAAGCGGTAGCGGCCGCCCGAGCCGTGGACTGGCTCTCCGACTGAAGGGCCGGCGTCATCGTCTTCGTCGCCGCCTTCGTCGCCGCGGCGCGCGGCCTCGGCCGAGACGAGGGACGTGATCTCGTTCAGCTCGGCGCGGAACTGCTCAACATCTTCTGCCGAGGCCATCGCCGCGGCCGCGACGTTGAGGCGTGAGAGCACGGCCTGAAGGTCTTCGAGCCTGATGCGGTCGTCCGTCTTACGCGCGGCGGCCTCGGCCTGCACGCGCGCGTCGTGGAGGAAGCCAGTGAACATCGCGCCGTAGTTGGGCGTCACGTCGATTGTCCGGACGCCGTCGTTTCTTCCTGTCGTCATTGTCGTCATTCACCTCGCGCGGAGTGTTTGTGTCTGTGCGCGCGGGTGTCTCCCGCTTATTTTTTTCACGCGCGGCGGCAGGGGCTCCAGCTTCAGGTAGCCGGCCAGCGCGTCGAGCGAGCAATCGAAGGTGGCGGCGGCGAGTTCGTCCGAGCGGAGGGCGAGGTTGAGGGCGACGTAACAGACTGTGTCGTCGGCCGAGAGGTCGTGCTCGCGCGCGAGTGCCTCGAGCATCTGGCGGCGGTGCTTACGCACGCGGGCCATCCGGCGGCGGTATTCACGGATTCCGCCGTAGTCTTCGGCGACCGTATGCAGTGAGGACAGTGCATCGGTGACGGTCGGGCGGATGAAGAACTCGATGAGTCGTGAGAGACGCGCGGCGTGCGGGTCGGGGGCTCTGATATTCGTTCTGGGCTGAGACCAATAGGTCCACTCGGTGAAGCAGAATTTGAGGGCGGCCAAGGGGAGCGGGGTGATGAGGAGCTGGAGGTCGTCCACGTCGCTCATCAGGCGACCGTCCCACTCACTCCCGGGGTCGGCGTGGGGCGTCGGCTGCGTGAGGACTCGCCCGCGGGCGGCTATGCCGTAGAGGGGCTCGGTGAAGTAGAAGGCCAAATGCTGGCCCGGGCGGGCGCCGCTGTAGATCGTCCAGCGCGTCCAGCCGTCGTCGTCGAGGTCGGCGCGCAGCCCCTCGAAGTACGCCGGTTCGCTCACGGTGATGAGGATGTTCTTCGTGCCCGTGGCCGTCATCTCTATGGGTAAGGCAGACCGGCGGCGGGCTACCACAAGTCGAGCGTGTACCTGAAGCCCTGAAAGCCCCGCCTCTTGAACGCCTCCGGAGCCGGCTCGTAAGGCCCGGTCAGTACCGCCCAATACTTGTGACGGCGGGTGGAGCCGTCGAAACACCGGACGGACGGGACGCCCTCCTCGTAGCTGGCGATGCGTGCGCGGCCGATGACCCGGCCTTCGACCAAAATGTAACAGTGGAGTACTTCGAGCTTCGGCTTCTGCTGCATGCCGATGAGGACTTGCGCCTCGTCGGAGACGTTCAGCCGCACGAGGCTCCGGCGCATCTTCCGGAAGGCGGCGCGCATGGCCTCTTCGTCGTGGCTCGGGCCGTAGGGGAGGGTGCGGATGATACCTTCCGGCCTGACGTCCACGCCCCAGCGGAAATCAGGGGCGGCCTTGCGGCGCTTCTTTCTCCCGAGGGGTTCGAGGGCGTGGCGGATGGATTCTCCGGTCAGTTTACGTGGCATTTTGGTAACGCGGCCGGCGAATCAAGTGCTTCCGGTCGCGTTCACGGGTATGCAACGGTCGTGCCGCCCCGCGGGCGAGGGTTGCGGGGGGTGATGGGTGTAGTTCGCGGCATTCGGCGGGGTGGGCCGCCGCGTCATTGCTGTAATTTACGGCAGATAGGCCGCGTGCCTGGTCTCATCATGAGACTCTCCGGCATCAGCTCCGCATAGGGCGCACAGAAGGCAGTGCGGGCACTGTGTGTTCCTGGCGAGACACACTAGGCAGACACCCTTCCCGCAACCTTCACAGGGCGTGCCGTCCTCTCGGGGTTTGATCGCGGAGCAGCGCTCGCACTTGAAGGGTTCCAACTCCACCGGCCGCGGGCCTTCGCTGAGGCGCATGACGGGCTGGCCGTAGACGGGGTCTGAGAGGGGGCCGGTGCCGTCGTCGAAGTTGTAGCCGTGTTCGTCGGGTCCGACCGCGCGCAGGTTATAGAAGGGGCCGATGGTGGGATGCTCCGCCTCGTAAGAACAGCCCCGGCAGCCGCGACCGCCTTTGTAGAACTCGTAGATGTCGCGAGGGATGCTCCGGATGGCCGCGCCCGACGAGCAGGCGAGGTCGGCGAGGAGCTGCGGGCTGAGGCGCGCCAGGCGTAGCCGGCCGAGGTCGCGGGGCCACATCCGGACGTGGCGCGAACAGAGTCCTATCATGCCGTGCCCAATTTTCGTGCCCCTCCAGAAGAGGAAGGGCCGCTCGGGCTCGGCGGTGACCAGGCGGACGGCCGTCTCCTCGTCGAGGATGGTGAGTTTTGCGGGCGCGCCTTCGAGGGCGTGGCACAGGAGGCGCTCGAAGGTGTGCGTCGCGGCGTTGGCGCGCGGCCAGAGGTCCGTGGTTACGCCGCCGCCGTGGGGCTTCGCCGGGTCGATGGGTTCGCCCTGCGGGGTCATCTGATATTGCTCGACGAACAGGTTGGTGCTTACGACAAAATAGAAGCCCAGCCACTTGAAGTGAACGCTCGTGTCGTCCCTCCGGTCGAAGGCGTAGACGGGCGGCGCGGGCCAGTTCGACATGACGAGCGCCGTGAGCGCCCCGATGGTCAGGGGGAGTCCCGTCTCGCTCGGCTCGCGCGTGACGCCCAGCTCGCGCATACGCTCTGCGACCTGGGGCGGCACGGCGTGCGTCTCCGTCGTCTCCGTCCAACTGTCGGCGTTAACTATCTCCTCGAAAGACTCGTCGAAGGGCCAGCGGTCGTTCATGGGTATCTGCCTCTCACTCAGGATGTAGGTGTCTCGGCCGACAGTCGGCCGCGGCGCGGTGTCTGCGCGCCGCACAATTTCCCGCCCGCGCGCCGAGCCTCGTCAGTAGCAACATTCTTCGAGTCTGACGAAAGGAATGCCGAGATGGGTCAGCGCCGTCTCAAAATCCAGCAGACATTCCTCCCTGAGACCTCCCGCGAGCGTGACGTCATGGCCTTTCAAATTCTTTATCCATTCGTAGAGGTAGGTGCGTTGGTGGACGGTTGGAGAAGGGATGATGTCAGCGGGGTCGTATCCGTATTCTTCGTACCAGGTGCGGTATGCGGGGTCGTCGGGATCTTCCCAATAATAGTTCCACTCGTATTCGTCGGATATTACGTTGCGGAGTTCGGGGTAGACGATGCCGGAGAGGGTGGTGAGAATGATTCGGTCGTAGGCCCGCTTACTCAGGTGATTAAAAAGATGGCGGAAGTAATCTTCCTCGTTGAAGAAGTCTGAATACTCAGGCTCGATGTGGTGCAGGATGAGGATCTTCATTCGCCGTCCGGACGGCCGCGCTGCTTTGCGCGGTAAGGCCGCTTAGGCCGTTGTCGTTCGGCGGACGCCGTCGCCCCTGATAGAACTCTACTTAGCCTGCGGGCGCATTCGGTATGTAGCTTTAGCGGGGAAGCCCCAGACCTTGCTCGACATTGTTCACAGAGTGCGCCTTCGAGTGTGACTGAGATGTCCGGGGGCAGCGTGAAACGGCGTCTGCCGTAGCTGGGCGCTGTACCCTCAGGCAGTGGGTCGGCGTCGGTAACCGATTCGAGCAAGCCTTTCTCCGCCAGCCTGACGGCGGCGTGGTAGAGCAGGGTTAAATTGTCGGTCGAGTCGAGCCCCGTTTTGCCGAAGCTCGTCCGGGCGCCATATTTCCAGAAGAGTCCCTTCGCGTCGATTAAGGAGGCGGCCTCGGGCTCGCCCAGCAGCCGGCGGAACATCCGTAGCGCCGCCTGCTCTTCCGCCGCCGGGTCCATGCCCTCCTGCGGGACGTAGATCCAGCCGTCGCCGTAGCGGTTGATGAGGAAGTCGAAGACCGGCTGGCCCGGCACGATCTCCGCCGGGTCATAAGAATGCCCGGTCTGTTCCTTGAGCAACATGTAGATGTCGGCTACTGAAGTCCGCTCTTCCCTGATCTCACCCTCGGCATCCGCGAGGAAAAAGTCGTCGATTTCAAAGAAGATGTTTAACTCACGGGCGTATGTGACTGCCGCCGCGCCCCGTATTATTTTCATCTGTCCTTCTCCATGCGATTTAGATTGTCGGCTGTGTTCAACTTCCTAGCCGCGGGTGAAGTACAGCACAAATCCCTCGCCGCGGGGGGAAATGTCCGGCGGGTAATTGTCTGACAATTAATTTTTCGCACTGGTACGAGGGCCAGTCAGTCCGTGGGCACCGTGCAGCGTGCGGATATCTCGACACGTTTCAGACGGTCCTCTTCTTCCGGCGTGAGTGCTTGGAAACAAGTTGGGCAGTGGCGAAGGTGTCGGAGCGCGATGTCGTGCTCGCGGCCTATCTCGCGGGCGTCCCTCTTGGGGTTGGGTTCTTTGCCGCACGTCGGGCACATGGCCTATCCCTCGCGTCAGACGGCAGCCAGCGCCGAGAGGACAGCGTCACGCCGCGGGCTCTGGGCGAAGCCGGCCCTTATCAGCTCGGAGAACTGCGCCCAAGTGTGGGCGACACCGCGCCGCCCTTCGTCGTTAAGAAGAAAACCGTAGGCGGCGACCGCATACTCGACGGCCGAGTGCGTGGCGCGGTCGAGGCCCCGGGGAAGCGTGTAAGTGGTGGTTCCGTGTTTGAAGGTGATCATAGTCGGACTCCCAACTGTTCAGAGTTACGCGCCCCGGCTCGGGGTCCGGGCGGCGAGACGTGCGCGCAGCGCCTTTTTTAGACGAGCGGTGGGGATGTTGAATCAGCGCGGGCTCTCGGCCAGATGGTCGAGGAAGTCAGGGATTTCGGTGAAGGGAACCGGCAGCGGATTCTCCAAGCAGTACGCGCGCGGGTGGCCTGAGGCGCGCCACGTTAGACCATTCAGGTACCAGCGCCGCGCCATGGTTTCGACGCGCGCGAAATCGTTGACCGGGGCGTGGACGTGCGTCTCGTCGGCGTCGTCGATGAACGGCATCGAGAGCGCGAGTGAGAGCGGGAGGATTTCGCAGACCGTGTAGCCGAAGCGTGCGAGGGTGAATCCGCCGACGGCGAGTCCGCCGAGCCAGCCCCTCAGACGGCCGGCCGTCGTCGCCGCGACCGGGTTGCGCTTGCAGGCGAGGTGGCGGTCTATGTTCTTGGCGCAGGTGGGAAGCGTCGGGTCATCGCACATCAACGCGACGAACAGGCCGGAGGTGGAGCGCGCGTAGGCCCAAGCCCCCGTCCGCTTGCGCGTGTAGGCGTAAGGGCGGTCCGTCGGGACGCCCGTCCCGTCATAGGGCGGGCCGTCGCATATCCGCGCCAGGGCCTCTGCGAACGGGTGCGTGCTGTCCGGCATGACGTTCTCGGCGGTTTAAGACGGCGGCCTCCTGATCTTGAAGGGGAAATCGTAGAAGGCCGGGCCGACGAAGAAGACCTGATTGTCGGATTCGACGGAATGCGGCGCACGGCTGGGGGCCGTCCTGACGACGGGCTCGTCCAGGTCGAGGCGGACTATTCTCTGCGCGGGCCAGAGGGTGGCGATGACTCCGGTGGAGCCGGGTGCGGCGGTGAAGTATGGCGGGCGGCTCTCCTCGGCGACCAGCGTGACGCGCTCGCCTGCTTCGTACTTCATGAGCCCGTAGACGTATTCTGCGGCGGACTCGACGATCTTCGAGGCGAGGTGCTGGAGCTGCTCCTCGCCCGGCTCGCCCGCGAACGAGACGTGCCCCACGGAGATGTTTTCGTTCGCCCCCCACCACTCACCCTCATCGAGGATTTCCACGTCCGCGGCCCACGCGCGATCCGCGTCGCCAAAGTGCGCGCGGCAGACGTCGTCGAGCATGAGTGTGACGCAGTGGATGCCCGGCGAGACTTCCGTATGCTCGGGCCTGAGCTGCGGCAGGCGGCCCGCTAGGATTTCGATGAGCCGCGGGAAGTAGGCGGGTGGAGTGTGAGTGTCGCTCATAGGGTTATCGTTCTAGCTGCCGAGCGGGGCGGCACCTGCGGCGATCCCGGATAGGAAGGAGTCGAGTACCGCGCGCGGGACGTTCACGCATTCCAGTGTCTCGCCGGGTTCGGCGACGACGTAGTCTTCGAGGTCGCAGACGTGGATGGTGTTACCTAACTCGTCTGCGACGCGGACGCAGAACTCCTGGCCGGAGGCCGTCACGTGCCGGACGATTGTCAGGTGTTCGACCGCGCCCTCGTTACGCCGGACGGCGTAGGTCTTCGCCTCGGCGAGCGCGACGTAACTGTTGGCCTCGGGGCCGTCTAAGTCGAGCGCCTCGACGACGGCTCCGGCTTCGCCGAGGGTGCAGGCGTAGGTCACCGTCTCCCAGGTGCCGTGCCCTGCCGCGATGCGGGCCGTGATGTTTTGTCTGTTCGACCCTTCGGCGACGCCCGCGCCGCCAGCTGATGCTCGGCCCATGTGGATGACTGCCTCCGGTGTGGAAGTATTCCTGAAGCCGCAGGCAGCTCTTTTTTTACTTACGCCGTGTGCGTTTATGCCGCGACGGGCCACTCCTCGGCGGACGCGGGCGGGGTGACGCCGTGGATGATGCGCGCGCCCCTGGTGAGGGGGATGAAACCCGCTTGGCGCGCGCGCTCCCGCTCCTCCATGATCCAGTCGAGTTCTTCGTGGAACGGTGCGGCGCACGGTAAGGATTTCCAAGCGAAGTTACGGCCGAGGCCCTTCACCTTGATGTTCTTCGGCTCCGCAATCCTCTCCACCAAGAGTGCTCTCAGGAAGAGGTCGGGGTGTACTCGCGCGAGCCGTTCAATTTCGTGCTTTTTCGACGATGAGCACAGCCAACACGCGCTCTTAGGTGGCAAGGGCAGCCCTTCGTCTTTGATGGTCTGGATGCAATCGGCGCGGCTGTCATTCCACTCCACCAGGGGGTGCCAGTAATCAAACTTCCGACTGGGGTTGGATTTCTGATAGGTGCTGGCCTCGTCCACCCGATTGCACTCGTTCGCTTCGTAACCTATGGCGCGGACGATTTTCCGCCCGCGCTTCCACTCGCGTAGCGCCGGCTCCCAGTGGTTGAGGAAATACTCTTGCCCGGAAATTTTCCACTTGGCACTACAGCTCCCTTTCCCGTATGCGATGGCGGGCAAAAGCCCGAGCCGCGTTAGTTCGTCCTCAAGTGTTATGTCGCATACTTGCGGGGAACGCTTGCGGACTATCGTCACCTCGGGAAAGTCGACACCCCGGAGCCACTCATTGATCACCGGGAGGTAGGCGTAAGTTTCAGGCCATTCCAGGCCGGCATCGGCGGTCAATATAAGTGCAGGTCGGATGCCTAACCTTTTTAGCTTGACGAGGACTGAAGTGCTGTCAACGCCGATGCCGTAAGCCGGAATTAAGAGTGGCGGGTCGGGTTTGAGAAAGGTGGCCGTGGTGACGGGGTCGGGTTTGATGTCCCCGTAGAGTGTGACTTGTGCGCCTTCGCCGGCAGTTCGTTTGCGGGTCTCGGCGTGCGGGGTCTTTTCTTTAACGTGCATGGGAGTCTGCCTCTGCCACGAGCCTGCCGGCAGCTACCTTTACAGAGCCATGACGAGGGCGGCGGACGTTACTCATCGCCGCCGCCACGTGTCCAGTTCGGGAGTGATTTCCTCTGGTCGAAAGGTTCATACATCGCGCGCAATTCGGTGGTGCCGTCGAAGTGCGCCGCGGAGACGACCGAGAAGTCGGCGTAATACGTCCCGGCGTAGAGCACGGTGGAGTCCACGATCTTCAGGCTCTCGCCGTCGTCGCCGAGTTTTATCTCCGAGGCCCAGGCCACGTGGGCGAACTTGAAGGGGCCGAGCACGTGGCCGTCATCGCCCCAATCGTCCAGAGATTCCGAAGGGTCGCGCTGGCCGTTAAAGAGGCGGACGTATACGCCGGATTTGTTGAGGTCAGTTTCTTTTGACATGGGGGTGGTCCCTTCGTCGTGGGTGCTGCGCCGGCTGCTCAGTCGCGCCAGTCTAACTCGTGCTCGTCGAGGAAAATGTCCTCAGCGTTCTCGGCGGCGTAGCGAGCCAGCCGCTCCTTGAACAGCGCTTGGTCCACCTCCTCAAAGATGTCATTGAAGTCCTCGTCGAACTCGAAGCTCGTGATGTGAAAACCGTCCCCGCCGGAGTCCTTTTCGCTCGTGACGCTCAACTCGAAGAAGTCGGGCAGGGCGCGCATCAGATCGTTGCCCGACAGGGTGAAGGTGATTGAGGTCGTGCGTGATAGAAGCTCGGTGCTCTTCGGCCCCGGCCTCCGAGACTTGGCGGCGACCGCCGCCCGGATGGACGCCTGCTCCGCCTCCGACATCAGGTACTTGGTCTTCTTACCGTTCATCTTTCTACAGCCTTCTTACTCGGAGGCGTGTTGCTCCGCTCCTTCAGGCGACGAGCTTCAGCTCGACGGTCTCGCCGTGCTGGCTCGTGGCGTTGATGGCGGCCGGCGTCGGCTGCTCCCCATAGATGAACGTGACGGTCTCTACGCGGGAGTCGGGGCGCTCGAAGAAGGGGACAATCTCGTTGACGTTGAAGGTCGTCCCCAGGCACCTGCCGATAATGCGACGGATCATCCAGTCGATTGAGGACTCGAAGGAGTCGTGCAGCTCGTTGTAACTCGCCTCATCGTGGTCGTAGTCGAAGGCGCCCCACGCGTAAGTCCGCAGGAAGCTGAATTGGTCGGTGGCGTGCGCCGTCATCTCCGCATCCCAGAGTTCCCAGTTCGCCGCTTGGGAGAAGGTGAAGACGTTGTCGGCGGTGACGGGCGACCATTCCGCGGGCTCATGCCCGGGGTGGCCGAGGCCCCAAACGCCTGGCTCGTAGAAGACCTCTTTGATGGGCGCGCCTGGCTTCCACCAGACGCGGCGGATGTCGAGTCGCCGTGGATTGCCGCACGAGAGCCGGTAGGCGGTGCCCGTCATGCCGAGGAAGGTGCAGAGACCGTTCTCGTCTTCGACCGTTTCTTCGAGGTGGACGGTCACGCCGCCGTCGAGGAGCAGCGGCTGCGGGTCGTCGGCGTAGGCGAAGAGAACGTCATCGCCCACGGGATCCATGTCTGTGTCCGACTGCGGGTGAGTGCTGAAGGGGAGCAGAGTCTTGACGACGTAATAGGGCGACTCGCGCAGGGCCCGCTTGTTGTCGAGCGAGAAGCTGGCGGCGATCCAGAAGGGGCTGATCCGGCCACGGTTCAGCGGGTCGTAGAGGAAGACGAAGAGCTGGTCTGTGACGAACGCGACCAGGCGGCGGAACGCCTCGTTGTTCACCACGCCGTCGCGCGATGGAGACCTCGGCTCGACGGGGCGGCCTGCGGTCACCTCCAGGTGGAAGTCGAAAGCGCCGTCGAACTTTACCGGGATGAGCTGCCCGTACCAGTTTATTGAAGACGTGCGTTCGCAGTAGGTCGTCTCGCCGCGGAAGCCGATGATAAGCCTCGCGCCTTCATAGCTGGTCTCGACGAGGACCTGCGTGATCTGCGCCCAGAGCGGGAGGCGCGTCTCGACGGCCGCGCCGTCGAGCGTGATGTCGAGCCTTCCGGCGTAGCCTTGGGCGGGGCTGAATTCGCCCCCTTTATCGCGGGGCTTGAGCGCTTCTCTGAGTGCCGCGACCATCTCCGGGGCGCAGTCCACGCTGATCGTGAGGCCGGGGACTGAGTGAGCCCTCGTGCGGAGGCGGTCGAACCAGGTGCGCGAGTACGACGAGTCGTCGCCGAACCACCTGGCAGTCTCGACGGTTAGTTCAAGGTTGCCGGAGGCGAAGGTTACGGCGCGGACGGCATCGTGAGACAAAAGGCTCATGAGGCCTATGCCCATCGGCCCTTCCTGCGCGACGGCCGGGTCCTGGTACTTCGTCTCGGCGATCTTGAGCAGCGCCTGAAAGCCCGTGACCCCCGCCACGCCGCTGCCGTCGTCGCTGACGGTGAAGCCGCCCTCGCGCGTCACGATCACGACGCGGCGGGCGCCGGCGCGGGAGGAGTTCTGGAAGAGTTCGCCGAGAATCTCCGCGGGCGAGTTGCGGAACATCCTCTTGATCGAGGACTTGACGTTCTCACTGTTGACGAGCGTCGCGACGGAGAGGTGTCGCAGGATGAAGGGCGGGAGGTGCTTCAGGAGTGACAGGGCGCGGAGCTTCAGACTCTGTTTGTCGAATTTCATCGTAAGGGGCGTTCCTTTCCGGCCTTCGCCGGCTGGCTTTCGTGCGCGGCTGTGGCCGCTCCTCGCCCCTTACCTCCCGCCCGTATTTTATGAGTCGGCTTGTTGGTCGTCGGCGGGCGGCGGGAGTTTGCGGACGGCGTCGAGGAATTCATGCCGACCGGCCGCACCCTCGAACCAGACGGCGTTGTAATCCTCGTTGTCTTGACCCGACACCTCGCGGTCGAGCGTGACGCAGATGTTCAAGCCGCGTAGAAGGGTGACGTGGCCGCGAGTGCCCATCGGGACGGTGAAGTGCGGGGGGCGTTTGACCTCCCGCGCGAACAGCACCGCGTCGCCTTCGGAGAACCGGTCTATCTCGATCTCGCCGACGTTCGAGACGGTGCGCTCGACGCCGTCGAGGGCGGCGCGGAACAGGTCTGAGCTTTCGTCGTCGGCGTCGGCCCTGACTTCGAGCAGCCCTGCCAGAAGGTTGAAGAAGGCGCGGAGGCCGCGGCCGTCCGTGTCGATGATCTCGGTGGCGACCTCGAGCATCTCGTCGTTGAGGCGCTTCGAGCAGATGACGCAGGCCTCGTCCGTTTCGTCGAGCGCCTCGGAGACCGCGTCGAACGGGGACTCGTCACCGGCGTGTCGCTCGCAGAGAGGTATCGGCTCGGACGAGCCGCCGACTTGCACGAAGTAGATTCTGTTCATGGTGATTAGCGCAGGGGCCGCAGACTAGAAGAGGGCGCCCTGCGCGCTGTCTTCACGGAAGATGGCGGCGGGGGGCGCGGCGGTGTGGCTCACGCCGGACGGTTCGTGTTGAGCCGGCGGCGGCTCCTCCGCGTCTGCCTCGGGCGATGGGGCTTCAAGCGCGCCGGAATCCTCCCCCGGGGGCGGGTCTTGAACCTGTGCCGGCGCCGACTCGCCTGCCGCATCCTCCGCCGCGGGCTCGGGCTCCACGGCAGCGACTTCCCGGGGCGGTGCCGCTTCCGCGGCCGTCGTGACCGTGTCGTCTGCTCGTGCGTCGAGCGGGAAGCAATTGCATCGCCTCTTTGCCGAAAGGCCGAAGATGCCGTTCAGGGCAGCGCGGCTGACAGTCCAGCGGTGCCCGTCTATTTCGCCCTCCACCTCGAAGCGGTCGCCGACGTCCTCCAAGCAGTCTGCCGGATCCTGCGGGATATGCCTGATGACGCGAACAGAGGAGTTTTTCCTCGGGCCGCGGCAACACACGTACTCACGGCCGATCAGCGGGTCCTGCTGCGCGGCCGGCGGGTCGGTGGCGGCCGTATGCGTTGCTTCTTTCGTCATTGTGCTCCGGGACCTCGCGTAGCTTCGTAGGTTTACGCGGCTTCGCCCGCCGCTCGTTTTATTCCGGGGCGTGTGCGCGTTCGCGCGCGAGTGCGTCGCGCAGTTCTTCGCGCTCGCGCCTCGTCGCCTCCGCCTGGTACCTCGGACATGCCACGCCGAGAAGGACGCAGTGCTCGAAGAAGGCCGAAGCGGATTCGTGCTTTGTCGCGCCGGGTTCCGCGTCGTACTCGGGCAGCGTGACGTGGTGAGAGAGGGCGACCAGGGCGTCGGTCAGCGTGTCGAAGACGCCGATCCGGATGGCGCGGTCGCGCAGGACGGCGACGACGAGCCCCGGTGTGATGTCCGGCGTGGTCACGCCGCGGCGGGGGTAGTAGACGAGGGCGTGTTCGACGAACGCCCCCGTAGCCAGCCCGAAGTTAAAATACCCTTCGTGAATGTCCGCGCCGTCCGGGATTCTCAGGCTGAGGTCGGCGACGTAGTGCGGGACCGTGGTGAAGGCGCGGGCCTCGGCAGGTGATGCTTCGTTTGACGTGGTGTCTATATGGGTCGCCGACATCGCTAACGTCCCCGCCGCTTTCCGGCACCGGGCTCGGCCGAGGTGCGGTCACGGCGAGAGCCCTTGGACATATATTGTTCGAGGGCGTCGAGAGACGACGCCCCGCTGCGCAGCGCGATCTCGATGGCGCGGAGTCGTTCGACATAGGCCCCGTCGTAGAGTTCCGTGGCCGCATCGTAATCGACCTCGAAGCTCTCCTCGTCGTCGGGCGCGGCGATGCTCTCGTCGGCGCTCATGGGCGCGCCCTCGAAGACGCTCTCGTGGATGCGGTAGTAGCAGCCCGTGGGCTTGTGGGCGATCCAGGGCGTTTCGCTCACGGTGAAGTCCGTGAAGCCGAGTCGCCGGAGCCGCGCGCAGAGATCGTCCGGCGTGATGTTCGGCCTGGTCGAGAGCGCCCTCAGTACGCGCCGCAACCGCCAGAGGGCGGCGAAGCCGTCGCCGTAAGCGTACAGGCGCGGCGTCAGCTCGTCGCGCGAGCCGGCGCGCTCCCAGGTGACGAAAACCTCCCCGGCCGTTCCCCGTGCGCCCTTGTAGAAGAGGCCGAACTCGATCTCAACTTCGGGGCCGCGGTAGGAGCGCGGCGGCTCGATGCGGGCGGTCATGTCTGTCAGGCGGTAGAAGCCCTCGACGGGCTGCTCGTCTTCTTCGTCGCCCGCCCCACGTCGTCTGTTGTCGCTCATAAGGTCAGCACCCTTCGTGTGCCCGCCGCGCTTCAGGCGGCGAGCTTAACGTCTTCGTCGAAGTCTTCGGCCTGCTCGGAGGTCTCCCAGCAGACTTCGTTGTCCCACTCCTCAGCGCCCTCCAGGTACTCGTCGAGACGGACGGTGAGAACGGCATCCTCAAGGTTAGTGATAACGCCCGTGCTCCCGGCCCGGGCGATGAAGTGGGGGAAGCGGTCTACGTCGCGCGCCAGCACTACGCGGTCGCCGACCTTCACGGGCGCGCCGTGGGCGAGTGCGACGCGCTTGAGGGTCTGCCCGCCTTCGCCAATCGTTAAGGAGTCTCCTATGCACAAGGCCGCGATGCGCCCAACGTCCTCGGCCGAGAGGCGAGCGTCCTCCGCCGTCCGGAAGATGTCGGCGGGATGGCCGTCGAGCGTGTAGCCCTTGTGGTAGAAGGTGAGCGCGGCGAGCCGCTCAAGCAGGACGAGGTCGAAGGCCACGTCATCGTCGCCGAGCGTCGTGGGATCCACGGCCTGCGCCGAGTCACGGTCGAGGGAGCCGCCGGCCCGCATCGGCGCGACTTCAAGGGCGCCCCAGTTGAGGCGGAAGAATTCACCGCGTTCGGGGACGAAGACCCACGGTGTGCAGGGGTTAATTTTAGCTCTCGACATCTTTCTCCTCGGCGAGCCGTCAGGCCGCCAAATCCTCCTCGACCTTGATCTCTTCGAGCGCGTCGGGGTTTTTCACTTCGAGCTGGTCGCTCAGACACTCGGCGGGCTTCTTGTCCGACCTGAAGCGGAGGAAGGTGCTCTGGAACATCTTGCCGCCGGCGGCGACCTGCCCCGTGCCGTACAGGTACCTGACGATGGCCACGCGGGTCTCTCCGCGGCGCTCGGCCGCGGCCAGCTCCTCGTATATGGCGTCGGTGATGCCGGACGCGACGAAGCCGAGGCTCGTCAGCCGCCCCTCGTGGTAGACGAAAGACTCGAAGCTGCGCCTGTCCGTCGTGACCACAACGCAGTCGAGTTCTTTGGTGAACTTGTACTTGTGCCTGAGCCCGCCGGCGTTCGGCTTGCCCGGCGTGTTCAGGCTCTGGATGTGTGTGAAGACGACGCCCTCGCCGGCGCTCGCCTCGACCTCGCGGAAGAGCTTGCGCTTCGCGGCCTCGGTGCGTGCGATGGGTATGAACCGGATGTCGGGCTTGCCGGTTCGCCCGCGCGCGTCGAGCCAGGCGCGGTAGGCGCGCTCGATCCTTTGCAGGTGGCCGACCCGGGCGAAGTAGGGGAGGCGGGTGTACTCGCCTCTCCCGTCGGGCGGGCTGAGCGGCTGGCCGTCGTACTCCAGCAGGTCGAAGACGTAGTAGACGCGCCCGATGCGTTCGCCGTCGAAGCAAAGCCCCGCCATCTGTCCCGAAGCCTCGGCGACTTCCATCAGGGCGGCCGAGAGGTGTTCGGCGACCGACGTGCCCTCGCCGCTTCTGTTCGAGGCCGCGACGACGCCCGCGCGGTGGCCGAGTTGGAAGCGGTCGCCGTCGGCCTTCGGGCTCGCCCAATAGTTGGGGTCGATGAAGAAAGCCTCACAGCCGCCGAGCGTCGTCGGGTTGAGGAGCTGCGGTATGTAGCCGGTCCCGGCCAAGGCCGACTCGACACGCGGCACCGGGACGAGCATGGCCTGCGCCACGGGCGTGGGGGCGGGGCTGCCCGTCGGGGCGTACATGCTCGACTGCGTGTTGACGACGTGGCCGGTCTGGTAAAACTCGTACCTCTTCTTCTTCAGCTTCTCGTCGGTCTTCTCGTCGAAATCCTTCTTGGCCTTCGCGAAGGTCGTCGGGCGTTCGGGCTTCGTCGTGTAGCTCAGAGAGGATTTGGACTTGTCTTCGTCGGCAATGTCGTCGATGCGCCTGCCGTAGTAGATGATGTTGATGAACCCCTCATCCACGCGTGTGAGCGAAATGTGGTAGACCTTATCCGATGTGCCCTCGCCGCAGTAGAGCGACATCTTCTCGATCAGTTCGAGCGGAACGTACCTGGTTGCCATGAGATTTGATTCCTCGGTCGTGGGCTAGGCGTAAGCTTCGGCGGCGGTGAGAAGGTCTTTAACGCCAGACCAGCGGACTATCTTCAGCGAGCTGTCTTTCTCACGCATCACGACGGCGTGGCGGAAGGAGGCGGAAGGACAGGGGCCGACGACGACGTATGACTCGCCGCCTTCGGTGTAGGTCATTCCGCCGCTCGTGCCGTACGCCTCGAAGACCGGGTCGGTGTCGTCCTCGCGCCGCGGCAGCCCGGCCTGGTCGCGGATGATCGCGTCCGCCAGGTTGATGGCGGAATTCTCTTCGCCCGTCAGGCCGAAGGTGATGACGTGGAGGCGGCCGCGGAGACTCACGTCCTCGTCCGCCGCACACCAGAAGTGGGGGAACTCGGCGAACAGCTCTCCGATGCGTGACGACGCATCCTCCTCGGCGCGGCCGAGGAAGGCGCCGAGGAGGTCTGCTATCGCCCGGGCGCGCGCGCGGGCGGTGGGGAATTGTCTCATCCGGATTCAACCTCTTGAGTGGTGTACTCGGGGCGACGCGGCGGCGCCTTCGCACGCACTACCGCCCTCCGCACAGTCCTTATCCGGGTCGCTGCGGCGTGGGGGGCGTGGGATGTCGCGGTAAGAGCAACGCCGTAATATTCCGCGCGCGGGGGCGCGGGCTACACGGCGGCGGCATCGAAGAGAGCCGCGTGAGTTGATGCTTGGGAAGTCGGCCTCGGGTGAGTCGGCGCGCGCTCGGCCGTCACAGGCGTGGGACGCCGCGGCCTCACGGCCCGAGAGCCGGCCCTTAAGCTGCCTCTTCGTACATCACGTCCATGTCGTCGTCGAACGCACTCGCGTCAAGCAGGAAGTCCGTTCGCTTACGCCTGACGGCCCGCGCCACGTGCTCCGGCGTCGTGTACTCGCTCGTCTGTACGCCCAGCCTCGTGTCCACGAACGTGGCGAACCTCTGGAGGTTCCGGTAGAGGAGGAGCTGCGCCAGCATCTCGCCCGCCTCGTTAGCCATGCGCTGGTTGATCATGAGGCTCTGCTCCTGCATCAGCATCAGCTCCAGACAGGAGAGCCGCTTCTTGAGCTTCGGCCCCTCGTCGATCTCGCGTAGCAGGTCGGGGCTCTGCATCACGGGCGAGGGGAGCGACTGGCAGAGTCCTTCGAGCGCGAAGGAGCCGCGAAGCTGCTGGATAGAGGTGGCGGAGCCGAGAAGCACCTGGCCGGTCTCGCGGTCGTTCCCGAGGTCGCACCACCACGTGTCGGGCGTGCGGCCTTCGTACGAGCGCGTGCCCGTGAAGGCCCGGTTGATGGAGCGCCGCGCGGCAGCGTTGTCTACCGCGCCGACGATGACTGTCAGGCAGTCGCCGGCGTCCGACTGCCAGAGCAGGGAAGAGTGGAACTTACGGTTGACGGCCGTGACGCGCACGCCCCAGGCTCGGGAGAACCGGATTTGCAGGGCCTGCGCCTTCGGCATCCCGATCTCGCTCTCGCTGAAGTTTGACCTCGGGACGTTACTCTCGGAGACGCGGTCGGGGTCAACGATGACGACCTCGACCTCGCGCCCGGCCTCCTCCAGCACGGCGGCGAGTCGGCAGACGTTGTAGGCGACAAACGAACCGCTGCCCCCGGCCCCGACGCAGACGACGCGAATCTTCTTGTGGTTGCGAGTGATGACCGTGGCCGCGTCGAGGTGGCTCAGGTCGAGGTCTGGCGGCACGAACGCGGGGAGTTGAATCTTCGCACCGGCCGCCCCGCTCCTGCGTCCGCGGCCCGCGATGAACGGAAAGACGTTGGAAGTTTTAGGCGGCATCGGCGGCGACCTCCTCGGCGGTGAAATGGTGGGCGACAGCGTCGTAGGCCGTCGCCTCCTCCTCCACGCAGTCGACTACGTCGGGCGGCAGCTCGAAGACCCACTCCGCGGGGATTTCGCAAAAGTGGTCGTGGAGCCCGACGCGGACGCGGAGGCGGCGCGGGTCCCCGAAGAGGTTGCCGATGATGGCGAAGATTCTGAACTTGCCGCTCTCCTCGCCGTCGTCCTGTTCGCTAAATTCGGGGACGACTTCCGGGTGGACGTGCACCTCGATGAGCGCCGCAGCGTATGACGAGTCGGTGCCGTCCTCCGTCGGCTTGACGGAGCTGTGTCGTCTGACCTGCGGCGGCTCGCTGAGTGACCACGCGCCGGCGGCCGGGTCGAAGGCGATGTGGAAGAGGGACTCCACGAAGTCGGAGTCGGCGGCGCTGCGGCAGACGCGGCGCGAGCGCGCGATCATCTCTTCGACGATTACCGCGGGCACGCGCGGGTAGTCGAGCACGGCGTAGGATTCGACTTCGGCGAGGCCGGGGATGGGGGCGTCAGTCTGCGCGACGGGGACGCAGGCCTCCAACCCCTCGCGCCTGGCGCGCACCATCAGGCCGGACGCGGTCATCAGGTACTCACACTTGATGGCCGAGATGGGGGGCAGCTCTTCGTCCTCGCGCGCGACGAGGTACGTGACGATGTTGTCGGGCAGTTCGAGTTCTTCGATCATTGGCGCTCCGTGTCGGTTCGGGCTCAGTAGATTTTCCCGTGGCGGACGAGCGAGTCCCACGCCCGGGTGACGGTCGTTCCGTGGTTGTGGCGAACGAGGTCGGCGCTCGGATACTCGGTCGCCCTCGAGGACGCCAGCGAGCGTATCGCCGGCCGGATGTCATTCAGGTTGGCGAGCGATTTACCCTGGACGGAGTGGTCGGAGAAGGGGCTCGCCCAGAAGAGATCCCAAACCTTCGACATCGATTGGCCGGAGGCGCGTGGTAATTTGTTGGCACCGAAGCAAATCGAGGCGTCGGAATTTATGTTCGGCAACGGCGTGTTGAAGAGCTGCGCGCCGGGGTCGAAGTTGGGGGTGTTCAGCGCCCAGAGGTAGTACTTGGTCTCCAGCCCGATCATGACGAGCCCCGGCAGGGGCACGGTCAACTCGTCCGTCTTCCCGCGACGCCCGTCGAGCAGAATCTTGGCGTGGGAGGGCGGGCGGTAGCTGAGGGCCATCATCCCCTTCATGGTCTCGGCGCACCTGACGACGCCGGGCGAGAGCCAGCCGGTGTCGATGTCCTCGTTGCGGAGAATGGCGTGGGCGGTGGCCGGCGAGATCGGCTTGATGTGCTCGGCCGCGCCGTCGAGGTACTGCGCGTAATACTGCCCGGGCACGATGACTATCGCGGCCTGCGCGCCGGGGACGGGCGTGAGCCTGGGCGTCTTCGCCCTAGCTGTTGCTGCTGCTGACATCTCGTTTGCCTTTGATCTTTGCTGACAGGTTCCACAGTTCGATGGCGCGCGGTACGCCCTCTGTCGGGTGCTGGTCGAGGTAGCGGTCTAACTCGTCCATCCTGCGCATTGCGCGCCGCGCCTCTTTATGTAGCCGCGACAGATTCAGGATGTTGGGGGTCGTCCAAGCGATGACGGGCTGGGGCGCGCAGAAGCTGAGGTCGAGCCAGATGTTCCCGGTCTCGTAGTGCATGAGGTCCAGGGCCAGCGGGAGATACTTGAGCGGGGTGCGCTCGGCGAGGCACAGCTCGCGGAACTTCTGGAAGTCGATCTCGGCCGCGGGGCGCTGCCCCTCCTCGTCGAGGTGATAGCGGTTGGCGCATTCCTCCCAGTAGCTCGACCCGCCGAAGAGTGACAGGGGGATGTAGTAGCAGGCGCGAAGCTCCTCAAAGGTATAGTCGGCGCAGCACCAGGAGTCGCCCTGCATGGGGCTGACGGGGATGGTGTCGTAGTGCTGCTCGTCGGCCTCCCAGCCCATGTCGTCCGGCAGTTCGAAGTAGCGGCGGGAGATGACCTTCAGGAACTCGCCCTCGCGCGGCGTGTGGCCCGGGTACTTCTCGTCCCAGCCGCTGGTGGGGGCCGTCGATGACGCCCAGAGTGCCGGGAACATCTGCCGGTAGCATTCGAGGATCGAGCCGCAGGACCTGAGCTGCTCCAGGTACTCAAGCGCGCCCTCGACCGAAAAAATCCTCGCGTGTTTGAGCCACTCGACGGCGCGCAGTACCGCGCCCGGGTCTACTCTGAATCTGGCCGCTGCGACAGGCATCTGGTTCGGCTCCCGGTCTTCTCTCTTCGCGGCGTCAGAAACCGTCGGGCGTCTCCGCGGTGGCGACGGGGCGGCACTCGCGTATCCTGCGCAGGGCGTTGCGCGTCGCCTCGATGTCGCGCTCGCCCGCCGCGGTGGCCTTCTCTATCTCGGGGTCCCGCCGCGCGATGTCCGCGTGCGTGATGGCGCCGCGGGAGAGGCCGTCCTGTAGCTCGCGCATGAGGTGCAGCGCCGCGTTGGTGTGCTCGGGGGCCAGGCGCAGCGCTTCGATCACGCGCTCCTGAGGCGGGAGAGCGCGCGAGGGGGTGCGCCGTCGCTGCGCCCCCCTCCCCTTGAAGTCGGCCCGCTTGACGACCGTCACGATCAGGACGCCGCCTTCGCGCTTGCGGGTGATGGTGGAGTTCGTGATCGAGTGGTAGTAGCGCCTGAGTGCCTTCTTGAGCAGCGTGTCGTCGGAGGCGATGCGTTCGGCGAGTGGCACGTCCTGCCCCTCGATTTTGACAATCGCCTTCGGCGTCGCGGCGGGTGCCGCCTGCGGGGCGGCCGGGTTCTGAGTCGCGTTGTCCGCGCTGGCTGTTGACATGGCTAATTCCCTCCCGCCGCCGGCGTCTCGGCGGCCTTCGGCCTGTGTCCGGTGTTGAGGTCGAAGAGTGACGACTGTGAAGTCCCCGAAGCTCCGGCTGAAGCGGCGGGCTTGGACGCGGCCGCGGGTTTGCTGTTGGCCCCGCGCACGGTCGTTTTAGACTTAGCGCCCGAAGTCTTCGCGGTCGATTCGCGCTGGCGCTGTTCGGCGCGAGCTTCGCCGAGCGCCGGGAGTCTCTGCTCGTGCAGACTCAGCAGTTCGGCGACGGGCGGCGGCAACACCCCGAGCAGGTGTAGGCGCGTCAGTTCCACGAGGGGGCCTTCGATGTGAGAGCTGACGGCGATGATGACTTCGCGCCCTTCGGCGTCGCCGTCGTCCGGCAGGAGTTGAATGTTGATGTTGACCGTGCAGTCGGCGAAGACATACGGCTCGTCTTCGTCCGGAAGTATCCTGCTCGTGGGCGAGAACGGCACGGATGAATGAGAGGCGGAGGCGGCGCCGGGCTGCGAACCGCCTCCGGCCGGCGCGTCAACCGCGATCTGGGCCGCGGCCGTCGCGACCTCGGCGGCGTCACCGTCTTCCTCCTCGTCATGCGCGGGGGCGTCGCCGCCGAGGTCGGTCCCGTCCTCTTCGGCCGCGCCGACCGCTTCTTCCTCCGGCTCAGCCGGGGCCTGCTCTTCCTGGGCGGACGCCGCCGCGGCGAACAGCGAGCCGGGGCCTCCGGCGCCGTCGGCGCTTTCTTTCTGGGTGTTCATGTGCGACCTCTGTTACCGCGCCACGGGCGCGGGTTATGTAACTTTCAGAGGTTGCGAACCACCTACATTTCTGAAAACTCAATTTTTGGAGGGAAGGGAGGGCGACTGCGGAGGCCGCCCTGCGCGGTCAGAGGCGTCGCGCGGCGGCGGAGATTGCGGCGCGTTCCAGGGCGGGGCGCATCGTGTCGGCGGTCCAGGGCTTGGCGAGGAACTGTTCGACGACGCCGGATGATATTTCGCGGAGCGTTCCGCCGACGGTCGCGTGGCCGGTGAGCAGGACGCGGTAACAGGAAGGGTGTCGCTCGGCGACGTGGCCGAGGAACTCGGTGCCGCGGATCTCGGGCATCCTCTGGTCGCTGATGACGATGTCGGGCTCAGACTCGTCGAGCATGCGGAAAGCGTCCGCGGGTTTCGAGGCCGTGCGGATGTCGTACTCGCCGCCGAAGGTCTGCTCGAAGAGGCGCAGTAGCGTGTCGGAGTCGTCCAGGTACAGGATGGTGGTTTTCAAATTTTAAATCTCCCGCGGCCGGCTTCACTCCGCGTTGACCAGGCGCCTCGGCCCCATCGGGCGCGGCGCGCGTGCGTCGAGCGCCTCGCGCACTTTCCTGCCGAGGGTCGCGGCGTCGTAGGGCTTGGCGAGGGTGCCGGCCCCGGCCGCGATCTCGGCCTCGAGGCGCGCGCGGATGACCTCCGGGCTGTAGCCGCTCATGAAGATGACGGGCGCCGTGTCGGGCACCAGCTCGCGCATCTCGTGGTAGGCCTCGGGCCCGTCCATCCTCGGCATGATGACGTCGAGCAGTATGAGGTCGATCTCGCGGTGACGCGCCTCGTAGACTCGCACGGCGTCGCGGCCGTCGCGTGCGACGATGACGCGGTAGCCGAGGTCTTCGAGGATGGCGCGTTCCATCTCCTGTAGGTTGCGCTCGTCCTCGCCGAGGAGGATCGTCTCGTGGCCGCCGACGAGTGACGGGCGCGCGTGCTCGGCCGGCTTTTCGGCCGGCTTATCCTCCAGCGGGAGGTAGATTTTGAAGGTGGTGCCGTGGCCGACCTCCGAGTAGACCTCGATGGTGCCGCCGTGCTGCTTGACGATGCCGTAGCTGGTCGCCAGCCCCAGCCCGGTGCCCTTGTCGACCGGCTTCGTGGTGAAGAAGGGCTCGTAGATGTGCTGCTGGACTTCGGGCGGCATTCCCGCCCCCGTGTCGCTGACCCGGAGCAGCACGTACCTGCCCGGGCGCGCGTACGGGTGGCGCGAGGCGTATGCATCGTCGAGCGTCACGTTCTCCGTCTCGATGATGAGGCGTCCGCCCTTCGGCATCGCGTCGCGCGCGTTCGTGGTGAGGTTGGCTAGTATCTGCTCGATCTGTCCCGCGTCGGCGAAGACGTTGCCGGCGTCTTCCGCGGGGTAGAAGTCCATCGTCACGTTCTCTTCGACGATGCGCTTGAGCATCCCGAGGACGTTCTCGACGGTCTGGTTGATGTCGATGGAGCGGCGCTCCAGTTGTTGCTGGCGGCTGAAGGCGAGCAGCTGCTTGGTGAGGGCCGCGCCGCGGCGGCCGACGTCCTTCACCTCGTCGAGGTTTCGGCGCAGGCGTGCCGCGTCGAGCGGGCGGCCGGCCTCGAAAGCCAGCAACTGGTTGAGGGCCAGGTCGGTGAAGCCGAAGACGCCGGTGATGATGTTGTTGAAGTCGTGGGCGACGCCGCCGGCGAGGGAGCCGATGGACTCCATCCGCTGAGACTTGAAGAGGTGCTCCTCGCTCTTGCGCAGCATCTCCTCCGCGCGCCTGCGGGCGGTGATGTCGCGGATGATGGCGAGCACCAGGGCGCCGTTGCCCGTGAGCATTCGCGCCGTGATCTCGACCGGCACGAAGGTTCCGTCGAGTCGGCGGAGCCTCCGCTCGCTGAGGAGGGTGTCGCCGGCGGAAAGCTCCCCGAGGCGCAGCGGCTCGGCCTCGAGGTCTTCCTCCACGATGAAGTCTTCGACTCTGTGGCCGAGCAGGTCGTCGCACCCGCCGCCCATGATCTCGCAGATGCGCGTGTTTGCCTCGGTGATGGTGCCGTCCCCGGTCATGACGACGATGCCGTCCGAAGCCTGCTCGATGAGCTGCCGGTACTTGGACTCGCTCTGGCGCAGCGCCACCTCAGCCTCCCTCTTGTCTGTGATGTCGACCATCACGCCGCGTAGGAGCGCCGGGGCGCCCTCGCGCTTGACCACTGAGGCGATGTCCCTGAGCCAGACCGGACGCCCGTCCGCCGCCACCATGCGGTACTCGAAGTCGTGATCCTCGCCGTCTTCGAGAGCGCGGAGGCAGAGCTCTACCGCCGCGTCGCGGTCCTCGGGGTGGATGTGCGCCGACCAGAAGTGTGGCTCTTCGAGCCAGCGGGCGAGCGGGTAGCCTAAGAGGCGCTCGGCCTGGTTGCTGACGAAGGTGAAGCGGCACGTGGCGGGGTCGTACTCCCAGACGATGCCCCCGATGGTCTGCACGAGCGACTCGTACATGCGGTACTCGGCGTTGCGCCGCGCCTCGGCTTCGGCCTCGCGCCTGGCGGTCACGTCGATGACGATGCCGACGACGCGCCCTTGGCCTCCGCCCGCCCCGGACGGGACGCGGCGGCCGCGGACGTTGACCCAGCGCGTGGTGCCGTCGTCCGGCCGGACGATGCGGTATTCGACCTCGAAGTTGTCGGCGGCGCCGAGTGCCGAGGCGATCTCCTTGACGACGGACTCCCGGTCGTCGGGGTGTACGAGCGAGAGCCAGCTCTCCGCGCCGGGCTCGAGCGAGCCGGACTCGATGCCGAAGATGCGATAGAACTCCTCGGACCACGTGAACGCCTTCGTCTCCACGTCCTGCTCCCAGGTGCCGGCGTTGGCGGCCTGGAGCGCGATGCGGAGCCGCTGCTCACTCTCACGAAGCGCCTCCTCCGCGGCCCTGCGCCTCGTGACGTTCCTGGCGACCGCCTGGAAGCCCGTGACGCGCGTGCCGTCCGCCAGGAGGTTGGTGTGCTGTCCCATCCAGACCTCGGAGCCGTCGCTGGCTACGACGGGGAACTCGAAGTACGTGGTCGGCTCCCTGAGATTCGACTGCGAGGTGTAGAACTCCTCGACGGAGGCGCGGCTGTCCGGGTGAACCAGGGAGAGGTAGTGGGCGCCGACCAGGCGGTCGACCGGGAAACCGAGTAGGGACTCGCAAGCGGGGTTGACGAAGGTAAAATTCCCGAGCGCGTCTGTGCGGTAGATGAGGGCGGGGGTCTGTTCCACGAGCTGGCGGAGCAGCGTCCCGTCGAGCCGCGTCCTGAGTAGCGTGACGATCTGCCGGGCGAGCGCCGTCAGGGCGCTCGCCCCCGCAGGCGGGAGTGTTCCCGGCTCGGTGTTCGTGACCGCCAGGGCGCCGAGGACGTAACCGTCTTCGGTCTTGAGCGGGACGCCCGCGTAGAAGCGGGCGCGCGGCGGCCCGGTGACGAGCGGACTGGAGGAGTAACGCGGGTCGGCCGCCGCGTCTTCGATGACGACGAGGTACCCGGCTTCGAGGACGTCGTCGCAGAAGGCGAAGCCGCGGGGTAGCTCCGTCAGCTCGAAGCCGTGCGTGGCCTTGAACCAGATTCGGTCGCCGTTGATGAAGCTGATGAAGGCGTGCGTGGCGCGGCAGGCGGTGGCGGCAACGGCCGTGATGTCGTCGAATGCGCCCTCGGGGGCGGAGTCGAGGATGCCGTATCGACGCAGGGTTACGAGCCTGAGGCTTTCGACATTGGATGCCGGGGCGGTCATCACAACCTCTCCTGTCTCTACAAGACGTATGATCCGCCGCGTGGTCTCGGCGGGTTGTATTGCCACCCCTGGGGAAGGAGGCCCCTTCTAATGATGAGGTTGTTCGCTCAGGTCGCAGGCGGTCGGGCGGCTGCGTAAGTGACAAGCCGGCTGGGGAGACTGAAGTGGGACCCTGCTTGTACTTAAACTTTTACGGCTTCGACTGTCGGGGAGTTAAAGACCGGACGCATAACAGTGCCGGGGGACACGTATGCAATACGCTTATAGATGCGGTCTCGTTCAGAAAAGTTCCTATGTGTTGTACGCGAGAACGAAAAAATGTTGTGGTGAAATTATGCAAGATTCCTAGCAATTTCGGGTATTTTCGGGCGAGAGGGGAGGCCGGCGGGCGGGTGTTAAAACTTAAAGGGTTGACGGGGGCGGTCTTAGGGGGGGTTGCAACAAATCTTGACCCGGGAGCGCCGGGCGGCGGGGTGGGACAGGCGCCCGGCAGTCATTCTCCTTCTTCGGCGGTTTCTTCTTCTTCGTCGCCGTTGAAGATGAACCCGTGAGAAGCAGTGAGCTTCCGCCACGGCGTGAGTAACTGTTCGGTGATTTCTTCCTGCTGCGGCACGGTAGGGTACATATCCCAGAGACGGCGCAGGACGGAGGCGGTCTCATCGAGGGCGGCCGCGGCCTCGTCGCCGGCGTGCGGCCAGGGTTGGACGGGGCCGAGGGAAGAGTTTCCCGCGACGTGCCCGATGAGCTGGCCGTAGAGGGTGAGGAGTGACCAGAAGGCGTTTGCCGCGTCCCTCAACAGGTTGCCCCACCCGGCGGGGCCGCCTATCTTTCGGTCGAGCAACGGCCTGATGATGTCTCTTGCCGAGTCGTGCAAGTCAGAGACTTGCTTGGCTTGGAGCTGGGGCGTCACCGCGGCGGCGGCGAGCGCGGAGGCGAAGAAGTTGTTGACGACCGCCGGGGCGTAGTGGGCGGCGATGCGGAGGTAGTCGTGCTCCTCCTCGAAATTGAACTCGGCCGCGTCGCCGACGTCGGCGCGCTCGGCGTGGTCGAGGCTGCGGGCGAACTCGTTGACGAAGATGTGGAGCCAGAACTGGTGGTTGGTGTCCCACTCTTCGAGCGGCACGCCGCTCTCGATTATTTCGGAGAGGCGGTAGAAGATGCGGCTGTCGATGACTATGGTGCTGGTTACGCCACCGCCTTCCACCTCGCGCGGTATGTTCTTCGTGACCGCCCTGAAGTAGCCGCGGTCGGTGTAGACCTGTTGCCGGCCGGCTTGCCGCTGGAACTCGAAGACGGCCTCGCCGAACCTGTCCTCGTCGGCGATGACGAGCTGCTCGACGGCGCCCTCGCGGAATTCGACGAAGCGGAAGCAGAGGGCGAGTACTTCGCGGAGGTAGTGCGCGAGTGACTCGGCGTCGAGGCCCTCCTGCGGCGCGATTCGGAATTGCGCCGGGACGGTGATGGTGCGCTGCTCTCCCTCGTTCGACATGGTTCCTCCGCGGGCGGTACGTTGGGTTATGAAGACTAGCGGAGTATAGCGCCCGCCGTAATCTCGTGTGAAGCGGTCGGGGATGATACGAAAGGTGCTGAAGATATTGGAGAGAGGGTTAGGCGATAAGATGAGAGTTTAAGTCGGCCGTGTTAGTATCGGCCGAACAGATCACGGGCGGCTTTCCTTTGGACTTTCCTTTCGCCGTCAACGCTCTCTGCTCGACGGCGAGCAAAAAGCATCAACGCCGTGACGCATGGGGCGTCACGGCGCTGATAGAAAGGAAAAGTCAGTTGAGAGTGAAACGTTTTGGAAGTCACCTCAAGGTTCGCTTGACGGTTCGCCTTTGGGTGCTGCGCGTTTCAATCGAGTTCGATGTACCTAGAGACTAGGAGCATCGCGTAACCTTTCCTTTTACGTCGGGGGCACCTGGAGGCTGCCCCCGATGCCTTTTTAGGGGAGTCCTCCCCCCTAACCTTTATAAAGCCTATCGAGAAAGAATAGATGTAGTCTGCATCCTCTAGTGCGTGTTACGGTGTTACGCCAATTATCCCTCATAGCGCTCCGCCATTGGCGGACTCAACAGGCCATACACCGGGTAGCCATTCAACAGCCTGTTGATTACACCGTGCAATATACTACGACATCGTAGGTTAGGTTTAGTTGGTAAGCCTAATTTCTGCCCGGTCAATCTGACCGAGGGAAGGGTAAGCGTAAAAATTCCGCAGGGCACTCCCGTTCATACCTTATGACTTGCGACGGGTAGTGGCCGCGCGCGGGTGGTGTGCGTCGTAAGCAGCGCGGAGGCGACCTCCGGCGACGTGGGTATAGATCTGTGTGGTGGAGAGGTCGCTGTGCCCTAGCATAGCTTGGATGGAGCGAGTGTCTGCGCCGCCGTCGAGGAGGTGGGTGGCGAAGGTGTGGCGCAATACGTGTGGGGTAACACAGGGAACGCCTGCTTGGGCGCTGTAGCGTTTGACGAGTGAACGTACCCAAGCGGTCGTGAGCGGCCTGCCGTTCTTTTTGACGAAGAGAGGGGCCGTCTTTTGTGCGACCGCGCGCCGCGCGCCGCCGAGATATTTAATGACCCAAGCGAGCGCGTCCCTCCCGACCGGGACGGACCTCTGCTTGGAGCCTTTGCCGATGACCTTCGCCAAGCCGGTGTCTATGTTGAGATCGCTGTGTCTGAGTGATACCAACTCGGCGACTCGGAGGCCGGTGGCGTAAAGGAGAGATAGAATGGCGCGCGCCAATAAACCTTCCGGAGTCGAGGTGTCTGGGGCGGCCAGTAGTGCCTCGATTTGTTCGGGGTCGAGGTGGTGAGGAAGTTTCTGAGTTCTTGCAGGCGATGTGAGGCCGCGAGTGGGGTCTGCGGTAATGATGCCGTCGAGCAGCAAGAACTTGTAGAGGCCGCGCACTGCGGCAAGGGCTATCCGGATTGATGAGCTGTTGAGACGGCGCACCTTGATTAAATTACGTTGCCAGTCCGAGAGGTCTGTGTAATCGAGACCTTCCAGAGTTTTGCCTGCGGCGCGCGCGTGTTCGCCGAGGTAATTTAATTCTCGTTCGTAGTTGACCTTGGTTCTGTGAGAGCTGCCAAGTTCCGCGGTGATGTAGATGATGAAGCGATGAACGGTTGAGTCGTATGGGGCGGAGGCTGCGGTCGCGGCCGGCTGCCGCTGTTTAGGCATGTATAGATTATAGTCTATACCCATTTTATACGACAACTCTTATTATAGGACTCAATGGGTGTGGTGTCCGGTTACCTAAATCTATTAACATCTGGCACCTAAAAGGTCTAACATTGGTGACGCTCTTCTCTTTTCGCCGGGCCAGCGCTTCTATTTGTAATCTCTTGTTGTTGGGGTAGCTCAGAAATGGTTCACGTCGAAACCGATGCTTTGGTTGTGGAGCTTGCTGCACTCGATCAGCGCGTGTGGATGCTTGGGACGCATGATTAGAATTATTGAACAGTGGCCGCTCCGCGCGGAGGCGATTGAAGTCTCATGAAGCTGAAACTACATTGGCTGATATTGGCGTGTCTCATCTCATTCGTACCAGCGAGGTCGGCGCAGGAAGCGGGGACGAGCGTACTCTACGACTTCATCCGCACAAGGCCGCCCTACGACGAGCCGCAGCTGTCACCGCAGCAGGTCAGCAAGGTACTTAATGCCGCGCTCGGCGCCGGGTGGCGGCGCCGAGCCGACAGCATCAGTATAAGTCAGATTGTGACGGGCTCTTTCACGGCCGCGAACGTGCAGGAGGTCGCCTACGTTATCCGCGGCAGCGGCGCGACCAATGCTCAGACGAGGATCGACATGGGTAACGATGCGCGCCTGGTCGTCTTCTCCGGGAGCCGGGTCGTCGCGAACGCGCCGTTCTACGGGATCGGTGTTCTGAAGACGAGCGACCTGAACCGCGACGGGGTTGACGAGCTGCTGCTGTACGCCGGCGCTACGGGGACGGGCGAGACGGTGACTTCGGCGGAGATGGTGGAGGTGAAGGGTAAGCGCCTGCGCGTCATTAAAGACTTCGGGACCGTGGAGAGCATCTCTGGGTGTTACGGGGGGGATGAGGATTCGGGCGGGAGGCACGTCACTTCGATAATTCGCTACGCGCCTGCGAAGGTCGGGGCGTTCCCCCGTTTCCGCGTCGAGTTTTATCAGTGCGCCTGTGCCGACGAGTCTGAGGTGGTAGACCCGCAAAAGTGTCGCTTCGTGCAGGCGGATAAAATGCCTGATGAGTGATTCGCGGCACGCCCGCGAGCGTGTTATGAACTGTTCGACGTAATGCCCGGTAAGGAGTTCAGCCGGGGCCACATCTCAGGGTTACTAACCATTTAACTTCACCGGGGCGGCCTGCAAACCGAGCAAGGTTCGTAAGACTGTTTCGCCTCCTTCAAAGAGATGGGCACCCGACTTCGGCGAAGATATTGACAGTTTAATCGGTGATACTTCGTTCCGGTGCGCGTGACGTAGACGGTCTCACCCTCCGGTTCTGATGCACGGGCCGTCCGCCCCTCGCCCGGCCACTCAGCAGCAGACGCGGGCGCGGGCATCTGCGTTCCTGCGTCCGCTGCCGTCCTCTCGTCTTCCGCACGCCCCCGCTTTCCGCGCCTGAAGTCCCATGGCGGTACGGGATGAGGGTCGTCCCACAGGCCGCGTTTTGCGCGCCTCGCCTCCTGCTCCGCTTCGGCGTAGAACCGTTTATCCTCCGGCGATTGATCGTTTTGGTAATACTTGTAGTGCCAGGCCAGCCCCGCCCTGACCTGTTCAAGGTTCATGTCACGCCCCGCGATCAATACCTTCCCCAAGGTGCGGCCGTACCTGTCAGTCTTTTCGTACTCGACGACGACTTGCTTATCGAAGACGAGATCGCTGAGGTTGCGCTTCGAGACCTCGCCGAACGCCTGCCGGCTCTCCGGGGCATCAATCCCTAAAAGGCGGATGCGGGTCTGTCGTTTATCAGCGCCGAGAACTGTGATCGTGTCGCCGTCGGCCACTCCGACTACTCGCCCTTCGAGAGTTTGGGGAGCGGCCGGGCTTGATGCAGGCGCGGGCTGTGCGGCCAGCGTCGATGCCGGAGGGGAAAATAGATGTGGGCCGGGGGTGCTCTGAGTACACGCTAGAAATAGGGTTAGGGTGAGGAGGCATAATCCTAGGGCGGGTCGTCGGTATTTAATCATGCTACTGCTCATCTGTGAGTTGTCGAGTCCTTCCGGTTTGGGTATTAAGCGGCGTCGGGCGTTTCGTCTTCGCTGCCGGCGTTTGTCGTCTCGGCGGTTTGTCGTCGAATGATCTCCTGAAGTAGTGACTTCACATCCTCTCCGGGTGAAGGCCGTGGCCTGGATAGGGTCGTCGATGGCACCAGGTTGAGTGTTCGCAAGCTGAGCGGCGTGTGTTCGCGGCCGTCCGGGTCCGAAAGAATCTTCTCTACCGCCGCGACGCACTCGTCCGTGGGCTTTTGAGATTTGGGCGTGCGCTTAGTGAAGAGGGGTCGGAAGTCTGCGCCGTGCTCAAGGATGCCCTGGATGAAAGAGTGATTGCCGGGCGTTGCCTTCTTGCCGTGGTTGCCGTAAAGGAACCAGATGCCTTCCAGGCGGTCGCGTTGCGAGGGCGTGAGCGTGATCGGCTTCGCTTCCCTTCTCGGTGACATGCCTAATTCTACTCTGCTCCTACGTACCAAGAAAGGCTTTCGTAAGGCTTGCTACATTCTTGTCGCGAAGTAGACAGCCGCAACACAGGCGTTATACGCGGTGTGGATTACGAAGGCGGGCCAGACCCTGTCGAGCAGCGCGCGACACAGGCCGCAAGCCAGGCCGAGCACCGCGATCGAGGAGATGGCACCCCAGTGTATCTGGCCGGCGTCCGAGCTGTATTGGGGGACGTGTACGACAGTGAAAGCCGCTCCGCTGATGAGGATCGCTACGAGCTTCCGCGCCTTGCCGTGGGCCTGGATGAACAGCACCCCGCGGTATAACAACTCTTCAGACACGGGCGCGCTGAGCACGGCGGTCGCGGCCATGTAGGGCATGGTCTCGGGGAACTTCGCCGCGAACTCTTCGGCCTGGGTAACCGGCCCTCCAATTGATGTGTAAAGGCAGTGTGCCAGGCAGTAGAGGCCGAGCCCGGCAGCTGTGCAGAAGGCGGCGGTCGTGATTGGTGAGGGCTGAAGATTGAGCCGCGCGAAGCGGATAGTGATCGGCTCCGCATTCGACCATTTGAGTGATTGGTTGAGTCGGTAGTTCCCTATTGCCGTGGCATACACGGCGATGGCGATAAGGCTGAGGAGCTGCGCCGGCAGCGGCGAGTAAAGAAGCAGGATGTTGGCGGCTTGAGAAGCGGGGTATGAAGGCCAGAAATGAAACTGTATAAGGAAGACGATTTTGGTGAATAACCACAGGAAGAGCCAGAGGCCGAATGAGTAGATCCAATTTGCCGGCATCTCTCTCGTCGGGTTGAAATAGGTATAAGGTGCGTGGGTTGCGCGGAGTGTCGTCATGCTGGTCTTGGCCGGCCGTGAGCGTTGGCCGTACTCATATTGTCTCAGACGAGAGTAGCGACCGGCAATAAAAAATCGACTCGGGGCGTGAAGGAAATGTCGTGCGCGGGCTTGGGTGTGAGGGCCCGCGCACGTCCGCTCACAGGGGGCGCGCGGGAGCCCCAATCCCCGCGCGTGTCCCCCGGAGCGAAATGAAACTGTGGCCGCCTGGCTGCCGGGCGGTGGTGCTGAAATGATGAAGGCCGGTTGCCCGCGCGGTAACGCAGGGGCGTCTCCGATTACCTACCTGCCTTCGCGTCGGCGCGTGCCGCTTATTTTTCTTTACGAGGGTTGGCGTCGGTGGCGGAGTCGGGCGTGCGGAGGACGGGTGCGAATTTAGAAGAGGTCTTTAGGGCCGTCGACCTCTGCGAGCAGTTCCAACTCATCCGCCAGGCGGAAGAGACGTTCGTCGTCGTCGGGCGGCTCGGGCGCGTCGTCCTCAAAGAAGTCCTGGCGGATGTAAGCGTCGTCGTCTCCCGGCGGCAGGCGCTGCTGGCCGTAAGGGGTGTGCGCGGGAGGTGTGGTGGTGCCGGTCATCGTTGCGTCTCACTTTAACCGCGGCCGAGTATGACATTCAACCCGCGCCGCACGTGGGGCGCTAGTCGTGATGTGAATCGACGGCCGCTCGCCGTAGAAGTCCTCCGCCGAATGCCGCTCGATTTTCTCTAGGGCAAGAGAGACGGCTTCGGGGCAAGAGCGACGTTGCCGTCGCGGTGGAGAGAAGGTCGCTTAGGCGACGGCGGCCAGCCGCAGGCGCAGTTCCCTGTCCTCGACGACGCGCCGGGCGCAGCTCAGGCGCTCGCGCAGGGTGTTGCGGTGCAGGCCGAGTTCGTCGGCCGCCGCGCCCATGTTGTCGCCGTGGATCTTGAGCGTATCCTCGACGACGAAGACCGTCACCCTGGCGAGGTACTGTTTGAGCGACTCGCCGGGGAGTCTCTTCGCGATGGAATCAGGCACCTCCTGGCCGCCGCCTCCGGCCCCCGGGGACGACGCCGAGGGCACGCCGGAGAGCGCGTGCTGCGGGAGGACGCGGCGCACGTCTTCGACGGTGATGGCCTCGTCGCCGGCGACGCGCGCCGTCAGGCGCGCGATGATGTTCTGCAACTCGCGGATGTTGCCGGGCCAGTTGTGGGCGACCAGGAGGCGGACGGCCTCCTCCTCGATGCCGTAGGCCGTGCGGCGGTCGTTGCGCCGCTGCTCGTCCTTGAGCTGGAAATCGATCAGCGTCGGGATGTCTTCGCGCTTCTCGCGCAGCGGGCTGGTGCGGAGTTCGAGGACACTCAGGCGGTCGTAGAGTTCGGCGCGGAACTTACCTTCGGCGATCATCCGGCGGAGGTCTTGCGACGTGGCCGCGATGACGCGCACGTCAATCTGGATGTCCTGCGTGCCGCCGACGCGCCTGATCTTCTTCTGCTCGACGGCCTTCAGCAGCTTGACCTGGAGGGTCGGAGGCAGCTCCGCGATCTCGTCGAGGAAGATGGTGCCGCCGTGGGCCTGCTCGAAGAATCCCTGCTTGCGCTCGGTCGCGCCGGTGAAGGCGCCCTTCTCGTGGCCGAAGAGCTGCGTCTCGATCAGGTTCTCGTTGAGGCCGGTGCAGTCGAGGTCGAGGAACGGCCGACCCTCCCGCGCGCTCCTGCGGTGGATGGCGTAGGCGCTCGTGGTCTTCCCCGTCCCGCGCTCGCCGGTGATCATGACGGGGTGGGTGCTTCGGGCCAGTATCTCGATCTCCTTCAGGTGTTCGACCGTGGCCGGGCCGGTGCCGAGGATGCCGTCGGCGCGGTCGCCCGCGACCTCGGCGGCTTCGGGCTGCCAGAGCTTGCGGGCGCTGAGTTCGGCGCGGAGCGCGGCGACCTGAAGGACGGCTTCGATCTCCCTCCGGAGTCTCGCGCCGACGACGCCCGAGCAGGTGACGGTGACGAGCGTGCCGCCGGGCAGCCCCTTCTCGACCTCGACGAGGCGCGCGTCCAACTGGCGGGTCTTGTTCCGGACTTCCTCTTCCCTGCCGTCGCGCGTGAGCTTGATCTTCTCCGGGGAGGCCCCGAGGGTCTCTATGATTTCGAGCGTCAGGTAAAGTGCCTCGTTGACGGTGTCGGCCGCGGCGAGCTGTTCGAGCTTCAGGTCGGCCTGAGTCCGGGGAGACTTCTGATTGTTCTGCGCTCTGTCGGAGGTGATCATGGCGTCTTTATCCTCGGTTCTTTGTTGCCTGCCACGGGAGTAGGCGGCTGGTCTTCGGGGCGTAACGGCTGTTAAAGATTTCTTACAGGGCTGGTGTCGTGAAAATTTACGCCGTGGTTTTACTGGCGTTTCGGCGTCAGGAATTCTTACCCGACGGGCCGGCGTGTCTCAGGCGGCGAGCGGGACTTCGTCCAACTCCCTGACGGAGAAGTAAGGGCTGAGGGCGAAGTGTGCCGTCTCGGTGACGACGCGCTCCTCGATCTCACGGGCGGCCGTCTCGTCGGTCTGGACGACCTGGGCGGCGCGGTACGCCTCGCGGCGGAGGCCCTCTTCGTCGTACCCGTCGAGCATCAGGCCGGCCTTCTCGGCGGTGGACTCCATGCGGAAGCCGAACCGGCGGGACTCGACGGCGGCGGCGTGGACGGCCTCGCGCTCTTCGGCGCCGATGACGCCGGGGGTTTCGAGCTGCGCGCGAAGGAAGTAGTAGAGGAACATGTGGCGGGCGTGGGTCTGGGCGAGCCGCGCGACCGCATTGCTGTGACGGCTGGGGTTCTGTGTGGCGTGCATCTCGGCGACGTTCTCCTTGAGTTTTCTTCCGCGGCCGGGTCGCTTCTGCGTCTCGGCTCGGGCTGGACTATCTCAAGGGGCGTGCCATGATTTTCGTGAGGCGGTGCCGGGACAGGTTTCGCGGTGCTAAGTGGCGCGCGTGTTTCGAGTTACGCGGAAGAAGGTGCCGGGGGCGGGCGGAATGAGGGGCGGGGCTGGAGGGCGCGGATGTTAAGGATTCTTTTCGGTCCGTCAGCTTTTATTGACAAGAGGGCATCGTCGCGCGGCCGGTCGCATAAAAAAAAAGCCGCGGGCGGCCCGCGCCGTGGCTCGGCGGGCCGCCCGCGGTAGTGCGCTCGGCGGATGAGTCGGTGGGTGGTCTTTCGGGGTCTACTTTCTGACGGGACAGAGCACGTATCTGTTCTCGGTGTCAGGGGTGAGGGTGGGCGAGAACTCGACCTGCGTCGAATCGTCCTTGAACTTGACGGTCAGGTCGGCGCCGCCGACCACGGCGAGGTAGTCCGCGAGGTACTTGACGTTGAAGCCGATTTCGATGGGCTCGCCGTCGTACTCCTTGACCGTCAGGCGCTCGTGGGCGTCGCCGTGGCTGCCGGCGTTGGCGCTGATGTCGAGGGTCTTACCCTTCAGGCTGAAGACGACGCGGTGGTGCTCGTCGGTGGCGACCAGGCCGACTCGGCGGATGCTCTCAAGCAGGGCGGCGGCGTTGACCTTCATCAGCATATTGTTGTGCTGAGGAAGGACCTGCTTGAAGTTCGGGAATTGGCCTGCGGTGAGAGTGGTAATGAGTGTGCGGTGGCCTACCGTGAAGTAAGCGTGGTTGTCGTCCGTCTTCAGCCCGACCGTTCCCTCGTGGGCGGCCGCGAGCTTCGCCAGCTCCTGGAGCGCGCTGCCCGGGACGAGCGTCGAGACCTTCTCCTTCGACTTGATCGTGCTGTTTTTGACGACTGAGAGGCGGTGACCGTTGCTGGCGACCATCATCGCCGCCTTGCTGTCGATGACGAGCTTGATGCAGGAGAGGTCGAAGCGGGACTCCTCTTCCGTCCTGGCGAAGAGGACGAAATGAATCATCGTGCGCAGTATCTCGGCGTTGATCTCGACGGTGGGCGTCTGCGGCTCCGGCACGGCGGGGTAGCTGTCCACCGGGTCGCCGACGAGGCGGCAGGTGATCTCCTCCAGCTTGAATTTGACGCGGTCGTTCTTCTCGCGCTGGACGTTGACCGTCCCCTTGGGGAGCTGCTTGGACAGGCCGAAGAACTTCTCGGCGTTGACGAGGGCGGAGCCGGGTTTGACCACGTCGGCCTCGAAGACCGTGATGAGGGTGGTCGTCCGGTCGCTGCCGATGATGCGCAGCGTGCCCGGCTCGCCGGCCTCCAGTTTCAGGTTGCGAAGGACGGGGGTGGCATTCTTGGTGGCCTTGCGCTCCGCCACGCCCTGCACGAAGGCGAGCTCCTTCTCCAGCGTCGCCGTGCTTACGTTGAATTCCATAGATGCGGGTTCCTATTCTTTCGCTTCCGGCGACGTCGGCCGGGGGTGCGTGGTGTGTAAAGCTTTTGCCTTTCGGCGCGCGTTGCCGGCCGCTGCCTTCCCTCACGCGGCGGTGTTGCCTTCGGCCGCGGCCGAACTTTGGGAGTCCGTATCTCCGTGGAGGTGAGGCGTGGGTGTCAAAAAAAATTGACGCGGGGGGCGTAAAGAAAAATTGCGCCCCCCGCTTTTCGCCCGAAAAGTGGACTTGTAAGGATTTGTTGACAGGGAAAACTATGCCAGTGAGGTGACCCAGAGGAAGCGTAGGAACTCTTGGGCGGCATCGGCCTTGCCACTCCAGCGGGCACGGTTCAGGCCCTTGAGCGCGAGACTCATCATCTCGTGCTGCCCGGCGCGGTCGTTAAGTCGGCCGAAAAAGTCGTAGAGCGTTTCGATCTTCTTAACCGACTCGCGGGCGGCCTCGGCCGACTTGAAAGAAAGTACCCCCCTCATGTACGTGGCGTAGACGTTCGGCTGCTGGCCGTCGTCGGACGAGCTGGTGTAGAGGTCGAAATAGGGGACGCCGCGGTTGGCGCGAAGCACTTGGCCGATGTAGCTGGGCCGGGCTTTGGTCTGAACGACTAACTCGGCCACGTCAGTCACGCCGGCGTCGTAGAGGGCGAGGATGCGATCCTTCTTGGAACGGTCATCCCCGCCCTCCGTCGCGGCCTCGGCTCCGCGCCTGAGCGCCTCGAAGTCCAGTCCTGATTCGCCGCCAGGGGCATGGCCTGGGAAGGGATGGTGTGCGGCCTCGTTTCGGCGTGGTTCGGCTGCGCTCATGTTCGTCTCGCTTTCCTGTTCGGTTTACCGTCTCCGGGTGGACGGCGTGAATCAACTCGCCCGGCGCATGGCTCCGGACGAAGATCCGGACTGCAAGCCCTTCAGGTGATCGATTAAGCTGGAGGCGGCGCGCTTCGACAGCTCCTCGGTGCGGGCGCGCATCACCGACTGGCTCTCCTCGTCGGGGTCTACGCCCGCCTCGCGGGCGAGCGCGCGGATCATGCCGAGCTGCTTCGGCGTGACCAGGTCGGCCATTGACTTCGCCAAAGGGTCTGTCGGGAAATCGCCCTGCCTAGGCGCGCCCGGCGGCGGTGAGTCCTGTCCGTCGCCCTCGCGCTGGTAGAGCTCGCGCGCGATGCCGAACTTGATGGCGGCGCGCTTCAGAGCGTCGTGCTCGGCCTTCTTAATGCCGGTCTCGTTGTCGGCGTTCCCAGTCCCGACGCCTTCACGCGTGACGCCCTCGATGGTTATGGCCGCGGTAACAGCGACCATCTGACCGATCTGGACGATGCCGCGGATGGCGTGCGACCAGGTGGGCGCGACGCGGTCGAGTATGTCCGCGACGCTGTGCCATTCGACGTAATCCACCATGTGCTGATTGCCGTTACGGTCGCGCCAACCCTCGCGCTGCTTGATGAGGCGCGGGTCGATGGGCTGCTTGAGTGCGCTCAGTGTCTTCGCGAATGAGAGCGGGATGACCGGGGCTGGAGTGCCTTCGTTCTGGCCGGCCCCGGCCCTGTCGTTGATGTTGCGTGCGGCTGCGCCGCGGGATTCTGCTTTCATCTCTGTTTCCTCTGTGTGGGGCTGTTGTAAGGCCGACGTAACGGCAGCGTCGGAGTCGTCGGCGGGGCCTGAACTCTTAGAAAGGATGGCGTGCTTCACGGCGAGAATGTGAGCGCACCTGAACTTTTGGTCTTTGGGGCTCTCGCTGATGAAATCGAGACATGTGCAGCGGACCTTGCCGCCGGCGTCACGCGAGACTTCGTAGTAGACCTTGCGGCCGCGCAGCGAGGGTTCCTGCACCCGGAAGAGGTCGCCCTCCCTCGTGACGAGGCCCATCGTGGCGATGCCCTGGCCGCGCTTGTCGCGCATCTCCGCTTCCCTGTCGGGTCTTCTCATCGTGCACGTCCTGCTCGCGTGAATGTAAGTCCGTTGGCGTGGGGCTGCTCGCCGCTCTTTTTCCCGCCCCTCGTCGTTGGAGAGATGGCGCGTGGGTGAGGGTTCGGCGGTGCTCTGTCGAAGGGAGGGTGATGAAGACGAAGCGCGTCCGGCTTCGTCCGATGTGGCGGCGCGCGCGCCCGCGGGGATCGTCGTGGCTTTAACTGCGGGCGGCCTGATCTTAGTCGCGGCGGGGGTATGTCCCGGTTCCGGCTCACAGGGTCTTACGGCCTGAGCTTCCTGTCATGACCGGCCTTGCAGGCGTCGCCTCTTCTTAACTATCTGGATAGTCCTCACGGCCAGGAAGATCGCGCTCACGAAGATGCACCCTATGAGGAAGAGGCGTGTGTAGAAGTAGCTCGACGGCAGGGCCATGAAGACAGGAAAATAGCAGAGGGTGATGCCGGCGCACAGCGCGCCGATCCTCCCGAGGTTCCACGCGCCGCTCTCCTGATACTTACGCACCTCGCGCAGCATCAAGAGGATGAAAGGCGACACCGTCATGAGTAGGTAGACGGTGACGACGGCGGTGACCAGGGTTGAAGCTTTAACGACGATCATATGAATGTCACGGGGACGATCATACATCTCATGGTCTGGGGCATGAATCCCTTTCGCGCCTTCTCCGTCTCACGCGGCGATTGCGGACTCGTCGCCGGGAGCCTGCGTGGCGGGAACATCCTTCAGTGCCGCCTCCAGTTCGTCCCTTAACTGCCGCAGCTTCTGTATGGCCGCCACACCCCCGCGCTGAGCGGCGTCGGCCTCCTCGGGGTCTTCGCCGTAGCAGTGTCGGCCGACGAGTGTAGACAGTGAGTTGATTGAGCCGATGGCGTTCTGAATCGCGTCCACGTTCTTGAGTTTCATACGGTGACTCCGTGGCGGTCGCATGCTCGGGCGAGCCGCGGCCGGGAAGTTAATGACCTCACCCTCGTGGCGGCAGCTTATTCTTTCCTTTGCGAGACGTAGACTGCCGCGAAATAGTCGGAACTCGTAGAACTCCTCACCGCCGTCGAGTACGTTCGACGCAAAGACTTCGAGGCGGTCGGCGCGTGAAGCGAGTGACGCCGGGAGGGACGGGCCGTATGGGGCGGGCATCGTCGCCGAGATTAATATCTGCTCAGCTCGGAGCAGGACTTGGAAGAGATACATCTGATCAGGGTGCGAACAGGCGCGGGGGTTCTGACTGCGGGGGTGCTGTTGGGGCTGTAGGCGTCTCTGCGTCGAGCAAGGCTCTCGCGTGGTCGAGCATCTCTTCCAACAGCTCTGAGTCGAATTCGCTCGGCGCGTCCGGCAGCCTGCGTCCGGCGACTGCTTCGCAGTACTGGAGTGTGGGCGTGTCGGCGGGGGCGCACTTCGCGTAGACCTCTTCGGTCATGAACTTCCCGAGCTTCAAGACGCCGGCGCGGAAGATTACTTGTACTAACCCGCCGCCGACTATGGTGCTCGAAGACAGTACCGGGAGTCCGGACGTGCTGGCCCGGCTCCGTTCAACCTGTCGGGCGCGGGCGGAAGTCGTGGAGGACTCACAGCCTTTCGCGCGGTGCCCGACCTTGGTCCTCTGTTCGGGATGGTTCCCCGCGCACGGCGCGCACATGGCGGTGAGCTCGCAGTACTTGAATGGGCAGGAGTAAGTCTTAACGCCCGCGTCGGTGCCGCAGTAGTTACAGCAGACCTTCCCCGCCTCAGACATGCTGAGGGGCATGACAATTCGTGAACGACGTGTGTGAACGCCCGGCAGGTGGATTAGTAAATCGCCGCGCCGCCGGCAGCACCATTCTTCCGCGCACGACGGGGGTCAAATCGTAGTTGTCAAACCGCGTGTTGTACGTGTTAAAATGCCCATACCCGGCCGCTGCCCCGGCCGGGGGGCGAATACCCGGTTTCGCGTGCCCTGCCCAACAATGCACGACGAACGAGACGGGGCTTTCGACCGACTCGCGGCGAGTCCTGCCCGATAAATCCATCCCGAAGCACCTGAGAACTTCGGAGCGGCCTGAGAACCGTTAGCCGTAGGTTTGGTTTTCTTACGCTCTCGATAACTCTTCTTCTACAGGTGTGTTCATGACCCTCCGTCTTTTAGGATCCGGAACTTCGCGTTGGCACGCGAATCAGTTAGGCAGCTCCGCCGAAATGCTGGAGCGGATGATCGGGGACGCGCTCCGCGCGGGCGAGAACCACGAAACGCTAGAGCACGCGGTCGAGGTCGAGAAGATAGTCGGACAGGAGTTGCTCCCGACCGAGCAGGCGCTCCGACTGATGCTCCTCACGGCCAGACTTCTCGACGCCGCCAGCGCGGCCGAAAACGACGAGTACGGCAGGAAGTGCTCACTGTTCGTCGCCCGCATGGTCCCGTTCTGCGAGTCGCTGCAACAGTCGCAGGTGAAGTGGGCCTCCGAGCGGTTCGCGGCCCGGCTCCAGCTCAACCGCGGCGACGTGGCGCGCGCGCGGACACTGGCTAACAGGATCGAGAGACGCATCACGCGACTTGCGGGCGGGGCCGGCAGGCAGCTCATCGAAATACCCGAGGCGGGGGACGAGGGGCTCGTCTCGGCGGACACGTGGCTCCTGCTCGCGGAGGTGGCACTTTGCGAGCGTAACTTCGCGGAGGCCGGGCGGGCGCTCGAAGCGGCGCGTACGAAGTGGGGGGGCGAGTACGTTTGCGCGGAGGACGCCGCCCTGTTCGAGCTGCTGACTGCGCTCCGCGGTGTCGGCGCTGGTGAGGGCGAGGGGCTGGCGGCTCTCGCGTACCTCTACAGTAAACATCACGCGCGCGGGGCGACCACGCTCGACGTGCAGATGCTTTCGAGGATCGCCGCCGCGGCCGGTTATGACGAGCGCGTGAGAGGCATCGGCGCGTTGGAAGCCGAGAGGTGGCGTAGGCTCGGCCCTCCTGAGCGGGCGATGGTGGAGTCTTTCGTCGGCGGCGTCACGCCGTCCGGGCAGGCAAGGGGTCTGGGTCTCGAAGGCTCGGGCGGGGGAGCTTTTACGGGTACGGCGGCGGTGACGGGCGAGGGCGAGGCCGCGGGAGGGGAGACCCTCAAGGTCGTCCGGATGCCGGAGAGGCAAGAATTCTTCCCCCTCGATTTCGACCTCACAAGGTTCCGACTCGACAGCATAACCGGGCTGTTCGACGTGGACAGGATGACCGGGCCGCTCGTCATCGACTGGAGCGGGTGCGAGCGCGCGCTGCTGGAGGAGGCGGTGCGCGACGGGGCGATCTTCGACGGCGTCCTCGTGTCGGATTCGGGCACGATCTTCTTTAACGAGGGCGCGTACGCGGATGCCGTGTTCGACACGGACGACGGGGGGCTGCGCTCGCTGACGCCGTTCGAGGTGCTGGTCGAGCTACACCGCATCGGGATGGCGCGCCTGCCGAAGTCGCGAGGTTGCCAGACGGCGTGCGGCCCCGAGGAGTGCCGAACGCCGGCGCGGGTGGATGCCCGTCCCAACCACTTGAACATCGACATCCTGAGGCGGATAGATGTCATCAACGCGAGGCGGCGCGGCGAGACCATCCCGCCGGAGGAGGAAGCCGGAGATCTGCTGGCCGAGTGGGACTTGCTGGCCGCCGGCGCTCAGCGGCAGGCCGCATACATCCCGGCCGAGGTGCTCGACCCTTTGAGCAGGCTCATGGCCGCCGAATCGCTGACCGACGTTTGCCTGGCGGTGTCGGGCGCGACCTCAAGCATGGCCTGCTGCGAAGTGCGGGCGGAGGTCACGGGCGAAGACGAGAGTTCGGCGCTGGCCGCGGCGGGTGCGAAGCCGGACGACGGTCTCTCCTGGAGCGTGCTCGGCGCTGGCTCTCTCAAGCTGCGGGTCGGGCTCTCGAACGCTCTCGCCTTGAGTCAGGAGGGCGTGCGTTTCGTGTTGGAGGCAGCGGTACACCGGCTGAGGTTGATGCCGGGCGCGCGCACGCGGCCGACGCCGTTCATCGTCCCCGACTTCATCGCGGTTGACAGCAAGACGCTCCAGATGCTCGAAGAGGTGAGAATCTTCGCGAGGATGGACGGCACCACTGATGATAAGAGCCGTGCCCTAAGGCACATCCTCATCTCGGGCGAGCGCGGGACGGGCAAGGAGGAGATAGCGCGCCTCGTTCATAAGTTGTCGGGCAGGTCGTCGAATAAGTACGTGACGGCGGACAGCGGCGTGCTGAACAACCCCGATCAGCTCGCGGCCGAGTTGTTCGGGGCTCGCGACGGTGCCTACACCGGTATGAAGGGCGACCGCAAGGGGCTGGTGCAGGAGGCGGAGGGCGGCTCGCTCTTCTTCGACGAGATCGACGAGGGCGTGACCGTCCAGTCGATGCTGAAGAGGTTCGCGCAGTTCAGAACCTATAAGACGCTCGGCGCGGCCGACGCCGGTGCGGCCGACGTGAGGCTCATCATCGCCACCAACCGCATCAGCGGCGGCGAGGCCCTCATCAAGGAGGACCTGCGCGACCGCTTCTGGGAGGTCAGGGTGCCGCCGCTCAGGGAGCGGAGGGCCGACATCCGGCCGCTGGCCGAGTTCTTCGCACAGGACATCAGGGGTTACGCCCTTCCTGCCTCGGTGCTCGGCTGGCTTGAGACTCTGGACTGGCCGGGCAACGTGAGGCAGCTCCGCAACACGGTCGAGAGGGCGTGCTCACTGGCGGACGACCCGGCGAGAGAGTTGACGTTGGAGCTTTTTGAGGACTGCGTCGAGCGGAACGGGGGTAAGCGGCTGATCAGGGTGGAAGCGGAGGCGGGCGGTTTCGAGCCCCTGAGAGCCGGCGAGACTTTGAAGGACAGGCTGCTCCAGTACGAGAGGGAGCACATCCTCGCCGCGCTCAAGGCGACCAGTAACAATAAGGCCCGGGCGGCGACCCTACTTGGCTTAGCCAGCAGGCAGAGTCTGTATCCCAGGCTTGTGGCCTGTGGTATCAGTGAAGAAGACATCGCCAGCCCCGCGTAGCTAATTGTAGGTTCGGGCATAAAGTGACATTTGTAGGGCATAAAGTGACATTGTGGCGCATGGTGAGGGGCATCACTTAAGAGGATGCCCCTCACGCGCGTTTAAGTTACGCCGCCCAGAGTAGCCCCTGCCGCCCGTCGTCCGGCTTGGCCTTCTTCCTCCCCTTCGCGGGCGTCGCCTCCTTTGCGGGCGGGGCCGCCGCGAAGAGCGGTGCCTGCGCCTGCGGCTGTGGCTGCGGGGCGACGGCCGGTGTCGGGGTGATGTCGAGTGAGGTCTCGCTCTCCTCCTCCTCCTCGACTGCCGGTTCGGAAGTAGTGTCGAAGTCGAAGCTCCCGCTGACGAGCGTGAGTGTGCTCTGAGTCGGGGGAATCTCGGCCGCGGCGGAGAAGAGGTCTGTCTCCCCCGGCGCTGCCTGCGTCTCGGGCTCTTCGTCGCCCTCGTAGCCCTCGGGGACGAGGAGCAGCTCTTCAAGGTCTACCACCTGATCGGCCTGGTCTACGTCGCCGAGTCTCTCCGAGAGAAGCCTTTCGAGGTCTTCGGCGGTCGTCTCCTTCATCTCCTCCTCGGTGCTGATGGCCGGGTAACGCTTCAGCACAGCTTCGAGAACCGGCAGACCCTTAAGGCTGTCGGTGGGGATGAAGAACCGCTGCTTGTAGGCGATGCTCTCGTTAATCAGCCCGAGTTCGCGAAGCTCCTCGTACTTGTAGGGGTCGCCGCAGATCAGCTCGACCGCCTCCTCCTGGTGGACGAAGGACTTGCGGAGCCGGAGGCCGCCGACAAGGCTTATCTCTTCGCCCTCCTCCAGGACGCCGGTGAAGATCTGCGCGGGCTCCTTGAAGCTGCGGCTGATGCCGAGGGCGCGCAGCACGCGCGAGAGCTTGTTCTTCGGTATCTGGATGCCGACGATGCGCATCCCGTCGTCGGTGGTCACGCGCACGACGCGGAGGCTGGAGCCCTCCTCGGTCTTGAGGTGCTGCCAGAGCGGGAGGATGGCGCCGCCGATGATGTGAACCTCGACGGTGACCACCTCGGGTACCTGCTCGAAGCGACTCTGCCACCACCAGCGCACGTCGTTCGCCTGCACCGGCTGGTACTTCTCAAGCAGCTCCGACTCCTTCACGTAGTAGGCGCGCGCGGCCTCGGGCTTCGTCAGCGCGAAGGTCCTGTAGGACGCGCCGCTCGACGGGTCGGTGTGGTTGCCCGACTCGACGGCCAGGACGTAGTGCCCCGAGCGCTTCTGCCGGTAGAAGGTGCCGCGCGGCGTCTCCTTTGCCTCCCCGAAGCTGACCGGGTGCGTGGGCTGATCGACTTCGAGCTTGTAGTGCGTGGTCTTCGCGCCCGTGAGAGTGTCCTGGTGGACGACTCTCGGCGTCGTGCCGAGGCGGATGGCCGTCGCCTTGATGTCCTGCACGCCCTCGTCGAACGTGCCGTTAGCCTTTGCGAACCTGATCGTCTGCTCGAAGAGTTCGACGAAGTAGTTGAACATCGAGTTCTGCTCGTCCACGCCGAGCGCGAGCACGCGGTTGAGGAAGCGCGGGACGTTGTGGAGGTTCTCCTTCTTGACCTCCTCCCCGCCGTCCGCCCTCCGCACGAGCAGCCCCATGTTGCGCAGGGTCTGGCGCGGGCTGTCGAGTCCGACGACGTTGACGCCGCGAAGGATGTTGCCGTAGAGGAGGTTGAGCGCGGCCGCGCCCTCGTCCGTCTCGAAGTTGTACTTCGTCAGGTCGCCGCCGTCGGCCGCCCCGCGGTCGCCCTTGGTGAGCGCGCCGAGACTCGCCAGGCGCTTGGCGATGGTCGAGCTGAACCGCTTCTCGCCGCCCAACTCCGTCGAGAGCAGCACGTAGATCGGGGGCTGCGCCTGGTTGCTGCGGTGTGACCTCCCAAAAGTCTGTAATTGCTTGTCGGCGGACCAGTTCAGTTCGAGCGTGATGTGGACGCGCCTCTTCTGGTTCCCGGCGCGCCTGTCCGCGTGGAGAGAAATTCCGGTCGAGGCGGCGTCCGAGATGATCGCGATGTCCTTCTTCCCGGCCTGGAACAGAGCCATCTCGTGGAGGTTGGCGTTCGTCATCGCGACGCCCTCGGGGTTGCGCTTGACGTATTCGAGCCTCCCGTCCGGCTGGCGGATGAGGCGGCGCTTGCGGCCCGTCAACTCGGCCACGGCCTTCACGCCGAAATAATTGACGATTTGATCCAGCGGGTGTTCGGGCAGCTCCAGGCGCGAGAGTTGGTCGAGGAGCATCTGCTTCAGGCGCAGCGCCTCCTTGCTCTCGACGGCCTTCCCCTCCCCGTCGAGGAGCGGAACGCGGATGGTCTGCTGCGTCGAAGGGTCCGTCTTCTCGACGTACTGCGTGGTGGGGAAGCCGCGGTCGACCATCCCGCAGATCATCTCGCGCGGGCTGAAGTCGAGGTCTTCGATGTGCCCGCCGCCGGCCGTCTGCTTGGCGATCTGCTCCTTAGTCTTCGACTCGCCGGTGCCGATGAGCGAGACGATGCACGCGTGGCCGGAGGCGAGTTCTTTCTCCACCTCGGCGATGAGCGCCGGCACCTTGAAGGCCGAGATGACCGAGCGGCAGCACCGCTGGTGGTCGCCCCAGAACTTCTGCATGGCGTTGGCGCGCGCGCGGTTGTCGCCGTTCGTGATTTCGAGAGCCTTGTCGATGTTCTGGAAGATGATCTGCCAGGCGCCGGCCATCGCGTCGTACATGGCCCGCTGCTCGTCGGTGAGGCGGTGGACGATCTCGCGGTATTCGACGGCGAGCCCGCTCGCGGGGTCTACGCCGAAGCTGATCGAGGCGGACGCGTACTTGCCGAGGGCTTTGAGATCGCGGCAGACCATCTCCATCGCCCCGACGCCGCCCGAATCTATCTCGCACATGAACTCCCCGAACCCGCCGGGGAAGGACGTGCCCTCGCCCCAGAGGCCGAGGCGCGTCATGTAACTCATGTGACGTACGTCGGTGGCACCGGTCGCGCTCGAATAGACGACTCTGTAGTCGGGATTCTTCTCCGCGTTCTGGAGGTCGATGACCGCCTGACCCGTCTGCGTCGGCTCGCCGCGGCCGCCCGCGAGTGCGTTTTTCGCTTTATGTGCCTCATCAAGGATGATGACGCCGTTCGGGCCGAGCCACTCCATCAACTGCTGGAGCCGCGTCTCGCCGCTCTTCGCCGAGGCGATGAGTGAGCTGTAGGAGCTGAAGATGACGCCGCAGGTGGCCGTGATGGGCTGCTTGACATCGAAGTCGTTGATCTTGTGAAGCGGCACCCTCACGCCGAGGTCGTTCAGGTCGCGGCGCGTCGAGTCCATCAGGTCGTTGTTGACGGAGAGCCAGACGGCGCGGTCGTAGCCCTGGAACCAGTTATCGACGATGATGCCGGCGAGGATCCTCCCCTTCCCCACACCCGTCCCGTCGCCGACGAAGAATCCGCCGCGCGCGCCGTCGGGGAGACGCTGCTCGTGGGCCTGGCCGGCGTAGCAGACGCGTTCTAACTGGAGGGCGGAGAGGATGCCGCGCCTCAGGATGCGCCTGGGCAGGTTCGGGCGGTACGTGATCGGCGGCGGGTAGACCGAGCCCATCGAGCGGGACTCGACTATGAGCGCCGGGTGCTCGACGCCGCCGCGGAGCAAGGCCGGCTTGTAAGGAACGAAGATGTCCTCGTCGCCCTCCGCGCCTTCGGCTTTTTCGTCGGCGTGTGCGGCGCCGATGATTTGGGGCTCGCCGGTGTCGGTGCCGGCGTCTGCTTCGACGGGCTGTTGAGGCGACTGACGGGGTAAGGTCTCAACCGCGGCGGGGGGCGCGGCGGCCGTCGCGGTTACGTCGGATGTGGCCCGAGCGGGTGCTTCCGGCTCTTCAGCGGCGGGTGCGGCGGGTGCGGCCTTAAGCGCCCGCGTCCGGACTTCGCCGACGCGGGGTCTGTCCTTCGCCACGCCCGCCAGCATCGCCCACGCCTCTTCGAGCGTCTCGACGTTGCCCCAGGTGATGCTCCCAAGCTGCGCGTCCCAGGTCGCGCCCGGCGTCGGGCCGGTCTTGTCGATGACGAGGAGGCAGTTGTCGAAGGTTGTCCCGTACTTCGCGTAATTCCGGCCGTCAATTCCGACGACGGCGCGCACGGTGTAGGCGGCGGCGATGCGTCTCCACCACTGGCTGAAGGCCGGCTTGTCGAGCCGGATGCCCTCTCCCATCACTGCCGTCAGGCGTCCGCCGAGGGCCATCCGCCGCAGGCTCGTCTCGATGTGACGCGCTCCGAATTCCGAGCTGTTGCGCGCGACCCTCCCGCCGGTCGCAGAGAAGGGCGGGTTGATCAGAAATGCAGTCGGCACCACTTCGGGCGGGTAGAGGTCGTCGAGGAACTCGGCGTCGAAGTTCGTCGTCGGCAGGCCCATCAGCTCCAGCAGCGCCGTGCGCCTCGGGCTGATCTCGTTCGTCAGAACCTCCGCACCCGCCGCCTTCGCCCACACGATCAGCGAGCCCGTGCCCGCGCTCGAATCCATCACCAGGTCGCCTGGCCTCGGGTTGAGGACGCGCGCGGCGATGAAGGCCAGCGTGGGCGGGGTCGAAAACTGTTGCAGGAGTTGCTGCTCCTGCGTGCGGTCGGTCTGCGTCGGGAGCTGCGCGAGCAGGGGGCGCAGCACGTGGTCGAGGCCGAGCGCGGGGTCGGCCATCCCCATCAGCGCGTGCGCCTCCTGCTCTAAGAGCAGCTCGTTGACTGCCACTTCGACGCAGTCGTAGACGTACTTGGGCGTGAAGGTGCCCTGCATCCTGCTGCCGCCCAACACCTCGTTCGCGAGCGCCGTGATCGCCGGGTTGTTGAAGTGGGTGCCGGCGCGCAGGCGCGCCTTGACTACGTTGACGAACTCGCGCGTCTGCGGGAGCAGTGCCGGCGAGTCTTCCGCGTCGGGGGCGGCCAGGGGCTGTTGACCGAGCGCGCCGGCGGCGCCCGCGCCGACGACCTGCTGAGAGTCGGGAAGCGATCCGTTGAGTTCTGTTGACATCTTTCTTCGCTAATCGGGGCCAAGATTTTCGAGCCGCCGACTGCTTCCCACTCTCGATTTGAAGTAGTCATTTTTCTCACTTGGTACTGCCGGGCATTTGGCGTAGGAGGGCGTTTCTGCGAAGGCGTGGGGACGCAACATTTTTCCGCCGCGGGGCGGCGAGGAATTAGAAGGTGTCTACACGACACGTCAACTATCCCTTGATTATTTTGGAGGGGGCTGCGACGCGACCGCGAGGGACTAGTTGAACCAGAGGCTCTTGGGCAGGAGCGTCTCGTGATGGATGAGGTATGAGCGGCCGAGGCGAACGGGCTTCCAGCCCGGTGGGAACGTGGAAGCTTGGTGTGAGTTTCCCCACGGCCTTTCCCAGGTAAGCTGATTGATGTAGGAAACTTCGGTAAAACCGTAGACGGGCCTCCCGACGTGTTCGAGCCACTCCGCCACGGTGAAGAGCGTGGAGAATGCTTTTTCGACGAGTTCCGGCGTGACCGAAGGGGGCGGGGCCGAGCGGCGTTGAATCTTGCCGCGGTTGTGTTTTGGCGCGCAGACGAGGGCGGGATCTACTATGAACAAATACCAGCGTGCCCCTAACTTCGCGCAATCCCAACCCCGCGGGAATGTCGGGGAGTCTGCGCGACGGCGGAAGGTTCTCCGGGTGGCGTCGCACAAGTCCGCTATGCGTTTTGAGGATTGGATGTCGTAGGCGGCCCCGTAATCTGCGAACCAGTCGCGGGGTGATATCAGGGCGGAGGTGATGAGCGTGAGTTCTTCGGGCGTGAGGGCTGGTTTCGTCTTCTTAGCGCGAGGGGGGAGGGCCGACTCTTCGGCGGTGTACTTGCGCCTGCGTGACTTCATTCGGAGAAGAATGTATTTGAAAGATGGCGGGGATTGCAACAGATAGGGCGGAGCGGCTGTGTGTGTGTTGTGATGTGATCTGGGTGTTAAAGAATACTTTCGCCTTGGGCTTCCCTTTTTGACTATTTGAGGCCGGAGTATCAAGTACGCCCGTCGAAGGCTTTGCCTCAGGATGGCAGCTTGCCTCACGATTCGATAGCTTGCCCCACAATTCGGGTGTGACGGTAAAAGGTTAAAGGTCGGCGGCGCGCGGCCCTTCCAACAGGCGCTTGACGGTGGGGATGAGTTCCGACACGTCGGGCTTGACGAGGTAGGCGTTAGCGCCCGCCAGCATCCCCGCTTCGCGGTGGGATTCAAAGCCGTGACCGGAGAAGATGACGATAGGCGTGTGGGTGTCCACGGCGCGAATCTTATTGCACAACGTCAGCCCGGAGAAGCCAGGCATCTCGCTGTCGAGGACGTAGAGGTCGAACCGCTCGCTTTCTATCAGCCGGAGGGCTTCGGCCGCGTCGGGGACGGAGATAATATCAAAGCCCGCCATGCCGAGCATGGTCTTGAGGAGGTCACACGTATCCTCATTGTCATCGACGCAGAGGATGCGCTTGGGTGGCATGGGAACCTTTCCGAGTTATCTCGGGTGTGGGAAACCGCTTGAAGTGATGGCGGCGGCGGGAATACCCCCTGCGCGGCGGGAAAGATAGGGCCAAGCGTTGCGAGGGGATTTTATGTGCGGAAAGCAATCTAAGTCGCGGCTGGCCTGCCTCACGGTTCCAATTCCTGCCTCACAATCCTGCCTCACGTTTAGTTCGTGAGGCAAAGCCATTCAACGCAGAAAATAACCCATCCGCCTGCCAGATTGGCAAACGGATGGGTTATTTCTCACAGGCTGTGACTTTACCCATCCGTTTGCCAAGAATGGAAGCATCCGCTTGCCGCAAGTACAGCGAAAAGCCTTATATTTTGCTCCTGCCAATATTCTACCTGAGCGAAAATGGAAGCATCCGTTTGCCAAAAGTGCAAATTGAAAGCAACAAATTGCCGAAAGTACATCGCGGTGGGTGCATGCCGTTGTAGGTGCGGCGTGGATTAAAAACGCGTATTTCAATTATCTTCATGTAAAGCTTCCGCAATATATCCTTGCCCTGCTGGTGTCATCACAAAACCTGCATCGGTTTCATAAATTGCGAAGTAAAGCTTGCTCCTTTTTTCCTGAGACATAGCTAAGAAACAGGCAAGCGGTGCAGTAGTATTTTTAATGAAGGCTGCTTTATACCCGCCGCGTCTTAGCCCATTAAAGACCACGACCGTAACCTCATACTGGAAGCGATGGGTGTCAGCCAAATCAGGGTCTTCCTTCGGCGGAGTATCTTTTGTGAGGACTAACGCGAAATCTTGTCTTCCATCGTGATTGAAATCTCCTACATGGTAAAAAGGCATGAACCGCGCTCCAAAGTGTTCGCGCATTCCTTTCAAAGCCTCGCGTTCACAATCTCTCTCCGAGAGAAAGTCTAAATTGGGGTGCTCTGATAAGAACTGCTGCAATGCGGAAGTGTGGGCAGGAGCCAATTGAGAAACGGATTTCTGAGCTGCAACATTGAGTGACGAGAGCAGCAACAGCAAGAGTGTGAGAATTACTTTGCTCATAGCAATATGCTCTTACACTGATTCACAGCTCCTTGGCAACCTAAAAGAGACAAGCACCTGACGCCCGGCATCACCAGCCGCCCCAAGCGATTCCTGCAGATGAAAGCCTGCGTGTCCCTTTAACTAATACTTGGCAGTAATTTAACCAGTTCTTGGCATACATTGGTTGCGAATTTCCAAGAGAAACTGATAAATCCTTACAAGGGATTTAAAGCAGTTATTGGCAGAAAGTGCAGAATTTATCTACTTGGTGGCATTGAGTACAGAATGCAATGAGAGGTTCAGAACAAAGTTAATTACACAAAAGGTGAGACATTACTCTTTCACCTTTCGTACACTTCGATTTCTTACGCTATTACTAAGCATAATGACATTTCCGTCGCCGGCAGAACTGAAGAATGGACATCTTGCCTTCAAGCGTCACGAAGGGCGGGATGCTATGTACAGGACTGCAACATTTTTAGTTCAACATTTCTGGGGTAATGCCTCAGATATGGCCGATAGCTTAGGCGTCTTGCTGCTTACTTGGAATCAGGCTTTTTATAGACATGGCCCTTTTGACTTTGATGAGCTTGAAAAGTGCATATCTAGCAACTTTGAATTACTGAGTAGATATAGAAAATCAAACATCCTCGCTTACACCGAATCCGACGATGAAAAGATCAGGCATTTATTTGACCAATTCCTTGACGCTTTAAAGATTCGTGATGGTAAGAGGAAAGGGGTGAAGAGTCCGGTAGGTGTTGCCAAAGCCTTACACCTGTTAGCACCTGATTTCTTCCCATTGTGGGACGAGAAGATTGCACGTGCTTACGGATACTATTACTCCTCTAACCCGGTAGAAAAATATCTTGCTTTTTTGAAGATGACAAAAGAAATGGTTGAGAAGCTTCAAGCGAGAATCACCCCTAAGCCCACGAGCAGAGAACTCCTCAAACTAATTGACGAGTATAACTATTCCAAATACACAAAAGGGTGGGTGTAAAATGCGTAAACCGATGTTCAGGTTGGCTAACTACGGGCACAAGACGCATGAAACTGACACCGTCTCAAGTTAAGAATCTAATGCGGCGAGGGCTGCGTTTCATTGTTGATCCGGAGCCGGCGGTTGAGGAGCGGCAGCGCGCCATTGCCTTTTTTAATCATTGCTGCGCCTACTGCGGCACCCCTGTCGGACAGGGTAAAGGCGACCTTGACCATCTAGTCTCCGCCGCGAAAGGTGGGCGCAACCACATCTCCAATCGGGTATTCTCCTGCAAGCCATGCAACGCAGAGGAGAAGAGGGACAAAGACTGGGAGGAGTTCCTGCTGGAGAAATATGGGTCCGGTCCTACATTTGAACAGAGGCGGCACAAGATACTTGAATGGATTGAAAGTGCGGGCGCTGTTCCTCCTCTCTCTGGTGAAATGCTGCGCCTTCTTGAAGAGCAGTGTCGTGAGGTGACAGCAGCTTATGACGAAGCCTGTCGGAAAGTGCGTGGTATTTAGCGGATTACGAAGATCTGCATATAATCCTGATCTATGCTTCACCGCAACACCTCTTTTGACGGTTAAAATGGGTGGGTAGCTTTTGACACTTACTGCTCATTCCAACTGGTTAATATCATAAGTATGGAGAATTCTTAATGCCCCGTATCTTCGATAATATCGAGCAACGATTACTGCCCGCATTGTGCGACGCCCTCGATACCGCTGAGCGATCTGATTTCTGCGTCGGCTACTTCAATCTTCGCGGCTGGAGGCAACTGGACTCCTACATCGAGCGCTGGGACGGCGCCGACGGCCGCTGCTGCCGCCTGCTGGTCGGCATGCAACGCCTCCCTCAGGAGGAACTGCGGGATAAGATGAGTCTCGTCAAAGACGACGACGAAGGCATCGACAACCAGACGGCTCTGCGCATCAAGAAGAAACTGGCCGAGGAGTTCAGGAACCAGCTCACCTTCGGGGTGCCGACCGACGCGGACGAGGCGGGACTGCGCAGGCTCGTAGCTCAGATCAAGGCCGGGAAGGTCGTCGTTAAGCTTTATTTGAAGCACACTCTCCACGCCAAGCTCTACCTGATTCACCGGCCGGACCGTATCAACCCGATCGTCGGCTACTTGGGGTCGAGTAACCTCACGCTCTCCGGCCTCTCTTACCAGGGTGAGCTGAACATAGACGTGCTTGACGGCGACGCCAGCCAGAAGCTCGGCAGGTGGTTCGAGGATCGGTGGAACGACCGTTGGTGCATCGACATCTCCCAGGAGCTCATCCAGATCATCGAAGAGAGTTGGGCGCGCCAGGACCTGATCCCGCCGTACCATATCTACGTGAAGATGGCGTACCACCTCTCACAGGAGGCGCGCGCCGGTCTGTCCGAGTTCGACATCCCGCGGGACTTCGGCAGAAAGCTGTTCGAGTTCCAGCGTGCGGCCGTGAAGATAGCCGCGCACCATCTGAACAAGCGCGGCGGCGTGCTGATCGGCGACGTGGTGGGCCTCGGGAAGACGCTCATGGCGACGGCGCTCTCGCGCATCCAGCAGGACGTCCACGGCACGAGCACATTGATCATCTGCCCGAAGAACCTGGTGAAGATGTGGCAGGGCTACGTCGACCAGTACGGGCTGCGGGCCAAGGTGATGTCCAGCAGCCGCGTCATTCGTGAATTGCCAGACGTGCCGGCGCGCTTCCGCTTGGTGCTGATCGACGAGAGCCATAATCTCCGGAACCGCGAGGGAAAGCGCTACAAGGCGATCCACGAGTACATCAGCTCGAGCGACAGCAAGGTAGTGTTGCTCTCGGCCACGCCTTACAACAAGTCTTATCTCGACCTTTCCGCACAGCTCCGCCTTTTCGTCCCGGACGACGCGGACCTCGGCATCAGGCCGGACGTGAAGCTGAGGGAGATGGGTGAGACGGAATTCATCCGTCAGCACCAGTGCCCGGTGCGCTCCCTCGCCGCGTTCGAGAAGAGCGAGTACGCAGACGACTGGCGGGAGTTGATGCGTCTCTACTTGGTGCGGCGCACCAGGAGCTTTATCAAGAACAACTACGCCGTGCCCGATCCCGTGAGCGGGCGTCCCTCTCTGCTTTACGAGGACGGGAAGTATCACCCGTTCCCGGTACGCATACCGCGGACGGTCAAATTTGCCATCGACGACGCGGACAAGAACGACCCTTACGGGCGGCTGTCCTCGCGGCCCGTAGTGAGGGCCGTCAACGGGCTGACCCTGCCGCGCTACGGGCTGGGGAACTACGTTTCGGCGGCGCCCGGTGAGCCGCCTACGCAAGCCGAGGCGCGCGCGCTGGCGGGACTTTCGCGCGCGGGTAAGCGCCTGATGGGCTTCTGCCGCACGAACCTGTTCAAGCGGCTGGAGTCGGGCGGGCCGGCCTTCATCCAGTCGGTCGAGCGGCACGTCCTCAGAAACTTCGTCTTCCTGCACGCGATCGAGAACGGCCTCCCGCTCCCGATAGGCGCGCAGGGGGCCGAGGTTCTGGACGCGCGCCGCGATGACGAGGACCTCGAGGAGGGTCTGCTCGGCTTCCTTGAGGAAGATGAAGAAGAAAACGGAGAGGTGGAAGAGCCCCCGGCGGGTTCTTTGATCAAGCCGCTCCTGAATGAAGAGGAGTACCGGCGACGGGCCGGCGAGGTGTATGCGGATTACAGCGGCCGCTTCCGTCGCCGGTTCAAGTGGCTCCGACCGTCGCTGTTCAAGGAGACGTTGGGTAGGGACTTGGCGACGGACGCGGCTGCTCTGATGAAGGTGTTGAAGAGCTGCGGCGCGTGGGACGCGAGCCGCGACGCCAAGCTGGACGCGCTGGCCCGGCTGCTGACCGAAAGTCACCCGCAGGACAAGGTGCTCGTCTTCACCCAGTTCGCCGACACGGTTCACTACCTAGAGGCCGAGCTTAAGGCGCGCGGGGTCACGCGCATGGAAGGCGTCACGGGCGACTCACCGGACCCGACGGAACTCGCCTGGCGCTTTAGCCCGGAGAGCAACGAGAAGCGCGACCGCGTGACGCCCGACAGGGAGCTGCGCGTACTGGTTGCGACCGACGTGCTGAGCGAGGGCCAGAACCTTCAGGACTGCGCCGTCATCGTCAATTACGATCTGCCCTGGGCGATCATCAGGCTAATCCAGCGCGCGGGCCGCGTGGACCGCATCGGCCAAAGGTCGGAAGCCATCCTCTGCTACTCGTTCCTGCCGGCCGATGGCGTCGAGCGCATCATTAAACTCCGGAGCCGCGTGAGCCGCCGTCTGAAGGAGAACGCCGAAGTCGTCGGCGCCGACGAGACTTTCTTCGAGGACGAGGCCGAGGGGCAGCGGCTGATCGACCTCTACCACGAGAAGTCCGAGATCCTGGACGGGGAGTCGGACACGGAAGTCGACCTCGCCTCTTACGCCTATCAGATCTGGAAGAACGCGATAGACGCGGACGCCAAGCTCCAGCGCCTGATACCCGACATGCCGAACGTCGTCTACTCGACGCGCGAGCACCGGCCGACGGGCGTCATGCCGGAGGGCGTGCTCGTCTACATGCGTTCGGGCGAAGGGACGGATTCTCTCGCCTGGGTTGACCGCCAAGGCAAGCCCATCACCCAATCGCAGCTCGCCATCCTTCAGGCGGCGGAGTGCTCGCCCGAGACCGCGCCCATCCCGCGGGACCCCGACCACCACAGACTCGTCGCGCGCGGGGTCGAGCAGATTGTCACGGAGGAGAAGACGGTGGGCGGGCAGCTGGGTCGCCCTTCGGGTGCGCGCTTCCGAACCTACGACCGCCTCAAGCGTTACGCCGACGATGTGCGCGGGACTCTTTTCGAGACGCAGCAGCTCGCGAAGGCGATCGACGACATCTACCGTTATCCCCTCCGGCAGTTCGCCGTGGACACGCTCAACCGGCAGTTCAAAGCCGGCATCGACGACCACGCCTTGGCCGACCTGGCGGTCGCGCTCCGCGACGAGGGCCAGCTCTGCCGCATCGACGAGGAGGAGGAGCAGCAGGAGCCGCAGATCATCTGCTCAATGGGTCTATTTGAGCGGAAGGAAGGAGTCGCCGAGAGTGCCGGTCAATAACTTACGCGTCCGTCAGTTAATCAGGGACTTTGATTTCAAGAGGCTCTTCGTCGAAGAGCTCGGGTGGGACCGCTTCCGGGCCCAGCCCATCGAGGTCGTCGTGGACGGCGCGTCTTACGGCCTCTCTCCGCTCGCCGAGAAGCGTGGCTTTCAGGTCTTCGAATGCTCCCCCGACCCAGAGGGCAACGTGCCGGAACGGCCCGCGCGAATGAAGATCGAGCGGCAACTTACAAAGCTCGCCTTCGAGCACCTGGTCGTGTTCGTCAATCGCGACAGGAGCACCCAGCGGTGGCAGTGGGTGAGGCGCGAGCCGGGGAAACCCCTCGCCCTTCGTGAAGAGACGTACGTCAAGGGGCAGTCCGGCGAACGGCTACAGCAGAAGCTCGTCACGCTCGCCTTCTCCCTCGAAGAGGAGGAGAGCATTACCGTCACCGACCCGGCCCGCAGGGTCAGGCAGGGGTTCGACGTCGAGCGCGTCACCAAGAGGTTCTACGACCGATTCAACACGGAGCACGCCGCCTTCCTCAAGTTCGTCAAGGGCATCCAGGATCAGGGCGACCGCGAGTGGTACACCTCGCTCATGCTCAACCGCCTGATGTTCGTCTATTTCATCCAGAAGAAAGGGTTTCTCGACGGCGACTTGAATTACCTGCGTAACCGGCTGCGGGTGATGAGGGAGAAGAAGGGCGGGGACAAGTTCCTTTCGTTCTACCGCCACTTCCTGCTGCGCCTGTTCCACGAGGGCCTGGGCCAGCAGGGCCGTAACCCGGAACTCGACCGGCTGCTGGGCCGCGTCCCGTACCTCAACGGCGGCCTCTTCGACGTCCACGAGCTGGAGCGCAGTTACACAGGGATCCAGATCGCGGACGAGGCGTTCGAGAACATTTTTACCTTCTTCGATACCTACCAGTGGCACCTCGACGAGCGCCCCCTGAGGGCCGACAACGAGATCAACCCCGACGTGCTTGGCTACATCTTCGAGAAGTACATCAACCAGAAGGAGATGGGCGCGTACTACACCAAAGAGGACGTCACCGAGTACATCAGCAGGAACACGATCATCCCGTTTATCTTCGAGGCTGCGGAGAAATCCTGCGCCATCGCGTTCAGGCCCGACGGCTTCGTCTGGAGGCTGATTCAGGATAACCCCGACAGGTACATATTCGAGGCCGTGAGGAAGGGCGCGCACCTTCCTCTGCCCAAGGCCATCGCCGGGGGCGTCTGCGATTCATCCAGGCGAGAGGCTTGGGGCCGACTGGCTGATACGGAGTTCGGCCTGCCAGCGGAGACGTGGCGGGAGTGCGTGCAGCGGCGCGAGAGGTATCAGAAACTCGTCTCCGACATTAAAGCCGGAGAGGTGCAGACGATCAACGACCTGGTCACCCGCAACCTGGACATCCGACAGTTCGCGCAGGACGTCATCGAGAGCAGCGAGAGTCCCGACCTGGTGCGAGCCTGTTACTACACGATGGCCGGGCGCGTGTCGTCGGGCGACGAAGCTTCTTACCAGCCGGGGCTCTCGGTCCTCGATCCGACCTGCGGGTCGGGTGCGTTTCTTTTCGCCGCGCTGAATGTCATGGTGCCGCTCTACGACGCCTGTCTGGGCCGCATGGAGTCGTTCGTCTCCGATTACGACCGCGCGGAGACGAAACACAGGACGGACCCGTTCAGCGACTTCCGCGCGATCATCGGGCGGATGAATGATAAGGAGCGCCACCCCAACCCGCACTACTTCATCCTGAAGACTATCGTCCTCAACAATCTCTACGGCGTGGACCTGATGGAGGAGGCGGTCGAGATTTGCAAGCTACGGCTTTTCCTTAAGCTCGTCGCCCAGATCGAGCGGGTGGAGGAGATCGAACCGCTCCCGGACATCGACTTTAACATCCGTGCGGGCAACTCCCTGGTAGGGTACGCTACCGAGGCCGAGGTAGAGCGCGCGGTGACGAGGAAGTTCGACTTTGAAGACTCCATGGGTAGGATCGGCGGGAGCGCGGAAGTAGCCGACAGGGCCTTCCGAAGTTTCCGGGAGATTCAGACGAGGCAAGACGTAACCTCGGAGGAAATCGGCGAAGCTAAGAGGGAGTTGCGTCGGCAATTCGGCGACCTGGAGAGGGAGCTCAACCAGTACTTGGCGGGGGATTACGGCGTCGACCACGCGAAGCGTGTCGAATACCAGAAGTGGCTTTCCTCACACAAACCTTTCCACTGGTTCATCGACTTCAACAGCATTATCAAGGGAGGCGGCTTCAGCGTCATACTCGGAAACCCGCCATACGTCGAGATCCCGCGTAACATCAGCCGCTCGCTGCTGAAGGCGACATTCAAGACCGCGCTCAACGAGTGGAGCCGCGACGAGGACTTGTACACGTTCATCGTGGAGCGGAGCCTGCACCTGATAAATTCCGAGCACGGCAAGTTCGGCATGATCCTCCCCCTCTCGGTGGCTTTCTCCACCAAAAGGCCGTACGTCGCCATGCGGCAGTTATTCATGGAGGAGAAGGGGCAGTGGTGGTGGTCACATTTCGACCGCATCCCGAGCGCGCTTTTCGGGAACGAGGTCAGGACGCGTTGCAGCATAACGCTATTTTCCCGTGAGAGTACTGCCGGCGGCTGGGCCGGCGCGACTACCGCCCTGATGCGGTGGGAGACCGAGCGCAGGCCGTACCTGTTTCCCCTGCTCTCGTACGCCCGCTTCAAGGTGGACATAGCGGCGGGTATACCCAAGGTGGGCAGCCAGATCCAGGCCGACGCGTTGAGCAGCCTGCTCGCCAAAAAAACGACGCTGGCCGAGAGTCTTACGCATTCGATCTCGTTCTCGGCCCTGGCCAGGGCGGCGCCGCGGTTCCCGGAGCCGTGCCTGTATGTGGGCGGCACGGCGTACAACTGGTTCCCGGTGTGGCGGGACATACCAGAAACTACCGACATGCAGGGCAGGCCGTCGCTGCCGGCGCGTACCGCCGGCTACAAATTCAAGGACGCGAAGAGCGCCGACATCGCCTTCGCCTTATTAGGCAGTTCTCTGGGTTACTGGTGGTGGGGTGTTGCCTCGGACGGGTTCAACCTCAAGAAGTGGCTGCTCGACCGTTTCCCGGTGGCGCTCTCATTACTTACACCGAAAGCAAAAGAAGAGGTCGCGGCACTTGGAGCGGCTCTGAGAATGGAACTCAAAAGGCATTACGTCTACAAGGACAACAAGGGCAGGATCGGCAACTACTACTTACCCGCCTGTTCGGCCGAGGTGGAGGCTATCGACGCGGCGCTGGCGAGAAATATTAAAGAATTGTCCCCTGAGTTTTTTGAGGACGTAAGGACGTTTAATCAAATATTCTCCAGGGCAGTGAACGAGATCGAAACAGGTGAGGAAGGATAGCTACAGCAGCTAAGCTGGGTGTTCCAGGTTTACGGCAGTTTCGATATGTAAGAGCCAACCCGTTAAGCCCTGTAGGCGGCAGATTACCCAGAGGGAGAAGTGAGTGAGAACGTCCCTCTGGCGGCAAAACCATTCTACTAATCTCTTCAAACAAGACCCAGTTTAGGACTCGATAGCCACGCCTAACAACAATTCATTCAACGCAGAAAATAACCCATCCGATTGCCGCACGCAAAATAACCCATCCGCCTGCCAAATCGGCAAACGGATGGGTTATTTCTCAGAATTGTGTGACTTTACCTATCCGTTTGCCGCAAATGGAAGCATCCTCTTGCTGGTAGTGCAGTGAAAAGCCTTTGTTATCTGTCAGTGAAAATTTGACGCCGAGCTAAAATTGAACCATCCGTTTGCCGAAAGTATGAAATGGAAGCAATAGCTTGCCAAAAGTATGAGTTCCGCAGACGTAGTTTAATAGAGACGGTAAACTATGCTGGGCTCCCCATAGATCAAAAGATAAATCTTGGTTAATCGTCCTGGGTCATCTCCGACGGCGTCGGAAGCGGCGCGTGCGGCATCGTCTATTTTGTATTCCGACGTTTCTACGGAATAGTTATATAGAAGTGCTTGGCTGTAATGAATAAGTAGATTAAATTCGTAACCCAGCCTAGTGCCGCGGTAATAGTCAATAGAGGCCGCGACTGTTTCCAGTAGCGCATTCACCATTGGGGTAGGAGAGTAGGACCCGCCCCAGTTGGGGAAGCGAATCCAGCGGCGGCTACCAGCCCATCCTCCGCGAAACTCTTGGGGGAAAAATTCAACGTTGTGAAGGTACTTTGAGGCTGTGGGATAGTGTGTGAGGTCGGTTACGCGGTGGCCTTGCGGACTGTGCCACATCGGTTCGTTAGGCCATCGGACTTCGATCTCTTCAATGAGCGTGAAGAGTTCGGTACGGAATGCTTCTCGGTCCGCCTCCTTCACTCTTAACTTAGTCCTCGGAAAGAGCCATAAGTAGGCAATATGTTGATAGCTATTTGGCGGATACTCCGCGATAGCTTCAAAAATTGACTCTTGTAATCTTTCTCTGCCTTTTGCCTCTCGCATCTGCTCTTCGTTTAGCCACTCTTTTAACTCAAAGCCGATGTGCTGGCCGTCGTTCATCGAGCATAAAATATCAGGTGGGTCGTCGTCCGGTTGGGTGTACGAGGCCATCGCCGCCTTAAAATCTGGCGTGGCTTCTAAAAAAGCATCAAAAATAAGCTTCTCAAGTTCCTGCTTGGTCATAAGCAGAAAATAACCAATCCGTAGATTGCGAGACCAAAGATCTGAGATTTAGCAAGGTCTTAGGCACAAAAATTTGTGGGGCCGTGGCGACCGTGCTATATTGCGACGTAGATGGAAAACAGGTCTGACAGCGTTAGCCATCAGACCTGTTTTCTTTGAACTTCCTAGTTGTTTGAGGGGCGGGCAGGTTAGCGGCGCATGGTCTTGGCAGCCCGGTGCCAGGGGTTTGATTCCCCTCCGCTCCACGAAACCCAACTAGGGAGGTCAAACCGGATGGTCAAAATCATCCGTTACTTCGCAAACGCAACTGTTACCGTGACTATTGACAAAGACGGTAACGTAACCACAAAAGTTGAACCGCCATAACGGTTCTTAGCGGCGGCGGACAGTGTTAACGGCACTGTCCGCCGCTTTATATTCTGCAAAGAACTCTCTGGCACGAAACTGCGCAAATTACCGTTCCGTGAGAAGTCTTACGACACTGAAACGGAACGGCCCATTGCTGTCTCCGCGCCGTCAGCATAATCTAACGCCGTTAGGTTGTCAATTTGTAAATATCGCATCTACAACAGGTTAGAGTTTTGTCTGTCTGCTATCATACGGGCCGACAACAATTTAAGCGAATTTTGCACAAAACCAATTTTGCGAAATTTACGTTCGTCACTAAACGCGAACCGGCGGATTTCACGGAATGTCGTACATTACGGAAATGTGCGCGTTACGGAGCCATTGTGTTTTCCGTTCCGTGCGCGTAACTGTTCCGCGCCATTTTAAATATTTACTCACGGACTTGTTAGCAACGCCTGACAACAATTCATTCAACGCAGAAAATAAACAATCCGTTTGCCGGACGCAAAATAACCCATCCGTTTGCCAGATTGGCAAACGGATGGGTTATTTCACAGTTTCAATTAGAAGTAGAACTTCAACCCCCCCTGAAATATCCGCGGATCCGCGGACGCAGTCCGGAGCGAGTAGTAACGGCCGTTTGAAGCACGCTGCCCGAAGTTGTTTACGTCAGTGAAGAACGGGCTCACGGAGACTTCGTTATTGCGGTTGAAGAGGTTGAAGCCCTCGGCGATGATCTCCAACCGCGTCGTCTCACCGAAGCGTACGACGCGTGTCAGACGGAGGTCGAGGGAGGCGTAGCCGTGTGTGATGCCGGCGTTGCGGCCGAGTGACCCGCTCTGGAGGAAGCCGGGCAGCACGAGCGTGCCGTCGGAGGCGACGCTGGGGCGGTCGTTCGACGACTGCAAGTCTCCGTTCGTGTCCGTGCCCGTGATGATGTTGAAGGGCCTGCCGCTCGACACCTCAAGGATGGGCGCGACGATGAAGTCGGAGAACACCCTCCGCCACGTGGTGCCGGAGGAGCGCCAGGAGGCCGGCGCGGCGGCGACCCCGCTGAAGACGAAGCGGTGCCGCTGGTCGAAGAGCGAGTCCGCCCTCTCGGCCCGGAAGTTGCGATTGTCCTGTGGCTTCAGGAGGGTCTGGAGGTCGGAAGAGTCGTCAATCGAGTGCGACCAGGTGTAGGAGGCGAGGAACTGGAAGTTGTTCGAGAAGCGCCTCTTCACCTCGAAGATGCCCGCGTGGTAGACGGCGTTGCCGTCAGAGAGCTGCGCGCTGACGTCGCCGAACGGCGAGAGCGGGCCCGCCGTGCGGACGCTGCCCGGCAGGGCCGAGTTGAAGACCGCGGGTGTGACCGCCCCGCCCGTGGCGCTGAGGATGAAGAAGTAGTTGGGGCCGGAGGGCCTGAAGAAATTGCCGGCCAGGGGCGAGACTATCGTCTGCCCGGTCAAGTTATTCACGGCGACTAAGCCGGGGACTCTCACGGTGAACAAGGCGTTGTTGGCGGTCGGGATGGGAAAGAGCACCGCCTCCCCGAAGGAGGACGGAGCGCGGCCGTTGGCGAGGCACTGGGCGTTGGTTCCGCACAGGGCTGGGTTGCCGACCGAGAATCGGCGGAAGTTCTCGATTAGTAGATCGGTGCGCGGCGCGTTTACGTCCTGCGGGTGTGGCAAATGGTGGGCGCCCGTGAAATTCCAGCTCGCGGAGAACGACATGTTCTTGCCGATCTGGCGCTCGTAAGTCACGTTGGCCTGGTTAGCGTACGCGTACTGGAAATCTTTGGCGACGGCCAGCGTGAACGGCAGGACGGGTCCGAATCCGACAAAAGTTTGGTCGTTAAAGCGCAGACGGCCGGGCTGGTATTCGGCCGAGCCGGCAACGCCCGGCGTCCTGAAGGTCGAGGGCAGCGGGCACAGCGGGTTGGGAGTCGCCGAGCAGATCGTGCCCTGGAATATCTGTAGGAGGTTGAGACTCGCGTTGGGAGCGGGCGAGCCCGGCAACACCGTGGTGAACTGCTGCTGCTGAGCCGCGTCCGCGATGTCGGAGTTGAAGGCGATGGCGAGCAGCGGGTGATCGTAGAAGATTCCGTAGCTGGCGCGCAGGACAGACTTGCCGTCGCCCATGATGTCCCATGCGAGCCCGACCCTCGGGGCGAAATTATTCTTGTCTCGCGGGAAGCCCTGCTGCACGCCGAGTTGGTCTTGCGCGGTCTGAAGGTCGGCGGCAGACAATGTGACGCCGGTGAGCGGGTCGCGGAACGGCACGGTCGGGATGGTGTCGGTCAGTTCCACGTCGTAGCGCACGCCGTAGTTGAAGGTGAGCCGGCGCGTGGCCTTCCAAGAATCCTGCGCGAACCACGCGAGCGGTCGGTTCTTCAGGGTGCTGTTAGGGTCGCCGAAGCCCTGGATGTAGACGCCCGGTATCCCCGCGCCGTAAGACTGCTCGGGGGTCAGCGTCGGGGCGTTCGCGGGCAGGCCGGGGATGAAGGGTTGGAGCGCGACGGTGCCGAAATTAAACAGGCCGGGGAAGTTCAATTGGAAGTTGGCGGCCACGCTGATGAAGTTGGCGTCGCCGCCGAACTTCAACGTGTGGTTGCCGGCGATCACGCTCACGTTGTCGCTGTACTGGTAGCGGGTCTCCCCGCGGGCGACGGGCGAGAAGGGGTTAGGCCCGAGGAAAGTCGAGCCGGAGATCTGGATGGCCGGGCCGTTGCCGTTCTGCGAAGTAAATGTCGCCCTGCGCCTGCCGAAGTTGAAGCGCGCCTCGTTGACTACGCTGGTGCCGAACGTCGAGTGCAGGGTGGTGACGAAGGTGGAGTCGGTCAACTCCTGGATGCCGGTGCGCGAGAAGTCGTTCTGCCCGAGCGTCTGGTTCTGCGACTCGTCCTGAATGCCGCTGAGCTGGCCCGGGTTGTAGCCGAACCGCATCGTGAGCTGGTGCAGGGGCGTGATGTTGTGGTCGAGGCGCGCGGACGAGAAGGTCGTGCCCTCGGAGATGGGGAACACGCGGGCGAGGCTGTTGAGCGCCCTGAAGCCCACGGGGTTTCCGGCGGCGTCAACGGTGACGAAGCCGGGGAGGGCGTTGTTGTTCGCGGCAGTCGGCAGCGGAGCGCCAGTGAGCAGGAAGCGACCGCCGATGGGTTGGAGCGCCGGGATCGGTGTCAGCGACGAGAGACCGGGGAAGACGACGAGCGGGGTCGTGCCGTTCAACGCGTTGGAGCCGCCGGAGGACGCGAAGTAGGCGTATGGGATGGCGACCGCGGTGTTACCCGCCGCGAGCTGGGTCTGGATGAACGTGGCCTGCGCGGGGGTCAGGTTGCGGAACTGCTGGCCGTTGATGGTCACCGAACTAGTCAGGTCGCGGCCCGGCCGCGTCGTGAAGAAGCCCGACTCCTGCCGGCGGCGCTGCTCGAACGAGCCGAAGAAGAATGTGTTGTCGCGGTCGAGTGGGCCGCCGATGGTGAAGCCGTACTGGCCGCGCGTGTAGGGAGGCTTCCTGTTCGGGTCGTTGTCGATGACGGGGGCGAAGGCGTTGCGCGCCTGGAAGGACTTGTGGCGCATGAAGCCGAAGACGTTGCCGCGCAGGTCGTTCGAGCCGCCCTTCGTGACGACGTTGATGACGCCGCCGATGGCCCTGCCGAACTCGGGCGTGTAGGAGTTAGTGGCGACCTGGAATTCCTGTACGGCCTCCTGGCTCACGGTCGTGCGGGAGGCGTTGACCGAGTTGTCGGTGTTGTCGGCGCCGTCCACCTGGACGAGCGTCGAGCGCCCGCGCTGGCCGCCGATGTTGAGGCCGCTGCTGGGGGCCGGCCCGATGGGGCGGTCGTTCCCGCGGTTGACCGACGAGATGGTGGTCGCGATTCCTAAATAGTCGCGTGTGTTGACGGGGAGGTTGTCGATTCTCTGCTGCTCGATGGTGTTGGTGACGGCCGTGCGTGAAGTCTCGACGACGTCGGTGTCGGCGCTCGTCACCGTCACGGTCTCGCCGATGGCGCCGATCTCCAGGGACACGTCGAGGTCGGCCTGCTGGCCCACGGTGAGCTTGACGCTCGGGACGACGGCCCGTTTGAAGTTGGGGGATTCGACCGTCACCTCGTACTCACCCGGCGGGAGCTGTACGAGCTGGTAGAGTCCATCGTCGTTCGTGACGGCCTCCCTGGTGAAGTTGTTGGCGGGGTTGCGTGCCCTGACTGTGGCGCCGGCGACGACGGCGCTCTGGGGGTCGCGGATGAAGCCCCTGAGCGTGGCGGAGGTGGCGTCGGCCTGGCCGAAGGCGGTCGCGGCCGTCATCACGAGTGTAAGGCAAAGGGACACGGCGGCGACGGCGGCGCGTGTGGCCTGACGGGTGTTAAAGCGCATCGAGAAAGTGCCCTCCAGTGTGGCGGTGTAATTTGCGATTTGGCTTGTGCCGGAGTTGCTGAGAGAAAGTGCGTGGTGCGGCTTACTTCGCCGGCACCCTCTTCTGAATTTACATCGTGGTATATAGCATAAAACTTATGTGTTCATAAATAAAAGTAGAGTCCGGCGTGATGAGGCGGGCTTTGAGGAAGGGTCAGGGTTGCGAGGGCGTCCCGTTGTCGCAGGGACGCCCTTCGTG